>NZ_JBHFCS010000003.1:0-321019 GCF_044143025.1 Pseudomonas sp. TR47 | reverse complement strand
GTACGGCGCACAGCTCAACAACTGCGCGGTCCTTGTAGGAGCCGGCTTGCCGGCGATGGTCTGCGTAGCAGACCTGATCACGCTAACTGACTGGCACTAGCCTACAGGCCGGTTTCTGTTGCATTAAGTTTTAATTCAGCGATTGTCGCTAATCTGGTCCCATCGAAACCGAAACAGGACCCGATCCTCATGAAAGCTCGTTACTTCGCTCTGATTCTCGCCCCCTTGTTCAGTACCGCTGCCTTGGCCGCCGGCTATACCGGCCCGGGCGCCCAGTCGGTGACTACCGTCGCTGCTGCCAATGACGCAGCCGATGACACCCCCGTGGTGCTGCAGGGTTATGTCACCAAGAAGATCAACAACGACGACAAGTACGAATTCAAGGACAACACCGGCACCATCACCGTTGAAATCGACGATGAAGACCTGCCGCCGACGCCGTTGAACGACAAGACCAAGGTCAAGCTGACCGGCGAGGTGGAAAAGCACCTGATGAGCCGTGAAGTGGATGTGGATATTGTCGAGATCGTGAACTGATCTGAAGCCCAATCGCCGGCAAGCCGGCCCCCACAGGTATCCCACTGCCCTTGAATACAGTGGTTTACCTGTGGGGGCCGGCTTGCCGGCGATTGGGCTGCACAGAGCAGCCCTGTTTCAGGCAGCCTTGGGCGCCAGCTTGCTAAGGTGCAACGCCACCAGCAACGCCACCGCCAGGAGGCTGCCGATGAACAGCCCGATGCCACTCCAGCCCCATTGGTGCCAGAACACCCCGCCTGCCGTCCCCGCCACACTCGACCCCGCGTAATAGCAGAACAGGTACAGCGAAGACGCCTGGCCCTTGGCCTTCAGCGCTCGGCGGCCGATCCAGCTGCTGGCCACCGAATGCGCTCCGAAGAAGCCGAAGGTAAAGATCAGCATGCCGACGATAATCATCACCAGTGGGTTGGCCAATGTCATCAACAGCCCGCCCGCCATGACCAGAATGCTCGCCCAGAACACCCGGCGGCGCCCAAGTTTATCTGCCAGCGCACCCACTTGTGCCGAGCTGTAAATACCCGACAGATAGACCACCGAGAGCAAACCGACCAGCGCCTGGTTCATGTGATACGGCTCGGCGAGCAGCCGATAGCCTATGTAGTTGAACAGGGTGACGAATGCGCCCATCAACAGGAAGGCTTCGAGGAACAGCCAGGGCAGACCCGCGTCCTTGAAGTGCATGACGAAGCCATCCAGCAGGCTGCGCGGTTTGAGCGTCTGCGCCCTGAAATTGCGCGATTCGGGCAGCACCTTCCAGAACACCAGCGCTGCGATCAGGGCCAAACCGCCGATGGTCAGCATTGCCGTGTGCCAGCTGACGAAGTCGATCAGCACGCCTGTGATCAGCCGACCGCTCATGCCGCCGATGGCATTGCCACCGATATACAAGCCCATGGCCAGGCCGATGTGCTGCGGGTGGATTTCTTCACTCAGGTAGGTCATCGCCACAGCTGCCAGGCCGCTCAGCGACAGGCCGACCAGCGCCCGCGTGGCGAGTACGCCTTCCCAGGTCGGCATCACTGCGCTGACCATGGTCGATAACGCGGCGCAGAGCAGCGCGAATACCATCACCGGCTTGCGCCCGATGCGGTCGGAAATCGGCCCGGTGATCAGCAGGCCGAACGCCAGCATGCCGGTCGACACCGACAGTACCAGGCTGCTCTGCGCGGCATTGATCGAAAACTCCTGCGACAGCAGCGGCATCATCGGCTGCACGCAATACAGCAGGGCGAAGGTCGCGAAGCCGCCGCTGAACAGGGCCAATACGGTCTTCATGAAGGCAGGGGTGCCTTTCTCGATCCAGATTTCGTTCAGCGGTGCAGGCTCGGGGTCGGCAGGAAGGGGGGCTACAGCAGTTTTCACGGGCGGGTACCTCTGGCGCAATGGAAAAAGCATATAGCTGCCTAATGATTAGATCCAATATATTGTTCGACCTATTTAAGACGTTTTGCGACTTGTTCTGGAGGCCCCATGGAACTGCGCCACCTGCGTTATTTCATTGCCGTTGCCGAAGAGCTGCACTTCGGGCGGGCGGCCCAGCAGTTAGGCATTTCTCAGCCCCCCCTGAGTCAGCAGATTCAGGCTTTGGAACAGGAGTTGGGCGCGCGCCTGTTCGAACGTACCAATCGTCGGGTCGAGCTGAGTGAGGCCGGTCGGCTGTTCCTCGAGGAAGCCCGTCAGGTATTTGCGCAGGTAGAGAAGGCGGCCGATGTTGCGCGCCGTGCGCAACTGGGTGAGCTGGGCGAAATGAAGATCGGCTTTACCTCGTCGGCCCCTTTTACCTCGAAGATTCCCAAGGCGATTCATGCCTTCCGCCAGCGCTTCCCGGCGGTGCACCTGAACCTCAAGGAAATGAGCAGCCGCGATGTCGCCGAAGGGGTGTTCGACGAGTCCATCGAGGTCGGCCTGATGCGGCCCATGCCCTTGCCGGAAGGGCTGGTGGCCACGGAGCTGTTTCGCGAACCGCTGGTGGCGGTGATCAATGCCTCACATGCGCTGGCCGAAGGGACCGAGCACGGTGTGCACATGGCGGCGCTGGCCCATGAACCGTTCGTGTTCTTCCCGCGCAGTTACGGCAGTGGATTGCACGCCCAGTTGCTGAGCCTGGCGCGGCAGGCGGGGTTCAATCCGCATTTTGCCCAGGAAGCAGGGGAGGCCATGACCATCATTGGGCTGGTGTCGGCGGGCCTTGGGGTGTCGATTTTGCCTGCTTCCTTTCAGCGCATGCGCATCGAGGGCGTCGTGTACCGAACGCTTCTGGATGAAGACGCCACCTCTGCTGTATGGCTGGTCCAGCGCCAACATGGCGGATCGGCAATGGCCAAGGCCTTTGCCGCATTGCTGACGGGCGTAACCGCAGGGGGCAATTGAACCGTTGCCATCGGCGTCGGGCAATTGGCGCTGGCCAATGCCGCTGCGCCGCCACATACTCGGGCATTCGTTGATACACGGAGGTCTCTCATGCGGCGCGTGGTGTTCAATCAGAAAGGTGGTGTGGGCAAGTCGAGCATCGCTTGCAATCTGGCGGCGGTGAGCGCCAGTGAAGGTTATCGGACCCTGCTGATCGACCTGGATGCCCAGGCCAACTCGACTCAGTACCTGACCGGCCTTACCGGCGAAGACATTCCGATGGGCATCGCCGACTTCTTCAAGCAAAGCCTCTCCAGCGGGCCGTTCAGCAAGAAGAACAAGGTCGATATCTACGAAACCCCGTTCGATAACCTGCATGTGGTCACCGCCACGTCAGAGCTGGCCGATTTGCAGCCCAAGCTCGAGGCCAAGCACAAGATCAACAAGCTGCGTAAGTTGCTCGACGAGCTCGACGAGGATTACGAGCGGATCTACATCGATACGCCGCCTGCACTCAACTTCTATGCGGTATCGGCGCTGATTGCGGCAGACCGTGTGCTGATCCCGTTCGACTGCGACAGTTTTTCGCGCCAGGCGCTGTATGGGCTGCTGGCTGAGATAGAAGAGTTGAAGGATGACCACAACGAAGAGCTGGTGGTCGAAGGCATTGTCGTCAATCAGTTCCAGTCCCGCGCCAGCCTGCCCCAGCAGATGCTCGACGAACTGCTGGCCGAAGGCCTGCCGGTATTGCCGGTATACCTGAGCAGTTCGGTGAAGATGCGCGAGTCGCACCACGCCAGTTTACCGCTGATCCACCTGGAGCCACGGCACAAGCTGACCCAGCAGTTTGTCGAGCTGCATGACTTGCTTGAGCGCACCGCGTGAAATGCTCATCCTTGCGCGAGGAGTAGATAAGCGCTAGCACCTCCCAAAACGGGAGATCTGCTTGGATGCGCGTCATTGCCAAAAGTACATTGGTGAAATTCTGGGAGTTACCAGGGCATGAAGATGCCAAGGCACCGTTGGAGAGTTGGCACGATATGGCACAAAAAGCCACATGGCGAACACCGCAAGAGGTGAAAAGCCAGATTGGCAGCGCTAGCATATGTGGCAACAACCGCGTGGTCTTCAACATCGGAGGCAATAAATACCGGCTAGTGGTTGAAATGCAGTATCGAGCTGGTATTGCCTGGGTGAAATTCGTCGGAACGCACAAGCGATATGACGAAATTGACGTGGAGACGATCAGTGAATATTAAGCCAATCCGCAATGACGACGACCTTAAAGCCGCATTTCTGCGACTGGAATCCATTTATCAAGCACAAGCCGGTACGCCCGATGCTGATGAAATGGAAGTTCTTGTGACATTGATTGAGGTGTACGAAAACAAGCACTACCCCAT
Source organism: Pseudomonas sp. TR47 (assembly GCF_044143025.1). Taxonomy (NCBI): domain Bacteria; kingdom Pseudomonadati; phylum Pseudomonadota; class Gammaproteobacteria; order Pseudomonadales; family Pseudomonadaceae; genus Pseudomonas; species Pseudomonas sp. TR47. The sequence continues at coordinate 316,730 of NZ_JBHFCS010000003.1, read as the reverse complement.
TCAGCCCGCAGACCCAATCGAGGCTATCAAATTCTGCATGGACCAGCAGGGGTTGACAGCGCGGGACCTGGAGCCTTACATCGGCCCAAGCGGTCGCGTATCTGAAGTCTTGAACGGGAAGCGCAGGCTAAGTCTGTCCATGATCAAACGGCTTCACGATGGCCTCCGTATTCCCTATGAATCCCTACTGGCGAACGCTTGAGGCTTAAACCCCTTGGCTGCGTAGCCACTCCAGCAACGACTGCAGTGGAAACGCGCCGGCCTGGCGGCTGACTTCGCGGCCGTTCTTGAACAGGATCAGGCTGGGAATCGAACGGATACCCAACTGGCCCGCAAGGTTGCGGTTGGCTTCACTGTCGAGCTTGGCCAGGCGGCAGCGGCCGGTGAGCTGGCGGGCGGCCTGTTCGAAAGTGGGGGCGAAGGACTTGCACGGGCCGCACCAGTCGGCCCAGACGTCGATCAGCAGCGGCAGGTCGCCTTTGATCTGGCTGGCATAGTTGCGTTCGTTGAGCTCGAACGGCTGGCTCAACAGCACATCCTGTTTGCAGCGGCCGCATTTCGGCGCATCGCCCAGGCGGGATGAAGGCAGGCGGTTGAGGCCGTCGCAGTGGGGGCAGGACACTAGCAGTGAGTCGGACATGTCGTTTCCTTGTGGTGTTTGTTCGGACGCTATCGCCGGCCAGCCATCAGGAGGAGCAGCTGATTTCCAGGTGTTTGCCCCACGCGGGCGGTCGCTCGGCGTAGGCCTGCATTCCGGCTTGTTCCTCGAAAGGCGTGCTCAACACCTGATGCAGCCGCCGCACTTCACTGTAGTCACCGGCCTCGGCGGCTTCGATGGCTTTTTGCGCCAGGTAGTTGCGCAGTACGTACAGCGGGTTCACCGCATGCATGCGCTCGCGGCGGCCATCGCCATTACCGGCTTCACGCTCACAGCGGGCCAGATAGTCCGCGCCCCAGGCATCGAAACCTGCCAGGTCGATGAAATCGTCGCGTACGCCCTTGAGTGCCTCGGCCACCGGTTGATCGCCCAGCCTGCGGAAGAACAGGTTGTAGTCCACACCCCCGCTCTGCATGCGTTGCAGCAGGCGCTCGACCAGCGCCATGTCGTCGTCCTCGGCCGTGGTCAGGCCCAGGCGCCGGCGCATCAGGTCCAGGTAATGTGCCTGGTACAGTGGCAGGAACAACCCCAATGCCTCCTTCAAAGGCTCGACCTCGATCACGGTGGTCAGGGCCTGGGCCAGTGCGCTGAGGTTCCAGTGGGCGATCGGTACCTGGTTGGCATAGCTGTAGCGGCCACGATCATCGGAATGGTTGCAGATGAAGTTGGCGTCGAAGTCGTCGAGGAAGGCATAGGGGCCAAAATCGAAGGTGATGCCCAGGATCGACATGTTGTCGGTGTTCATCACCCCATGACAGAAGCCGTACGCCTGCCAGTGAGCAATCAGTTCGGCGTTACGCTCGACGATGGTGCGGAACATGGCCAGGTAGGGTTGTTCGGCCTCACGGCATTCGGGGTAGTGCTGTTCCAGCACATGATCGATCAGTACCCGCTGCTGTTCCGGTTGCTTGGTGTAGTAGAAATATTCGAAGTGGCCGAAGCGCACGTGGCTCTGCGCCAGGCGGGTGAGCATGGCGGCGCTCTCGCGGGTTTCTCGCCATACCGGGGTGCTGGAGCCGATCACGCACAGTGCCCGGCTGGTGGCGATACCCAAGGCATGCAGGGCCTCGGATGCGAGAAACTCGCGGATGGAGGAACGCAGCACGGCGCGGCCGTCGCCCATGCGCGAGTAGGGCGTCTGCCCAGCACCCTTGAGGTGCAGGTCCCAGTGCTCGCCGGCGTCGTTGACCACCTCGGCCAGCAGCAGGCCGCGGCCATCGCCCAGGCGCGGGTTATACGAGCCGAACTGGTGGCCGGAATAGACCATCGCCCGCGGGTCGGCCTCTTCCCAGAGCTTTTGGCCGCTGAACACTTCGGCGAACAAGGGCAAATCGGCTTGGGCCGGGTCGAGGTCGAGCAAGGCCATGGCTGACTCGCTTGCCACCACCAGGCGAGGCTCTGCGATGGGCTCGGGCAAAACCTGAGTGGAGAACGCATCGCCCAGGCGGGCGAAGCGGTTGTCGAAGGTGAGTTGGTCGAGGGCTTTCACGGGCTGCTCCTGGGGATCGGTGCCAAGGGGCCGCTTTGCGGCCCAATCGCCGGCAAGCCGGCTCCCACATGACTATCGCAGCGGCGCGGACCCTGTGGGAGCCGGCTTGCCGGCGATCGAGGGCGCAGCCCTCGTATGTATTTTGGGTGTTCAAGCGCTACGGCGTCTACTCACACTGGTTGAGTACCATCCGGTTTTGGTTGCTCCGCCGGAATCAGCTGCTGCTTGCCGCCCTGCATGTCCATCAGGTACACCTCGACCTGGCGAACAGAGATCTTGATGTTGTGCGCTTTGAACTCGCGATTGATAAAGCGGTTGATCTCGTCCAGCGTCGGGTTGCGGTCACCCAGGTCCCGTACGTGCATGCGCAGTTCGTGGTCCAGCGAGCTTTCGCCGAAATTGAGGAAATACACGAGCGGCTCCGGGTCCTTGAGCACCCGTGGGTTCTCGTGGGCGCCCTTGAGCAGCAGCTCGCGCACCAGGTCCAGGTCGGAGCCATAGTCGATGCCCAGTTTCAGCGTGACGCGGGTGACCGTGTCGGTCAGCGACCAGTTGATCAGCTGGCCGGTGATGAAGGTCTTGTTGGGGACGATGATGTCCTTGCGGTCGAAGTCGGTGATGGTGGTGGCGCGGATACGGATCTTGCTCACGGTGCCGGACAGGTTGCCGATGGTGATGGTGTCGCCGATGCGCACCGGGCGCTCGAACAGGATCATGATGCCGGAGATGAAGTTGGCGAATATCTCCTGCATGCCGAAGCCCAGGCCGACCGACAGGGCTGCCACCAGCCACTGCAACTTGTCCCAGCTTACGCCGAGGGTCGACAGGGTACTGACGATGCCTATACCGACGATGGTGTACGACAGCAGCGTGGTGGTGGCATAGGCGCTGCCCTGGGCCAGGTTCAGCCGCGACAGCACCAGCACCTCCAGCAGGCCCGGCAAGTTACCGGCCAGGGCGAAGGTGATGCCGACGATCACCAGCGCGCCGAGCAGGTCGCCGAGGCTGATCGGCACCATGCTGGCGGCCGTGCCGGTGCCGCTGGTGTATTCGTACAGGGTGAAGTTGTTGAGGTAGGCGAACACCGTGATCAAGTCGGCCCACACCCAGTACAAGCCGGCAATGAAGCCACCGAGCAAGGCCAGGCGGATCAGGCGCAACGACTGCTGGTTGACCTGCTCGATGTCCAGTGTCGGCTCTTCGGTGATGACTTCGCCATCCAGCCCTTCCTTGGCGGCCGCACGCTTGCTCAGGGCACGCTGGTAGGCCAGGCGCCGCGCGGCAACCGACAGGCCGCGTACGAAGGCGGCCTCGATCACCAGCCAGAACATCAGCAGATAAAGGGTGTAGATCAACCGGTCGGTGAGTTTGAGTGCGGTGTAGTAATAACCAAAGCAGACTGCCACGAACAAGGCGATCGGCAAGGCCGTGAAGGCCAGCCCGACGGCCCTGCGGAACAGCGAGGCGTCGCGGTGCGCGGGGCTGCTCAGCAACAGGCGGCTGAGCAGCCAGGCCATCAGTGCATAACAGGTCAGCACTACCCCGATGCCCAGCACGTCGTCGGCCAGTGCCGACGGCTGGTGCTCGGCCACCGCCACGACGCCGACCAGCGCCAGCACCACGGTGCCCAGCCTGCGCACCCAGCCGCGCAGGAACTCGACTTGCGGCTTGTGCCAGCGGAAGTGGACTTCCGCCACCCCGCCGGGGGCGAGTATGCGGTAGGCGGTGTAGAACACCAGCCAGGCCTGGGCCAGTTGCCAGAGCGCGGAGCCAAGGTTGGCGTTCTGCCCGCGGGCGTCGATCTGCAGGGCATAGCTGCACAGGGCAAGGCCCAGGCTCACTGGCATCGCCAGGAGGATATTGATCAGGATCGCCTGGGGCGTATGCCACTGGCTGTCACGGCGAAAATGGCCGATGTCCTGGTGCACCTTGCTCAGCCGCTGGTACAGGTATTTGCGGCGCCACAGCAAGGCGCCGATCACCAGCAGTAGCGGCAGGAACAACAATGGGCGCTGGCTCAGCCCGTCGCCCAGCTCCTTCAGGCCAGACCCCCAAGGCACGTCGGCGACCTGCTTGGCAAAGCGCTCCGGAACAGACTTCAACCAGTCCCAGTCCAGCGGCTTGTTGCTCGGGATCCAGAACATCTGTTCGTCGAGCGTGGTGCGCAGGCCTTGCGCAGTGCTGAGCAGCTGCTTCTGGTTGAGCTGCAGGGTGATCGATTCGTTGAGCAGCGCCGACAGTTCTCGGTTCAGGCGTTCGAGCAGGTCGCTGCGGGTGATCGCCACTTCCAGCAGGGCTTTGCGCAGGGCCGGGGTGACGTCTTCCTGCGGCTGGTTGGCCAGCAGCTTGTCGACGTAGGTCACGGGGCTGCTCATCTGCTCGCGCTGCTGGTTGATCTCGAACTGGTACAGGCGGATGTCAGCGATCTGGTCGGCCAGGTCACGGTCGAGCTTCAGGTGCGGCAGGGCCTGTTTCTGCTTGTAGAGGATCTTTGACAGCAGCAGGCTGCCCTTGAGCACGCTGATCTGCTCGTCCAGGGCCTGGTCGGCCTGGGTCAGGCTGTCGAGCTGCTGCTTGGTGCGCAGGTTCTGCTGGGTCAGCTCGTTAAGGCGGTCGGTGCTCTTGAGCAGGTAGTCGGAAAGCTTGAGGTTGGCTGCGCTTTCGCTGGCCAGCAGGCTGCTGCCGCCAGCCTTCTGCGCTTCGATCGACTGCTGGGTGACGGTTTGCTGGGATTGGGCCAGACGTTTCTCATTGATCAGCGTCTGCAGGTCCTGGATTTCCTGTTCCAGGCGTGCGGTGCGTTCAACCAGCAGGTCGTGGCGGGCGTTGCCCAGGTCTTGCAGCAGGCCGTTGCCGGCCAGCTCCTGGCGGCGCAGCAGAGTCACGGCATTTAGCGAAGCCAGTTCGGCATTGAGCTGGTTACGCTGGTCGGCATTGATTGATTTGCCGCCATCCTTGCCGCTCTTGAGGATAGTGTTGATCTGCTGGCTGCGGGTCTGGTTGTTGCTGATCTCAGCCTGAGCGCGCTCGGGGCGGGTCTGCGAATTGATGATCAGGCTGTTGGCGTCGGACAGCGCTTTTTGCAGCTCGCCCTGCAGGGTGTTGCGTTCGCTGAGCATTTGTTCGAGTTGCGGCACGCTAAGGCTGGCGTAGCGCTGGGCTACCGGTTGTGGCTTGCTGGCCTTGAGCTTGGCCAGTTCTTTCTGGCTGTCGCTGGTCTCTTTGGGGGCGCCAGCCAGCTGTTGCTTGAGCGCGGCAAGCTTCTTCTCGCTGTCTTCCTTGTTGGCAAGCAGGCTCAGGGTTTGTTCGAGCACCTGCTGCAAGGCCTTCTGATCGGCCTCGGGCAGCTTGCGTTCGGCGATCTTGTCGAGGCTGTTCTGGATACTGGCAGCGCTCGGGGCTTCGGCCGCAGCAGCGGCGAACGGCAGGGACAGGCACAGCCCGAGCAGGGCTGTGCGAAGGTACACGCGCAGGGACATAGGCAGACTACTTGTGGATCATGCAGAAACGAAGTTTAGAGGAACAATCCTGGTCCGGGTCGCGTTCCTTCGGGGAATCTGACGCCCACTTTCTGGATCTTGTTCCCGTCCATGGTCGCCACGGTCCAGATCGTGCCGTGCCATTCGACCTGATCGCCCACTACTGGAGCGCCCCCGACCTTCTGTCGGATGAACTGCGCCAGCGGCATTTTTGCGTCCAGGCCGTCGAGTTTCAGGCCGTAAAGGGCTGCTACCGCGCCCAGCTCGGCATCGCCTTCGAGCACGAAGTCGCCGAAAAAGCGCAGGTCCAGGCCGCGTTGCGGGGCTTGGCTGAACAGCTTGCCCAGTGCTGGCAGGTTGTGTTCGTGGCCGATCACGCAAAGCATGTCGCCGACTTCGAGCACGGTACTGCCGGAGGGGTGCAATAGCTGTTCGCCACGGAACAGCGCGGCGATGCGGGTGCCCTCGGGCATCTTCAGTTCGCGCAGGGCGGCACCGATGCACCACTTTTCCGCACCCAGGCGATAGACGAACAACTCCCACTCGCTGGTGATGTGCACCTCGAGCGCAGACCGCGAGATCGGTGCCGGGTCCGGTGGTACCGTGACTTTCAGCAGTTTGGCCATCCACGGCAGGCTGGTGCCCTGCACCAGCAGCGATACCAGCACGATGAAGAACGCCAGGTTGAAGAACAGCTGCGCGTCAGGCAACCCGGCCATCAGCGGAAACACCGCGAGGATGATGGGGACCGCGCCGCGCAGGCCGACCCAGGAAATGAAGGCTTTCTCGCGGCCATGGAAGGCCTTGAACGGCAGCAGTGCGGCAACCACCGACAGCGGCCGCGCGATCAGGATCATCCACAGCGCCAGGCCCAGTGCGGGCAGGGCGATCGGCAGCAGGTCATGTGGCGTGACCAGCAGCCCCAGCACCAGGAACATGCCGATCTGGGCGAGCCAGGCCATGCCGTCGAGCATGTGCAGGATGCCGTGGCGGCTGCGGATCGGCTTGTTGCCCAGCACCAGGCCGCACAGGTAAACGGCAAGGAAGCCGCTGCCGTGCAGGGCGTTGGTCAGCGAGAACACCGCCAGCCCGCCAGCGATGACCAGAATAGGGTACAGGCCACCGGCCAGGTTGATCCGGTTGACCAGTTGCAGCAACAGCCAGCCACCGCCCAGGCCCAGCAGGCCACCGATGCCGAACTCGCGCAGCAAGTGCCCCAGCAGGCTCCAGTGCAGCCCGGTCTGGCCGCTGGCGATCATGTCGATCAGGGTGACGGTGAGGAAGACGGCCATGGGGTCGTTGCTGCCCGATTCGATCTCCAGCGTGGCCGTGACCCGTTCGTTCAGGCCTTTGCCCCCGAGCAGCGAGAACACCGCTGCGGCGTCGGTGGAACCGACGATGGCGCCGATCAGCAGGCCCTGGATGAGGCTGAGGTCAAACAGCCAGGCCGCGACCAGGCCGGTGAGGGCAGTGGTGATCATCACGCCGATGGTGGCCAGCGACAATGCCGGCCACAAGGCCACGCGGAAGCTCGCTACCCGCGTGCGCAGGCCGCCGTCGAGCAGGATCACCGCCAGTGCCAGGTTGCCCACCAGGTAGGCGGTCGGGTAGTTGTTGAAGATGATGCCGCCACCGTCCACGCCTGCGAGCATGCCGACCGCGAGGATGATGACCAGGATTGGAATGCCAAGGCGCGACGACAGCGAGCTGACCAGGATACTTGCGCCCACCAGCAATGCGCCGATCAGGAACAGGCTGTTGATGGTGCTTGCATCCAAAGGCAGGTACTCCGGGATAACGCGGGGAAGAGGACTCGATAGCTTTGAAGAACTAGCAGGTCGCGTGCCAATCGATTCTAACCTGATGAATTGGCAGCATGTAAAGCGTTTCTGCAGATGTAGAAAAGGCACCGCGGTGGGTGCCTTTTCTTGTGTTGCCTATGCCGGCGATGAGGCCGGAGCAGGTCAGGCCTGCTTCACTTCACGCATTGGCTTGCCTTTTACCGGGGCGCCGTTGGCCACGTAGTACTTGGCAGTGCTGCGAGGCAGCGGCTTGCGGTTGCGGATCTTGTCCGAGATTTTCTCGGCGATCATGATCGTGGTGGCGTTGAGGTTGCCAGTGATGATGATCGGCATGATCGACGCATCCACCACACGCAGGCCCTGCATGCCGTGCACGCGGCCTTCGCCATCGACCACCGCCATGTCGTCGGTACCCATCTTGCACGAGCAGGACGGGTGGAAGGCGGTTTCGGCGTGCTCGCGGATGAACTTGTCCAGCTCTTCGTCCGTCTGCACGTGCGCGCCCGGGCTGATCTCGCGGCCACGGTACGGGTCCAGCGCTGGCTGGGCCATGATCTCGCGAGTCAGGCGGATACCGTCACGGAACTCCTGCCAGTCCTGCTCGGTGGCCATGTAGTTGAACAGGATGCTCGGGTGCTGGCGAGGGTCCTTGGACTTGACTTGGACACGGCCACGGCTAGGCGAACGCATCGAGCCCATATGTGCCTGGAAACCGTGTTCCTTCACGCCGTTGGAACCGTTGTAGTTAATCGCGACAGGCAGGAAGTGGTACTGAATGTTCGGCCATTCGAACTCAGGGCGGGTACGGATGAAGCCGCCTGCCTCGAACTGGTTGCTGGCGCCGATGCCGGTGCCGTTGAACAGCCACTCGGCACCGATGGCCGGCTGGTTCCACCACAGCAGCGACGGGTACAGCGACACCGGCTGGGTGCAGGCGTACTGCAGGTAAAGCTCGAGGTGATCCTGCAGGTTCTCACCGACGCCCGGCAGGTCGTGCACGACCGGGATGTCGAGGCTTTCCAGCAGGGCGCGCGGGCCCACGCCGGAGCGCTGCAGCAATTGCGGCGAGGCGATGGCGCCAGAGCTCACGATGACTTCCTTGCGGGCGCGGGCTTCGACGCGCTCTTCGCTGTCGCCGACCAGATAGGTCACGCCAACGGCGCGCTTGCCTTCGAACAGCACGCGGTCGCTCAGGGCATGGGTGACGATGGTCAGGTTCGGGCGCTTCTTGGCCTGGTCCAGGTAACCGCGGGCGGTGCTGGAGCGGCGGCCGTTCTTGGTCACCGAACGGTCCATCGGGCCGAAGCCTTCCTGCTGGTAACCGTTCAGGTCTTCAGTGCGCGGGTAACCGGCCTGTACGCCGGCCTCGACCATGGCGTTGAACAGTGGGTTGTTGCCGGCTTTGGGCGTGGCAACGCTGAGCGGGCCTTCACCACCGTGGTAATCGTTGGGGCCGATGTCACGGGTTTCCGCCTTGCGGAAGTACGGCAGGCAGTCCAGGTAAGCCCAGTCTTCCAGGCCCGGCAGTTTTGCCCAGCCGTCGAAGTCCAGGGCGTTACCGCGGATGTAGCACATGCCGTTGATCAGCGAGGAACCACCCAGGCCCTTGCCGCGGCCACATTCCATGCGGCGGCCGTCCATGTGCGGCTCCGGGTCGGTCTCGTAGGCCCAGTTGTAGCGACGGCCTTGGAGCGGGAATGCCAGGGCGGCCGGCATCTGGGTGCGGAAGTCGAGGCGGTAGTCGGGGCCACCGGCTTCGAGCAGCAGGACGGTGACGCTGGCGTCTTCGGTCAGGCGAGTGGCCAGGGTGTTACCGGCCGAGCCGGCACCAACGATGATGTAATCGTATTCCATGGGCTTTCTCCTCGAAAGCAGCGGCAAGCTTCAAGCTACAAGCTGCAAAAAAACACAGCCGTGCGAAGCTCGCGAATGGATTAGGGCTGCAAGGGCCGGGGCGTGATGCACCCGGCACTTGCTTGCAGCTTGTTGCTCGCGGCTTGGAGCTGAGTTTCTCAGAAGACCGACGCGTAGCCGCCCAGTTCGACCTGGACCGACTTGATGCGAGTGTACTGCGCCAGCGAACTGATGCCGTTTTCACGGCCGACGCCCGACTGCTTGTAGCCACCGACCGGCATTTCGGCTGGCGATTCACCCCAGGCGTTGATCCAGCAGATGCCGGCTTCGAGCTTGTGGATGATGCGGTGGGCGCGGGTGATGTCGTTGGTGCACACGCCAGCGGCCAGGCCGTATTCGGTGTCGTTTGCGCGACGGATGACTTCTTCTTCGGTTTCGTAGGTGAGGATGCTCATCACCGGGCCGAAGATCTCTTCCTTGACGATGGTCATGTCGTCGGTGCAATCGGTGAACACGGTCGGGGCCACGAAAGCACCTTTGGCGAAATCACCTTCGGTCAGACGCTCGCCGCCGCACAGTACGCGGGCACCTTCTTGCTTGCCCTTGGCGATGTAGCCCAGCACGCTTTCCATGTGCTGGAAGCTGACCAGCGGGCCGAAGTTGGTGTTTTCGTCTTCCGGGTTGCCGGCGCGGATACGGGCAACGCGCTCGGCGATCTTGGCTTCGAAGGCCGCTTTCATCTGGGCAGGGATGAACACGCGGGTACCGTTGGTGCAGACCTGACCGGAGCTGTAGAAGTTGGCCATCATGGCGATGTCGGCGGCCTTGTCCAGGTCGGCGTCGGCGCAGATGATCAGCGGCGACTTGCCACCCAGCTCCATGGTGACTTCCTTGAGCGAGGAGCTCGAAGCGCTGGCCATGACTTTCTTGCCGGTGGTGGTGCCGCCGGTGAAGGAGACTTTCTCGATGCGCGGGTGTTCGGTCAGCCAGGTGCCGACTTCACGGCCGCTGCCGGTCAGCACGTTGAACACGCCGTCCGGCAGGCCGGCTTCGGTGTAGATCTCGGCCAGTTTCAGGGTGGTCAGCGAGGTGACTTCCGAAGGCTTGAAGATCATCGCGTTGCCGGCGGCCAGGGCTGGGGCGGACTTCCACAGGGCGATCTGGATCGGGTAGTTCCAGGCGCCGATACCGACGGTCACGCCCAGCGGCTCGCGGCGGGTGTAGACGAACGAGCTTTCGCGCAGCGGAATCTGCTCGCCTTCGATGGCCGGCACCAGGCCTGCGTAGTATTCCAGCACGTCGGCGCCAGTGACGATGTCGACGTAGCGGGTTTCGGAGTACGACTTGCCGGTGTCCAGCGTTTCCAGCATGGCCAGTTCGTCGTTGCGCTCACGCAGAATGTCGACGGCACGGCGCAGGATGCGCGAACGCTGCATGGCAGTCATTGCGGCCCAGATTTTCTGACCGCGCTCGGCGCTTTCGACGGCTTTCTCGACGTCGGCCTGAGTGGCGCGTTGCACGTGGGCGAGGACTTCGCCGGTCGCCGGGTTGATGGCTTCGAAGGTGGCGTCGCTGCCAGCGTCGACATAACCGCCGTCAATGTAGAGTTTTTGCGTTCCGAAACGGGCCATAGTGTCCTCGCAAGTGCAGTGTGTGAGTGGCTTTCGCGTCACGCTCCGGCCGGCTGGGCAAGGGCTGTGCGCTTTTTTTCAGAGGCCGGTGGTTGCGTGTCCGGGCGCTGCTGTTTAGCCAGTTGTAGTTCCAGGTATTCGTAAGCGATCTGTATCGCCTGGCCGGTGTCGAAGGCATCGCCCGACAACGCTCCGCGCAGCCACAGCCCGTCGATCAAGGCAGCCAGGCCGCGGGCGGCGGTGCGCGCTTCATCGAGCGGCATGGCGCGGCGGAACTGGCAGCACAGGTTGGAATACAGGCGGTGATCGTTGATCCGCTGCAACCTGTGCAAGGACGGCTGGTGCATGCTGGAGGCCCAGAAGGCCAGCCAGGTTTTCATTGCCGGGCCATTCACCTGGCTGGCATCGAAGTTGCCTTCGATGATCACCCTCAGGTGGGCTCGCGGGCTGTCGTCGGTCAGCGCTTGGCGACGAGCGATCACGCCCTCGTTGAGCATGTTCATGATGTAGCGCATCGTCGCCGCTATCAGGCCGTTCTTGTCCTGAAAGTAGTGACTGATGATGCCGTTCGACACACCGGCCAAACGGGCAATCAGCGCAATGCTGGCATCTCCCAGGCCGACCTGATCGACTGCTTGCAGCGTAGCTTCGATCAATTGCTGGCGGCGGATGGGTTGCATACCGACCTTGGGCATCTTGCTATCTCCTCAGGCCTGACGAGCAGACGAAGTGCGGCTGACTCGGCGAGGACCAGTCTATTTTGTTTTGATTGAACGTTCAATCAATAAAGAATAAGCTCTGCGACAATTTGTGCCATTGACAGTTTTTCAGGCTGTTTCGAGGGCACGGATTGACATCCCAGGAAATCGCGTAACCCCCGGAATACAAGGCGTTGACGGGTATGAGCGATGCGAACTGCAGATTCTGCCGAGCGGTCATCGACCTGCGGCAGGCCCTTGGAGCGGGCGGGGTGCTCTGTGACGAATGCGCGCACCAATCTGATTTGGCGAAGCATTTGCGCCGACCACCTGTCTGGTTTTTGCAACGTTTCTATCAGGGATCACGGTTTCCAAGGTGCTTTTATAACACCTGACGCAGTGGGGGTATTCCACCAATTGCTCGGGAAAAGACTGATTAGCCTCCACAGCCGCACTGCCCGGAGCATTCGTGCAATGAGTTCTGCCTCCCTTACCAAACCCCCCGCCGAGAGGGTACGGGTCAATCGCGTGGTGTTTTTCACTTCCGCGCTGATGATCCTCGTTCTGACTGCCTTGCTTATCGCTGTTCCCGAAACCGCCGGTCAGGTACTGGGCGTGGCCCAGAAGTGGCTGACGCGCACCTTCGGCTGGTACTACATGCTGGTGATCTGCGGTTACCTGCTGTTTGTCGTTTACCTGGCGTTCTCCGATTACGGCAAGCTCAAGCTTGGCGGCAAGGATGACCAGCCCGACTTCAGTTACGGCGCCTGGGCCGGCATGCTGTTTTCCTCCGGTATCGGCATCTCGCTGCTGTACTTCGGCGCCTCCGAGCCGCTGGACCACTACTTCAATCCGCCCCAGGGCACCCCTGCCAGTCTCGAGGCCGCGCGCCAGGGCCTGCAACTGACCTTCCTGCACTGGGGCCTGCATGGCTGGGCGATCTACGCCCTGGTCGGGTTGGCCGTAGGCTACTTTGCCTACCGGCACAACCAGCCGCTGGCACTGCGCTCGGCACTGTATCCGCTGGTCGGCGAGCGTTGGGTCAAGGGCGCTGCCGGCAATGCCGTGGACATCTTCGGCATGTTCGTCACCCTGCTCGGTCTGGTGACCAACCTGGGGATCGGTGCGATGCAGGTGTCTTCGGGCCTTGAATACCTGTTCGGCATGGACCACAGCCAGACCAACCTGCTGGTGGTGATTCTGGTCATGGCCGGCGTGGCTACGGTGGCTGCGGTGTCAGGTGTGGAAAACGGCATCCGCCGCCTGTCCAACCTGAACATCATGCTGTTCAGTGGTTTGCTGATCTTCGTGCTGCTGGGCGGCGAGACCCTGCACCTGCTCAACGGCCTGGTGCAGAACATCGGCGACTACCTCAATGGCATCGTGCTGAAGACTTTCGACCTTTATGTCTACGAAGGCGAGGCCGGCAACTCTGAGCGCTGGTTGGGCCTGTGGACCGTGTTCTACTGGGCGTGGTGGATCTCCTGGGGCCCGTTCGTCGGTATGTTCATTGCCCGTATCTCCAAGGGCCGTACCGTGCGCCAGCTGGTCTGCGGCGTACTGCTGATCCCGCTGGGCTTCACCCTGGCCTGGTTGTCGATCTTCGGTAATACCGCCCTTGACCTGGTGATCAACCAGGGCGCCGTGGAGCTGGGCAAGACCGCGCTGGAGCAGCCGTCGATGTCGATCTACCAGCTGCTGGAGTATTTCCCAGCCGCCAAGATCGTGATCGGTGTGGCGGTGTTCGTGGGCTTCGTGCTGTTCCTCACCCCGGCCGACTCCGGTGCGGTGATGATGGCCAACCTGTCGTGCAAAGGCGGCAAGGTCGACGAAGATGCCCCGCACTGGATGGTGGTGTTCTGGTCGGTGATCATCACCCTGGTCACCATTGGCCTGCTGTTCGCCGGTAACTTCGAAGCCATGCAGACCATGGTGGTGCTGGCGGGCCTGCCGTTCTCGGTGGTGCTGGTGCTGTTCATGTTCGGCCTGTACAAGGCCATGAAGCAGGACGTTGCCGTGGAGCAGGAGCGTGCCGAGCTGGCCGCCCGTGGCCGTCGCGGTTTCACCGAGCGCCTGAGCCAGCTGGAGCTGCAGCCGACCCATGCCGTGGTGCAGCGCTTCATGGACAAGCAGGTCACCCCGGCCCTGAAAGAAGCTGCCGAGCAACTGCGCACCCTGGGCTTTGATGTCGAGAGCCGTGTTGGCCAGTCGCGCAACATGATGGGCCTGCGGGTGATGATGGAAGAGGGCAACCCCTTCGTTTACGAGGTGAGCCTGGACGGTTACATGGCCGCACCGAGCGATGCGCCGGTCGAGGGCGAGCCGCAGGTGCGCCAGCGCTTCTATCGCGCCGAAGTGTACCTGCACGATGGCAGCCAGGAGTACGACCTGATGGGCTTCGCGCCTGAGCAGATCGTGCGTGATGTACTCGACCAGTTCGAGAGCCATCGCCAGTTGCTGGGCCGCGTCTACAGCTGATCCGGTTAGCCCTTGGGCGGCCGGATGCCGGCCGCCCAAGGGCTCCAGCTTTATGTAACGCAGCGAACTTTGCCCCTTGGCACATCCTTGCGCTCCATTTGTCGCGAGGAAGCCGCCCCATGCCCATTCAGCCAAGTCCTGTGCCTGACTTTCGTCGGGCAGTTGCTACCGAGTTTTTCAGTCGTCCAACCCTGCGTAGTGTTCTGAGCCAGCAGATTCTCGAATTGCTGGTCCCCTGTCATGCCGCTTTGGCCGGCGCCAGGCTGCCCGATGCCGAACCGCTCATACTCAACATCCCTGCCCGCATTGCGTCCGGCCCGCAGACCTACGACGCGTGGACGCCCCGGCCATTGCTGGAGGTCATGCTTGAGGCATTTCACGCCCGCCAACCCCTGGGATCGCTGGGGGCTGACGGTGGGGATTTCCTGCTGGCAGTCCGGGAACCCTGGTTCCTGCGCGACCAGGAAGGTAATGCGTTGCCATCCGGGACGATTTCGATCCGCGCCCAATTGGCTGAGCTGGATGACCTTCTGCTAATGCTTGCGGACAACTTCTGCCAAGCTCAGGTCGATTACTGGAAGGCGCCAGGCAGCCAGGGCGTGAGCCGGGACCTGTGGCTGCAGCACCTGCTCAAATCGGCTTTGTTGCAAAATTTGCCGTTGCAGGGGCTGGATGATCAGCAGCGTCAGTGCATGCTCAGTGTGCTCAAGAATAGTGGCTCCACCCCTTCGGTGTTTCTGGTCCAGGTGCAACTTGATGCTGATGATCAGTGGCTGCCCAACCTGCTGGTCAGGGGCGAGTGGGACGAGCGCGAGGTGATTCTGTGGTGCGCCCCGTCCAGCCTCGTGAGGGCATTTTCATCGTTGGATGATTTCGCCGAGGTACTACGCGACGAGCTTGCCGGGCACCAGCGCTTCGAGTCCATGACATGGCATCGCTACGAGCTGGAAGGCGACGTGTTTGCTCAGCAAAGCACCTTGATGCTCGAGATCATGCTCGACTCCATTGCTCGATTACGTTACGCACAGGTGTCAGGCATCACGCAGCTTGAGCAGTGCTTCGCTGCGCTGAGCGACCCGTCGCGCTGGTTCATCGACGGCTATGGCCAAGCCAGCGAGGCGCGCATTACCTTGCCGCCTGGCCTGCTAAATGCCAATGCTGCCTTTGGTTTTGCCTACCAGCGGGGCATGTTCGAACTGGCCCTGGCGCAGGCTCACTCCGAAGGTAGCGGGGCGCTGGAGGATGTGCTCGACCTGCGCAGCTATACCCGCCAGATGCTGCGTGCGCAAATGCTTGCCGATTTTCCGAGCGAGGCCAATTATTTTTCGGATGACCTGATTCTCCAGGTCACCGTCAGTGCAGGCTGGCCGGGTGGTGCAGGCGTCGGGCCAGGCGATGCTGCGGTGGAGCACCGCAGCATGACGTTGACCGAGTTCGCCATCGGTAACCTCAGTTCACTCAAGGGCATGCAGCTCACGGCCATAACGCACCGTGAGAACCAGCTGATCATGGCTTGGATGAACGGCGATTATCTCAAGTCGCTGGTGCAGCGGGTCGATATCGGCAAGCACTATCCAGCCTATGTCGCGCTGAAACTCGACGAACCGGCGACTCGGCCTGAGCGGACCAGGCGCTTTGGGCGTGAGTGGCGGTGTTCGCTGCTGTTCAGCGCGCTATACGCCCGCTTGCAGGGTGAGCTCAGTGACGCCGGCCTGCAGTGCGTGACAGATTACTGCCAAGGTCATGACTGCCCTGAACAGCCGTCACTGATGCTGATGCCTCTGGCGTTCAGGCGCGAAGCAAGCGCCAACGAGCAGGATGAGGTCAGCGGCATGTATGTCCTGTCCGGCACTGAACCGGCCCGGGTACTGCTATACAGGCCTTTATACAAAGCCAAGCCGCTGCTCGAGTTCCATAGCCTGACGGTGATGATGGAAGCGATCCGCAGGCCTGGGCCATTGCAGGAGAGCATCCTCGACTGGATGACGCCTGTCGCCCGTGCCGTCTATGCCTATGGCGGCTTCCATGAACCGCATCACCCAGGCCCCATACTCGATAGTCAACTACTGCCCGAGCGAGCGCGCCCAGCCACGTTCGCTGCGCAGTTCTGGCGCCGTGATGTTGATGCGAAGCTGTACAGCGCCAATCGCAACTTGTTGGTCGAACTGGCCGACCGTGAGTCGGTTTCCAACGCTGAAAGTCGCTGGGCAATTCTTGTTCAGGGAGCCTGGTTGCTGTTCGATGTCGTGACGCTGCTGCTGCGTGGGCCTGTGGCCAGCGTGGCTTGGCTGGTGCAGGTGATTTCCGGGTTGCACGATGACGTGACGGCACTGCGCGAAGGCAGCGCGTTCGAGCGCTGCCGTGCCGTGGTCGAACTGCTGCTCAACGCGTCAATGGCCCTGATGCACCTGCGCCTGCCGCAGTTGCCGGTAGACGTGCCTGTACTACTGCCCGATCAGGCCAGTGCCTCGGCGCAATGGCGTGGTGCTCAGGCATTGGCGGCTCCCGTGCAAGGCAAGGTCGGGGTGCCAGGCGGGTTGGCCCAACATGGCGCGACCCGCCTGGACTTTGCCTGGCGCGGTGCGCAGGGCTTCAATGTGCTGTCGCCGCAGCAACGCAGGGCAGTGTCCGATATGCGCGTCGCGCAATCACTACGAGGCATTGACCCGATCGAGGCGGGGCCGTGGCGCGGTTTGTATCCGGTGGGTGAGCATCACTTCCTGTACCTGGGTGACGGGGTGTACCGGGCCGTGTTGGTTGATGGCGGTGTGCGCATTGTTGGCCCTGATGAGGGCATGGGGCCCTGGGTGACATTCGAGTATGGCCAGTGGCGGGTTGACCGTGGTTTGCGCCTGCGTGGCGGTATGCCCAAGAGCAGGCGTGAGGCCTTGAAAGAGGAGAACCGCAAGAAAAGCGAGCAACTCAAGCGCGAAGAAGCTGCCTTGGCTCACCAGCACAATGCCATGGCCGAAACCCTGAACAGGCATCGCGACCTGCTCAACGAAAAAGACAAGCGCATCGCAGCGCTCAAAACGGTTGCTGATCCGGACGAGCTGACGATTCGCGAGCTTGAGTTGACCCAGCGTCTGCGCAAGCAGATCAACTTGAAAATCATCTACGAAGTCAAAAGCCTGGCCGAGAACTCACTCAAGCATGAGCAAGTGGTCAACAGCCTGTTCAACATGCGCCACGAGGATTACGCCTACAGTGTTGTCCTCAAAGAGCAACGCAGCCTGATCCGCCAGAGCCTGATCGAGAATATTTCAGTCTTCTACAACGAGATGGCCAAGATCATCAATGCAGAGGACCTGGAAAACCTCGCCGAGCAGATTGTCATCCACCCCGAGAGCGAAGACGAAATCAGCCAGTACAAGCACTTTCGTTCTGTACTGGAAGAGGTCATCAAATGGGAAGTGGATCTGGTCGACATGTCCCGGTTGCTTGACGCGCTGCTCGAAGAAACCCTCAAAGACGACAATTTCGTGTTCAAGGATGATGACACGCACGCGCGCATCAACAAAGACAACGAGCTCAAGAGCACCATCGAGGCGCGGCGGTTGTCGGCCATCGACCTTGATTTCCGTCTGCTTCAAGACCTGGCCGAAGCCAGCCTGGAAAGACTGGCCGATGTTGAGGAGCGGGTGTTATCGCAATACCTCGACTACCTGGCAGGCGACAGCCTGAAAAGTGCAGGCAACGCGCATGGCGATCTGGCGGGCAGTGAGCTGTCGCTGGCCGAGCGGATCGAGGTGTTGAGCGGCATCCTGGAAGGCTACGAGGAGGCTGCGGCAATGGCCGACTATCTGGGCAGTGTAGGGGGCGCGGCGATCAGGCAGGAGGCGCTGCAACTGTACAAGAAAACCTTGCACGGATTGCAGCGCGCAGCTCAAGGCGACCTCGCCCAGGCAGTGCGAGAGCAGGAGTTCTGCGAGCCCGCCCCACCGCGTCCCACGGTCTATGCCCCGCGCGGTGGGCGGCGCAAGCTGGTCAGGACTCAGCGCGGGCGCAAGGTTCTCGCTCAGGAAGTCGAGGTGGATGGTGTCGCCATCGTCCAGCAGCGTGATGAGCGAACCCAGCATGTACTGAAGACCTTCCATCAGCGCGGCGGCGAGTGGGTCGAGGATGTGCCGCAACCCGCTGAGTCAGAGCCGCCATTCTCCCCGCTGGAACCCCGCCTTGCGCGAAAGCGGGCACAGGCCCTGCTTGCGGAGGTCGAGCGGATCAACAAGCTGGCCAGAAGTTTCTTTCAGGCAGAGCAGCCCAATGGTCTGGCCACGGTTGTCGACGGGCACCTGGAAAAACTGCGTAATGCCCTGAGCACATTGCCAAGGATGAGCCCCGAAGATGCCTTGTTCGAAAATCTGGGTGAGGCCATCGAGCGTTTGCAGGCTACCCGCCGCGACCTGTTGACCGGCATCTATCTGTCCACCGACCACCCCGACGCACGAAGCCTTCAATTTCTGCTCGACAACCACCAGGTCACTGTCCAGCGCGCGGGGCCCCGCAAGGCATTGGCAGCAGGTGATTACCTGGATGTCTACGAGGTCAGGCGCCTGCCGCGGGCCGGTCAGGGGCAGGGCGATGGGCTGTGGGAGGCACACTTTCACTACCCGGACATCGACACTCCGGCGCGGCAGTTCAGCAAAGGGCACCTGAAGCTGTGGGCGCAGCGCAAACTGGGGCGCCTGGCGCAACTGCGGGCTGCAACCAGCGGCGAAGACCTGGTCGCCATTTACCGGGGGGATTTACGCCTGAACCAGGTGGAGGGGCTGATCCCCTTTGACTGAATGGCTCAGCGATTGCTGTAGCGGCCGTGCTTGCCATGGGCAGGCATGGCCTGATTACCGCGTTCTGCAATCATCTGTGTCAGTGTCACCAACTCGATGCCCTGGCTTCGCAGCCGGGGCATCTCCTGCTCCAGCACCTGCAGGGTTTGCGGATAAGGATGCCCGATCAGCACCGCCGAGCCTTGCCTGTGTGCCAGTGCCACGCCTTGCTGCAGCTGCGTGGTGATGGCCTCTGTGGTGCGTACGTCGTCCAGAAACACGTCGCGCGACACATGCCCAAGGGCCTGTGCCTGTGCCTCGGCGGCGGCGACGGTGGCAGCACTGGTACGGCTGTCTACGAAAAACAGATGTCGCCGCTGGAGTTCCCCCATCAGCCAGGTCATGGCGCCACGCTGGGCGGTCATGCGGCTGCCCATGTGGTTGTTGATGCCGGCGGCGTAGGGCACTTTGGCCAAGGCCGCGTCCAGTCGCCTGGCAAGCTCCGGCAAGGCGATGTCCGGGTGCCAGGCATAGGGCCCGGTGGCGGGGTCCATGGGCATATGCAGGATTACCGTCTTGCCCGCCTTGTGCGCCTGGCGGGCGAACTCGCTGGCGTGGGGGGTATCCGGCATGATCGCCATCGTCACAGGGCCAGGCAGCGCAAGCGTTCTGCTGTCGCGCTCGGTGCTCTGGCCCAGGTCGTCGATGATGATGCTCATGTAGGCCTTGTTGGCCGGCGCTGCATGGGCGAACGCGGCCGACAGGCATAACAGCACGGGCAGCAGATACCGCAACGGATGAATCATTTGCCGGAGGTGATATTCAGCCCCTTGAGCAGGCTGAGCGCCTGGCTCAGCTGGAAGTCATCGTCCTGCGGACGCTCCTTGCGCTTGCTGCTGCCGGTCGGGCGGTCAGCGCCACCGTTGCCGTTGCCCAGGTGGCCTTGCAGGTCGGCTTCCTTGAAGTTCTCGGTATCGACCTCTGCTGTGAGTTTGGCCGGGCGCACCTCGATGTCCGGCACGATGCCCTGGGCCTGGATCGAGCGGCCATTGGGGGTGAAGTACAGTGCGGTCGTGAGCTTCAGGGCACGGTCGTTGGCCAGTGGCAGCACGGTCTGCACCGAACCTTTGCCGAAGCTGTCGGTGCCCATCAGTACGGCGCGTTTCTGGTCTTGCAGGGCGCCGGCGACGATTTCCGAGGCCGAGGCGCTGCCGCCGTTGATCAGCACGACCAGTGGCACGGCTTCGCTGGCGTCGGCCGGGTCGGCGGAGAAGCGCAGTTCGGAGTTGGCGATACGCCCCTTGGTGTACACGATCAGGCCCTTGGTCAGGAAGTGGTCGGCCACTTCCACCGCTGACTGCAGCACGCCACCGGGGTTGTTGCGCAGGTCCAGAACAACGCCGCGCAGTTTCTTGCCGTTGTCTTTGCGCATCTTGGCCAATGCCTTGCCCACTTCGTCGCCGGTCTTGACCTGGAACTGGGTGATGCGGATGTAGCCGTAGTCGTTTTCCAGCAACTGGCTCTTCACGCTCTTGACCTGGATCACCGCGCGGACCAGGTTCACGTCGAACGGGGTGCCGCCGTCACGTACCAGGGTCAGGGTGATCTTCTCGCCGACCTTGCCGCGCATCTTGTCCACGGCTTCGGTCATGCTCTGGCCGCGGGTGGGCGCACCGTTGATCTTGACGATCAGGTCGCCTGCCTGCACGCCGGCGCGCGAAGCGGGGGTGTCATCGATGGGCGAGACCACCTTGATGAAGCCGTCTTCCTGGCCGACTTCGATACCCAGGCCACCGAACTCGCCACTGGTGCTTTCCTGCAGTTCCTGGAAGTCCTCGGGGCCAAGGTAGGCCGAATGCGGGTCGAGGTTGCTGAGCATGCCTTTGATGGCATTCTCCAGCAGCGTCTTGTCGTCTACCGGCTCGACATAGGCGGCCTTGATGCGGTCCATGACCTCGGCGAAGGTGCGCAGCTCTTCCAGTGGCAGCGGCGCCCTGGCGGTCACCTCGGTGGCTGGCACCGCGGCGGGCTTGGCGGGCGCCGGCTCGGCAGCGATGGCCAAAGGCATACCAGTCGCCAGGGCGATGGTCAGGGCCAGCTGGGTGAGACGAGGCGAGTGCAGCATGTCGAACGAACTCCTGATCCTGTAGGCGCTCCCTGGGGAGCATCGGCCCAGCGTGGGGCGCCGGGCCGTAAAAAAGTCACTAGGCTTTAACCTTAACCTCTGCACCACTGCGAAGGGTCGGTTGGCCTGCCCTGCTGGCGGATGGCGAAGTACAAGCCGGCGGCATCCTGGCCGCCGCTGTCGCCAACGGTGGAAATGGCCTCGCCGGCCTTGACGATGTCCCCGGCGCTCTTGAGCAGGCTCTGGTTGTGGCCGTACAGGCTCAGGTAACCATTACCATGGTCGAGAATGACCAGAAGTCCAGCACCGCGCAACCAGTCGGCGAACACCACGCGCCCGCCGTGCACGGCACGTACCTGGGTGCCGGGGTTGGCGCTGATCATCACGCCGTCCCACTTGGCTCGGGCATCGCTGCCACGGGCTTCACCGAAACGTGCCAGCAATCGACCATTGACGGGCCAGGGAAGTTTGCCCCGTGCGGCAGAAAAAGCACCGCCGTAGGTTGAGCTGCTGCTGGAAACCAACGGGCCTAGGGTGGTGCGCGCCTTTTTTGGCGGTTCGCTGTCTTGCTGTGCGGCCAGCGCTTCCTGCTGTCGGCGCTTTTGGGCCTCCTGCTCGGCCAGCAGGGCCTTCTTGCGCGCTTCTTCGGCCTCACGGGCCTGACGGGCCAGGGTTTCCTCAATGGTCTTGAGCACCTTGGCAAGGTCGGCCTGGTCTTGTTCACGGGCCTGCAGCTTCTTGCCGCGGTCTTTCATGTCACTGTTGAGCTTGGCCAGCACCTGCTGACGTTTGCCACGTTCGGCTTCCAGGGCCTGGCGGCGGCTGTCGAGATCGGCGCGCTGGGCCAGCAACTGTTCTTGCTGGCGGGAAATGTCCTGTTCGACATTGGCCAGCTGGCGCAAGGTCTCGTTGAAGGCACGCAGCTGCTCCATACGCGCCTTGCTCAGGTAGTCGTAGTAGCTGAGGGTGCGGGCGAACTTTTCTGGGTTCTGCTGGTTGAGCAGCAGCTTGAGGTATTCCTCACGGCCATTGTTCTGGTAGGCGGACCGCGCCTGAATGGCGATCAGTCGCTGTTGTTCAATGCGCGAGCTCTGGAGTTTTTTTTTCTCGGTATCAAGGCGCTCCAGCTCGCCCTCGGTCTTTTTTAGTTCTTGCTGCAGAGCCTCCACCTGCTTTTCGAGGTTGCCGATGTCGGTCTCGGTGGCTTTGAGGTCTTTCTGCACGCCGGATTTTTCTTCCTGGAGCTTGCCCAGCGTTTTCTTGAGCTCGGCGATGTCCTGGCGGGTGGCGTCCAGTTGTTGCTGGGTCTGTGCGCGCTCGTCGGCGAAGGCCGGGCTGAGCAGGCAAGACAGGGCTAGGAGAATCAGGGCGCGAAGCATGAGGTTGGGCGTACCAAGGATGGAGACTGGCCTAGTATGCCCGCCCGGGGCTGCAAAAAAAACGCCTCACGGCGTCAGCGGCAAGCTTCAAGCTACAAGCGGCAAGCAAAAGCAGGCGCCAGGCCAGGTTTCGCTTGCCGCTTGACGCTTAATCCTCGACCAGAATCGAGGTACCGGTCATTTCCGCAGGTTTTTCCAGCCCAAGCAGCTTGAGCATGGTCGGCGCCACGTCGGCCAGTACGCCGCCCTCGCGAACCTTGACCTGGCGCTTGCCGACATAGATGAACGGTACCGGCTCGGTGGTGTGGGCCGTATGCGCCTGGCCGGTGCATTCGTCTTCCATCTGCTCGACGTTGCCGTGGTCTGCGGTGATCAACGCTTCGCCGCCCACCTTGTCCAGTGCCTCGACGATGCGACCGACACAGCCGTCCAGGGCTTCGACGGCCTTGACTGCGGCATCGAACACGCCGGTATGGCCGACCATGTCACCGTTGGCGTAATTGACCACGATCACGTCGTAGCGCTGCTGCTCGATGGCCTCGACGATGCGGTCGGTGACCTCTGGGGCGCTCATTTCCGGCTGCATGTCGTAGGTGGCGACTTTCGGCGACGGGATCAGGATGCGCTCTTCGCCTTCGAACGGTTCTTCGCGCCCCCCGGAGAAGAAGAAGGTGACGTGTGCGTATTTCTCGGTCTCGGCGATGCGCAGCTGGGTCTTGCCGTTTTTGGCCAGGTATTCACCCAGCACATTGTTCAGGCTGGCCGGCGCAAACGCCGCCGGGGCCGGGATTTTCGCCGAGTACTGGGTCAGGCCGATGTAGGCGGCCAGCTTTGGCAGGCGTGCCCGTGGGAACTCGTTGAAATCGGCTTCGACGAACACGCGCGACAGCTCACGTGCGCGGTCGGCGCGGAAGTTCATGAAGATCACGGCATCGCCATCTTCGACCTTCACCGCTTCGCCAATACGCGTGGCCTTGACGAATTCGTCGCTCTCATCGCGCGCATAGGCCGCTTCGAGCCCGGCAACAGCGCTGTCTGCAGTGTGTTCGGCAACGCTGTCGACGATCAGGTTGTAGGCGGCACTGACGCGGTCCCAGCGGTTGTCGCGGTCCATCGCGTAGTAACGGCCGATCAGGCTGGCGATTCGGCCTTTACCAAGCTTGGCAAAGGCCGAATCGAGCAGCTCGATGGACGATTGTGCGCTGCGCGGCGGGGTGTCACGACCGTCGAGGAACGCATGCAGGTAGATCTTCTCGGCGCCACGCTGCGCGGCCAGTTCGGCCATGGCAATCAGGTGGTCCTGGTGGCTGTGTACGCCGCCGTCGGAGAGCAGGCCGAGGATATGCACGGCCTTGCCGGCACCTGCAGCCTGGTCCACCGCGCCTGTCAGCACCGGGTTCCTGAAGAACTCGCCGTCGCGAATGGCCTTGGTGACGCGGGTGAAGTCCTGGTAGACGACACGGCCGGCGCCGAGGTTCATGTGACCGACTTCGGAGTTGCCCATCTGCCCGTCCGGCAGGCCGACGTCCATCCCTGAACCGGAAATCAGGCCATGCGGCGCGGTGGCACGCAGGCGGTCATAGACCGGAGTGTTGGCGGCATAGATGGCGTTGTATTCGGGGCTTTCGCTGTGGCCGAAGCCATCCAGGATGATCAGGACCAGGGGTTTGGGCGTACTCGTCATCAATCAAACTCACGGTTGTTCAAAGATGATAAAGACACGCATTTTAGGGCAAATGCGCCACCTGCGGCGAATATTCGTCCTGTTCCCTGACCAGCGCGGCGCCCGCGGCAACATGAAGGTACTTTCCCGGCCGGCCCGTCGGGCTTTGGCGGTGTTGGGGGGCTGTGTATACTGGCCGGCATTTTCAATCGCCTGGAACACCGCTGATGGTTGCTCACCTGATTCAATTCGCGACAGATCACTACATCCTGGTTGCGATCTTCGTTGTTCTGCTGGTCCTGCTGCTGCTCAATGAAATCCGCCGTGGCGGCCAGAGCCTGAGCAATGGCCAACTGACCGCCCTGGTCAATGCCGAGAAGGGCCTTGTCATCGATATCCGCCCTGCCAAGGAATACTCCGCCGGCCACATCGTCGGTGCGGTGAACATCCCGCAGGACAAGGTCGCCACCCGCATGACCGAACTGGACAAGCACAAAGAGAAGACCCTGATCGTCGTCGACGCAATGGGCCAGCAGTCCGGCACCATCTGCCGCGAACTGCTCAAGGCTGGTTACACCGCCGCCAAGCTGAGCGGTGGCGTTTCCAGCTGGAAAGCCGATAACCTGCCCCTGGTGAAGTGATATGAACGACGTCATCGTCTACTCCAGCGACTACTGCCCCTACTGCATGCGTGCCAAGTACCTGCTCGAGAGCAAGGGCGTGGCCTTCGAGGAAATCAAGGTCGACGGCAAGCCGCAGGTACGCGCCGAGATGAGCCAGAAGGCCGGCCGGACTTCGGTGCCGCAGATCTGGATCGGCAGTACCCATGTCGGTGGCTGCGATGACCTCTACGCCCTGGAGCGCGCCGGCAAGCTCGACGCGCTGCTCAAGGCCTGATTTGCACTGCATTCAAAAACATTAGGATAAGGATCTGCCATGACTGACCAACAGACCAACGGCGCAGCAGCCGAAGACAACAGCCCTCAGTTCTCCATGCAGCGTATCTACGTGCGCGACCTGTCGTTCGAGGCCCCGAAAAGCCCGCAGATCTTCCGTCAGACCTGGGAGCCGAGCGTTGCCCTGGACCTGAACACCAAGCAGAAGGCTCTGGAAGGCGACTTCCACGAGGTGGTGCTGACCCTGTCGGTGACCGTCAAGAATGGTGACGAAGTCGCGTTCATCGCTGAAGTTCAGCAGGCAGGTATCTTCCTGATCAAGAACCTCGACGCCTCTTCCATGAGCCACACCCTCGGCGCGTTCTGCCCGAACATCCTGTTCCCGTACGCCCGCGAGACTCTGGATAGCCTGGTGACCCGTGGTTCGTTCCCGGCCCTGATGCTGTCGCCGGTCAACTTCGACGCCCTGTACGCGCAAGAGATGCAGCGCATGCAGGAAGCGGGCGAAGCACCGACCGTGCAGTAATTTTGCCCGGTAGCAAAGAGGCGACCTTCGAGGTCGCCTTTTTATTACCCGGCTGCCTGCTTCGGGCTTGTCAGCTCCCGGCAAACCCCTGCTGCCGCCATGCCTCATACACCGTCACCGCCACGGTGTTGGACAGGTTCAGGCTGCGGCACCCCGGCCGCATCGGCAGTCGCAGGCGTTGCTCGGCCGGTAGGCTGTCCAGCACCTCGGCCGGCAGGCCACGGCTTTCCGGCCCGAACAGGAAGGCGTCGCCCGGTTGGTAGGCAACCTCATGAAACGGGTGCGAACCCTTTGTGGTAAAGGCGAACAAGCGTGGGTTGCCCAGGCTCTCCAGGCATCCGGCCAGGCTTTCGTGGCGCTTGAGCGTGGCATACTCGTGGTAATCCAGCCCTGCACGGCGCAGCCGCTTGTCGTCGAGCTCGAAGCTGATCGGTTCGATCAGGTGCAGCGCGCAGCCGCTGTTGGCGCAGAGGCGAATGATATTGCCGGTATTGGGCGGAATTTCAGGTTGAAAGAGGATGACGTGAAACATGCACGGCTCCAAGCGTGAAGATGGCGAGCATTCTACCCCCGAACCTGATGTGCGTTCGAAGGGCTTGCCGAAGGTTTTGCTCTCGTTGGCGATCGTCGGCTTGATGGTCGGTTTGATGATCGGCCGTCTGACTGCACCCGAAGCGCTCGTGCTTGAGCGGGTGGAGGTGGTGCAGGACGGGCTGGACCTGTGGTTCAACGATGAACCGAAGCTGCATGGCGAGAATGTCCAGGGTACGGTCGCGTTGCTGTTCCAGGCCGAAGGCAAAGCCCAGCGTGGGCAACTGACCCTGCAGGGCAAGCCGGTGAGCTGGCGTTTGCAGAAAAGTGAGGAAGGGTTGCTGCTGAGCGTGATTGCCGCGCGCCCTCTGCGTGGCGAATGGGCCGGTGCAGAGGACGCGGGGCGCTGGCGGGTGCAGGTGAGGCTGCACGAATAAAAGAGGGGATGTCCCGGCCTGCCTGTACCAGGGTCCCCAAAGCTTGCGCTACTGCGTGTAAAAGAGGGGATTCCCGGCCTGCCTGTACCGAGGTCCCCAAAGCTTGTGCAACTGCGTATAAAAGAGGGGTTCACCCGGCCTGCCTGTACCGAGGCCCCCGAAACTGGAGATACATTACCTATTGCAGGTGGCGTGCCAGTTTTGAAAAGCCTGGAAACATTGGGTTTCAGGGCGATCTGGCCGGTTTTTGAGGGGATTTGTGCCTTGGCGCGGTGCAGCTGGCACAGCTTCGGTGCATGGGCCGGAAATGGTTGGGGCCGCAAAGCGGCCCCAACGGTGTTACTGATTCAGCAGGAAGTCAGTGATCATCGCCCTCATCGTCATCCCCGCCATCCACGTTCATCCCCAGTTCCTTGATCTTGCGGGTCAGGGTATTGCGCCCCCACCCCAGCAGCACCGCTGCATCCCGGCGGCGCCCGGCAGTATGCTTGAGCGCCGTCTCGATCATGATCCGTTCAAAGCTGGGCACGGCGCTGTCCAGCAGGTTGGATTGCCCGCGTGCCAAGGCTTGGTCGGCCCATTGGCGCAGCGCCTGCTCCCAGTTGGTCACCGGTGCAGCGTCCTGCGGCAGGTTGAGCAATTCGGGCGGCAGATCGCCGACCAGCACTTCGCGGCTGGACGCCATGACGGTGATCCAGCGGCAGGTGTTTTCCAGCTGGCGGACGTTGCCAGGCCAAGGCAGGTTGCGGATGAATTCTTCGGTTTCCGGCTTGAGCAGCTTCGGTTCGACGGCCAGCTCCTGAGCGGCACGGCCAAGGAAGTGGCGTGCCAGCGCGGGGATGTCCTCGCGGCGGTCGGCCAGGCGCGGGATATGAATACGGATCACGTTCAGGCGATGGAACAAGTCTTCACGGAACTTGCCAGCCTGTACCAGTGACTCGAGGTTTTGATGGGTCGCAGCGATGATTCGCACATCGACCTTTACGGGCACATGGCCGCCCACACGATAGAACTCGCCATCGGCCAGCACCCGCAGCAGGCGGGTCTGCGTATCGGCAGGCATGTCACCGATTTCGTCGAGGAACAAGGTGCCGCCGTCCGCTTGCTCGAAGCGGCCGCGTCGCAGGTTGGCCGCGCCGGTGAAGGCGCCTTTTTCGTGGCCGAACAGCTCCGACTCCATCAGGTCCTTGGGTATGGCGGCCATGTTCAGGGCAATGAACGGTGAGGCCGCCCGCGGGCTGTGGCGGTGCAGGGCGTGGGCCACCAGCTCCTTGCCGGTACCGGACTCGCCATTGATCAGTACGGTGATGTTGGAGTGGCTCAGCCGGCCAATGGCGCGGAACACCTCCTGCATCGCCGGGGCTTCACCGATGATTTCCGGCGTACGGGCCAGGGCCTGGGGCACATCGAGGCCTTGCTGCTCCTGCGCATGCTGGTTGGCGCGCTTTACCAGCGAGACCGCCTCATCGACATCGAACGGTTTGGGCAGGTACTCGAAAGCGCCCCCCTGGTACGACGCCACTGCGCTGTCCAGGTCGGAATGGGCGGTCATGATGATGACCGGCAGGCGCGGGTGTTGGTCGCGAATCTGTGCCAGCAGGTCGAGGCCGCTGGCGCCGGGCATGCGAATGTCGGAAATGATCACGTCCGGCTGCTGCCGGGCCAAGCGGCCCATCACGCCATCGGCGCTGTCGAAGCTCTGGGTGGTCATGCCCTCCTGTTGCAGGGCTTTTTCCAGGACCCAGCGGATGGAGCGATCATCGTCGACGATCCATACGGTTTCACTTCGGCTCATGAGGCGGTGGCTCCTTGTTCCAGCGGCAGGAAGATCGAAAAGGCGGTGTGGCCGGCGTGGCTTTCACACTCGATCAGGCCTTGGTGCTGACTGATGATGTTCTGGGTAATGGCCAGGCCCAACCCGGTACCGTCCGGGCGGCCACTGACCATGGGATAGAAGAGGGTGTCTTGCAGTTCACTGGGGATGCCGGGGCCGTTGTCGATGATCTCGACGCGGGCCACCAGTCGGTGGCGCACATGGCCGATGGTGAACTGGCGCATCGCGCGGCTGCGCAGGGTGATGCGGCCCAGGCGCAACTCGTTCTGTGAGCTGATCGCCTGCATCGCGTTGCGCACGATATTCAGTACCGCCTGGATCATCTGTTCGCGGTCGATCAGCACGTCCGGCAGGCTCGGGTCATAATCACGCACCAAAGTGATGCATCCTTGGCTTTCTGCGTCGACCAGGCTGCAGACCCGCTCAAGGACTTCGTGAATGTTGGTCATGGCCAGCGATGGCAGCTTGTTCGAACCGAGCATGCGATCGACCAGGTTGCGCAGGCGATCGGCCTCTTCGATGATCACGTTGGTGTAGTCGCGCAGGCCATCTTCGGGCAACTCCCGGGCCAGCAGTTGCGCCGCGCCACGGATGCCTCCCAGTGGGTTCTTGATCTCGTGGGCGAGGCCGCGGACCAGCATCTTGGTGGTTTCCTGCTTGCTCAGCTGGGCTTCTTCCTTGGTGATGCGCAGCAGGCGGTCACGCGGGTGTACCTCCAGCAACAGCAGGGTGTTGCCCTGGTGCAGGATGGGCGTCACGGCATAGTCAACGGTGATGGTCTGGCCGGTCAGCGAGGTCAATTGGGCTTCGCGCTTGGTGAACGGGTGCGCCTGCTCGACCGCCTGGCGCAGGGAGTTGAGCGCCTCGGACGATTCGGTGAACAGTTCGCTGATGAACTGCCCGTGGCTGCGCTGCCCACTCACGGCCAGGAGCATTTCCGCAGCCGGGTTCATGTATTCCAGGCGCAGCTCGGCGTTAAGCAAGAGCGTGGCGGTGGTCAGGTTGTCCAGAAGCAGACGGTGCTGTGCATCGCTGATGGTCATAAGGCGTCGTTGACCTCTTTTGGCGCTTGCCGGGCATGGCGGTGAGCGTGGCCGGCGCACTATGGATCTGCTCATGCCAGGCTCTTTGCGTAGAAAATGCAAGAAACAAACCAAGGCTCCGAAAAGAAGCGGGATTGCTTTATAAACCCCCGAAATTGCGCCTATTCGGACCAGAAAGCACTGATTTACCGTTCAACGTGACCTGTTTTGGGGTGCGGGGCGGGGCATGCAACGTTGCATTGCACCAATATAGAGCATCGGTGCGCGTGGCGTATGGCGCCAAGGTGTTGGGGCGCTTCCGATCGGGACGGCTGGAAAAACAAAAACGGCCTTCATGAGAAGGCCGTTTCCGGGATTTCATCGGCGCAATGCGCCAATCAAATCAGCAGCTGTAGTACAGCTCGTATTCCAGCGGGTGCACGAAGGTACGGACCTTGATCTCTTCTTCGCTCTTCAGTTCGATGAAGGCATCGATGAAGTCGTCGGAGAACACGCCGCCCTTGGTCAGGAACGCACGGCCTTTATCCAGCTCTTCCAGAGCTTCTTTCAGGCTGCCGCAAACTTGCGGGATATCTTTCGCCTCTTCAGGCGGCAGGTCGTACAGGTTCTTGTCGGCAGCATCGCCTGGGTGGATCTTGTTCTGGATGCCGTCCAGGCCAGCCATCAGCAGGGCTGCGAAAGCCAGGTACGGGTTGGCCGATGGGTCCGGGAAGCGCGCTTCGATACGGCGGGCTTTAGGGCTGCCGACGTAAGGGATACGGATCGAGGCGGAACGGTTGCGTGCCGAGTAGGCCAGCATTACCGGGGCTTCGAAGCCTGGAACCAGGCGCTTGTAGGAGTTGGTCGACGGGTTGGTGAAGCCGTTCAGGGCCTTACCGTGCTTGATGATGCCGCCGATGAAGTACAGGGCGGTTTCGGACAGGCCGGCATAGCCTTCACCCGCGAAGGTGTTCTTGCCGTCTTTCCAGATCGACATGTGCACGTGCATGCCCGAGCCGTTGTCGCCGTACAGTGGCTTTGGCATGAAGGTGGCGGTACGGCCGTAGGCGTCGGCAACGTTGTGCACGACATATTTCAGGGCCTGTACTTCGTCAGCTTTGTTCACCAGGGTGTTGAACTTGACGCCGATTTCGTTCTGGCCGGCAGTCGCCACTTCGTGGTGGTGAACTTCGACGGTCTGGCCCATCTCTTCCAGTGCGTTGCACATGGCAGTACGGATTTCGTGGTCGTGGTCGAACGGCGGAACCGGGAAGTAGCCGCCTTTGACGCCAGGACGGTGGCCTTTGTTGCCGCCTTCCACGTCAGCGCCAGTCATCCACGAGCCTTGCTCGGAGAAGATCTTGAACATCGAGCCGGAGATGTCCGACTGGAACTTCACTTCGTCGAAGATGAAGAACTCAGGCTCTGGGCCGGCGAAGACGGTGTCACCGATGCCGGTGCTCTTGAGGTACTCTTCAGCGCGCTTGGCGATCGCACGCGGGTCGCGATCGTAGCCCTGCATGCTCGACGGGTCGACGATGTCACAGGTGATGATCAGGGTCGGCTCTTCGGTGAACGGGTCCAGTACGGCGGTATCGTCGACCGGCATCAGGATCATGTCGGAGGCTTCGATGCCTTTCCAGCCAGCGATGGAGGAGCCGTCGAACATCTTGCCGACTTCGAAGAAGTCTTCGTCCAGGCCATCACGCGCTGGCATGGTCACGTGATGCTGAGTGCCTTTGGTGTCCGTGAAACGCAGATCAATCCACTTGACGTCATGATCTTTGATGAGTTGAACCGACTTCGACATGTTGTCCTCCGGATGGTCTAGAGCGCGGTGGGCCGCTGCCCTGGAAAAAAGGGTGTTGCCGGGCGCGGATAGTCGGCCAAGCTTACCTGCCTCACAAGGGAGCAAATTGCATGCCAGTGCCCGAAAATGGCGAGGCCGGGATAAAAGGGGGCGTTTGCGGGCATTTGGCGGCGGTTTGGCGGCGAAAAACGCACCCTTACGAGGCGGCTTTTGCTGTTGGTGCACCAATAGCGTGCACAGATCGGGTTGTGTGCTTCCTTTAAGGGCCTCATCGCTGGCAAGCCAGCTCCCACACCCTAAGCGCAGTCTTGAGGCCTACCGACGTCCTGTAGATGCTGGCTTGCCGGCGATGAGGCCAGTACAGGCAATATAAATCCAACCTTCTGTACAAAAGTTGGTCAAATCCTGAGCAATTTCCGATATAATTCGCGCCCCTCATTTTTCGGCAGGCCCTGCGCGCGCTGTTAACCAATGAAACTTATCGTCAAAGTCTTCCCAGAAATCACCATCAAGAGCCGGCCGGTACGCAAGCGCTTCATCCGCCAGCTCGGCAAGAACATCCGCAACGTGCTCAAGGACCTCGACCCTGAGCTCGCGGTCGATGGTGTCTGGGACAACCTCGAAGTGGTCACCCGCGTCGAAGACGAAAAAGTCCAGCGCGAGATGATCGAGCGCCTCACCTGCACCCCGGGCATTACCCACTTCCTGCAGGTGGAGGAATACCCGCTCGGTGACTTCGACGATATCGTCGCCAAGTGCAAGCAGCACTTCGGCCACCTGCTGGCCGGCAAGTATTTCGCCGTGCGCTGCAAGCGCGGGGGCCACCATGACTTCACCTCGATGGACGTCGACCGCTACGTTGGCAGCCAGTTGCGCCAGCAGTGCGGCGCCGCTGGCATCGAGCTGAAGCAACCTGAAGTGACGGTGCGCATCGAAATCCGCAACCAGCGCCTGTACGTGATCCACAACCAGCACCAAGGCATCGGCGGCTACCCGCTGGGCGCCCTGGAGCAGACCTTGGTACTGATGTCCGGCGGTTTCGACTCCACCGTGGCGGCCTACCAGATGATGCGTCGCGGCCTGATGACCCATTTCTGCTTCTTCAACCTCGGCGGCCGTGCCCACGAACTGGGCGTGATGGAAGTGGCCCACTACCTGTGGAAAAAGTACGGCAGCAGCCAGCGTGTGCTGTTCATCAGCGTGCCGTTCGAAGAAGTGGTCGGCGAGATCCTCAACAAGGTCGACAACAGCTACATGGGCGTGACCCTCAAGCGCATGATGCTGCGCGGCGCTGCGCGCATGGCCGATCGTCTGGAAATCGATGCGCTGGTCACCGGCGAGGCGATTTCCCAGGTGTCCAGCCAGACGCTGCCGAACCTGTCGATCATCGACTCGGCCACCGACAAGCTGGTGCTGCGCCCATTGCTGGCCAGCCACAAGCAGGACATCATCGACCAGGCGACCGAAATCGGCACCGCCGACTTCGCCAAGCACATGCCTGAATATTGCGGCGTGATCTCGGTGAACCCGACCACCCATGCCAAGCGTCACCGCATGGAGCATGAAGAGAAGCAGTTCGACATGGCCGTGCTGGAGCGCGCCCTCGAACGTGCCAAGTTCATCTCGATCGACCACGTGATCGACGAGCTGGGCAAGGACGTGGAAATCGAGGAAGTAAGCGAAGCGCTGCCAGGCCAGATCGTGATCGACATCCGTCACCCTGACGCCCAGGAAGACGAGCCTTTGGTGCTCGAGGGTATCGAAGTTCAGGTGATGCCGTTCTACGCGATCAACAGCAAGTTCAAGCAGCTGGATGAAACCCGCCAGTACTTGCTGTATTGCGACAAAGGTGTGATGAGCCGATTGCACGCACACCACCTGCTCAGTGAGGGACATGCCAATGTGCGTGTTTATCGTCCGGCATAAGACCCCAGGGCTGTATGGCGGCAGCATCCGCCATCGCCCTCCCGACCGCCGGGCCCGCTGAGCCTTTTACCTTCATATTGGCCGCCTAGACTGGCGGCAACCGAATCCTCTGATCGAGATACAGTTGTGATCGAAAATCTGCGTAACATCGCCATCATCGCCCACGTTGACCATGGTAAAACCACCCTGGTCGACAAACTCCTGCGTCAGTCCGGCACCCTGGAACGTAACGAGCTCAACGACGAGCGCGTAATGGACTCCAACGACCAGGAAAAAGAGCGCGGCATTACCATTCTGGCGAAAAACACCGCCATCAACTGGAACGGCTACCACATCAACATCGTCGACACCCCCGGCCACGCCGACTTCGGTGGCGAGGTTGAGCGTGTAATGTCCATGGTCGACTCCGTGCTGCTGCTGGTCGACGCCCAGGACGGCCCTATGCCGCAAACCCGCTTCGTGACCAAGAAGGCCTTCGAAGCCGGCCTGAAGCCGATCGTCGTGATCAACAAGGTCGACCGTCCGGGCGCCCGTCCTGACTGGGTTCTGGACCAGATCTTCGACCTGTTCGACAACCTCGGTGCTACCGACGAGCAGCTGGACTTCAAAGTGGTCTACGCCTCGGCCCTGAACGGCATCGCCGGTCTGGACCACACCGCCATGGCCGAAGACATGACCCCGCTGTACCAGTCGATCGTCGACAACGTACCTGCGCCGGACGTTGACCGTGAAGGCCCGTTCCAGATGCAGATCTCGGCACTGGACTACAACAGCTTCCTGGGTGTTATCGGCGTTGGCCGTATCGCCCGTGGCCGCGTGAAGCCGAACACTCCGGTGGTCGCCATCGACACCAACGGCAAGAAGCGTAACGGCCGTATCCTCAAGCTGATGGGCCACCACGGCCTGCACCGTATCGACGTCGAAGAAGCCCAGGCTGGCGACATCGTCTGCATCAGCGGTTTCGACGAGCTGTTCATCTCCGACACCCTGTGCGACCCGACAGCCGTCGAAGCGATGAAGCCGCTGACCGTTGACGAGCCAACCGTTTCGATGACCTTCCAGGTCAACGACTCGCCGTTCTGCGGCAAGGAAGGCAAGTTCGTCACCAGCCGTAACATCAAGGACCGTCTGGACAAAGAGCTGCTGTACAACGTTGCTCTGCGCGTTCAGGAAACCGATTCCCCTGACAAGTTCAAGGTATCGGGCCGTGGTGAGCTGCACCTGTCGGTACTGATCGAAACCATGCGCCGTGAAGGCTTCGAGATGGCCGTAGGCCGTCCTGAAGTGATCATCCGCGAAGTCGGTGGCGTCAAGCAGGAACCGTTCGAGAACGTCACCATCGACATCCCTGAAGAATCCCAGGGCAAGGTCATGGAAGAAATGGGCCTGCGTAAAGGCGACCTGACCAACATGGTTCCGGATGGCAAGGGCCGTGTTCGCCTGGAGTACAACATTCCAGCCCGTGGCCTGATCGGCTTCCGTAACCAGTTCCTGACCCTGACCAACGGCGCAGGCATCCTGACCTCGATCTTCGATCGCTACGACACCATGAAGTCGGGCCAGATGTCCGGCCGCCTCAACGGCGTACTGGTTTCGGTCGAGACCGGCAAGGCACTGACCTACTCCCTGGAAACCCTGCAGGCGCGCGGCAAGCTGTTCGTCGAGCACGGCCAGGAGATCTACAACGGTCAGATCATCGGTCTGAACAGCCGTGACAACGACCTGGGCGTGAACCCTACCAAGGGCAAGAAGCTCGACAACATGCGTGCTTCGGGCAAAGACGAAGTCATCGCCCTGGTTCCGCCGGTTCGTCACACCCTCGAGCAGGCTCTGGAATTCATCCAGGACGACGAGCTGTGCGAAGTCACGCCGAAGTCGATCCGTCTGCGCAAGAAGATCCTGGACGAAGGCGAGCGTACCCGCGCTGCCAAGAAAGCCAAGAACTGAGTTAGCTCAGGCTGAATGAAAACGCCCCCGGTCCAAAGGCCGGGGGCGTTTTTTTTGTCTGGGCTTTTTGTATCAGCTGTACCGGCCTCATCGCCGGCAAGTCGGCTTCCACAGGTCCTTGCGCAACGATTTTGGGGCGGTGAGGCCAATGATCAGCGCGTGGCCGCCTTGGGCTTGTAAGCGCAATACCCCGGCCGCGGCCCTACCTTCGGGTGGTTCCGGCAAGTATCCGGGCGCTTGTCATAAATGGTGCACAGCCGGCTCTTGCGGTCCAAATACATGCAATCATCGTTGCTCATCCGGGTCAGGGTGAAGATCCCCGACTTCTGGTTGAAGCGTTCGATGATGCCTTCCTTCTGCAGGCGTTTGGCCACGTTCTTCGGCGGTTCGTCCTTTTCGAACTCATCCACCACGCCGATGCGGATCAGGTCTTTGATCTTCACTTCCACAGGCAGGGTGCAGCAGGTCGAATGGCAGCCCCCGCACATGTGGCTGGCATAGCGCTGCCAGGTTTCCAGGCGGTCGACTTCGGCTGCGGCAATCAGGGTCGTTTTCATCGTTATAGGTGGCGGATCACGGTCTTGGGGCGCGCGATCATACCGGAGTTGTTCAATTTGTGAACAACCTTTTGCCGGATTGGCCAAGCCGGCATGAAAACTGCGAACCGAGGCTGTCACTCCCTGTCGAAGGGTCTAGTCTCAACACTCTCCCACCGCTTTTGCCAATTTGCCCGAGGATGCCGCATGTCCCAGGAACCCAAAGCACGTGACGCCGAGGTGGCCGACTTTCGCGCCGCTGTACTGGACAAGCTGACCTACGCGGTCGGCAAGGACCCGGAGCACGCCTTTGACCACGACTGGTTCGAGGCCATTGCCCTGGCTGCCCGTGATCACATGGTCGATCACTGGATGGATCACACCCGTCAGGCCTACCGGCGCAGCCAGAAACGAGTCTATTACCTCTCTCTGGAGTTTCTCATCGGGCGCCTGCTCTACGACAGCCTGAGCAACCTTGGCCTGCTGGACATCGCCCGTGATGCGCTGGAGGGGTTGGACGTGGACCTGGAGCGCATCCGCCTGCTGGAACCGGACGCCGCACTGGGCAATGGTGGCCTGGGCCGTCTGGCCGCCTGTTTCATGGAGAGCATGTCGACGCTGGGCATCGCCGCCCACGGCTACGGCATCCGCTATGAGCACGGGCTGTTCCGCCAGGCCATGGTCGACGGATGGCAGCAGGAACAGACCGAAAACTGGCTGGATTTCGGCAACCCTTGGGAGTTCGAGCGCGCCGAGGTGATCTACCCGATCAGTTTCGGCGGCAGCGTCGAAACGGTGCAAGATACCCATGGTCAGCAACGTCAGGTGTGGTGGCCGGGCGAGACGGTACGGGCGGTCGCCTACGACACGCCGGTGGTCGGCTGGCGGGGCTCCAGCGTCAACACCTTGCGCCTGTGGCGTGCGCGGGCACTGGAAGAGCTGCATCTGGAGCGCTTCAATGCCGGTGACCACCTTGGCGCGGTGGCCGAAGTGGCTCGCGCCGAGAGCATCTCGCGGGTGCTGTACCCGGCCGATAGCACAGAAGCGGGGCAGGAACTGCGCCTGCGCCAGGAATACTTCTTCGTCTCGGCGTCGCTGCAGGACCTGCTGCGACGCCACCTGAACATGCACAAGGACTTGCTCAACCTGCCGGATGCTGCGGCCATCCAGCTCAACGACACGCACCCGTCGATTGCCGTGGCCGAATTGATGCGGCTGTTGGTCGACCAGCATGAAATCCCGTGGGAAAAAGCCTGGGAGCTGACCGTCGGCACCCTGGCCTACACCAACCACACGCTGCTGCCAGAAGCGCTGGAGACGTGGCCGGTGGCCCTGATGGAGCGCATGCTGCCGCGGCACATGCAGATCATCTACCTGATCAATGCCTACCATATCGATGCCCTGCGCGCGAAAGGCCAGCATGACTTCGACGTGCTGCGGGCGGTGTCGCTGATCGAGGAAGACAACGGCCGCCGGGTGCGCATGGGCAACCTTGCGTTCCTCGGCTCGCACAGCGTCAACGGGGTATCGGCGCTGCACAGCAAGCTGATGAAAAGCACGGTGTTCTCCGAGTTGCACAAGCTCTACCCCCAGCGCATCAACAACAAGACCAACGGCATTACCTTCCGCCGCTGGCTGTACCAGTCCAACCCGCAGTTGACGGCGATGCTGGTGGATGCCCTGGGGCCAGAGTTGCTTGACGACCCGCAAGGGCGCCTGGCCAACCTGGTGCCGTTCGCCGACAAGGGCGGCTTCCTCAAGCAGTTCGCCGCGCAGCGCCTGCACAGCAAGCGCGCGTTGGCCAGCATCATCCAGGAGCGGGTGGGCGTTACGGTCAACCCTGAGGCGCTGTTCGATGTGCAGGTCAAGCGCATCCACGAGTACAAGCGCCAGCTGCTCAATCTGCTGCACACCGTGGCGCTGTATCAGGCCATCCGTAACGACCCGGGCACCAACTGGGTGCCGCGGGTGAAGATCTTTGCCGGCAAGGCCGCAGCCAGCTACCACCAGGCCAAGCTGATCATCAAGCTGGCCAATGACATCGCCCGGGTGGTCAACAACGACCCTACCGTGCGCGGCCTGCTAAAGGTGGTGTTCCTGCCCAACTACAACGTCAGCCTGGCCGAGAGCATCATCCCGGCGGCGGACCTGTCGGAGCAGATTTCCACGGCCGGCTACGAGGCGTCGGGCACCAGCAACATGAAGTTCGGGCTCAATGGTGCACTCACCATTGGTACCCTCGATGGCGCCAACGTCGAGATGTGCGAACAGGTGGGTGCCGACAACATGTTCATTTTCGGCCTGACCGCGCAGCAGGTGGAGGCGCGCAAGCGTGACGGTGATTTTGGTGCCGTGGCCGCGATAGCCGCCTCCCACCGCTTGAACGATGTGCTGCAGGCGATCCGCAGTGGCGTGTTCTCCCCCGATGATCCGTCGCGCTATGCCGGGCTGATCGACGGGCTGGTAGCTTACGACCGCTTCCTGGTCTGTGCCGACTTCGATGCTTACTGGGATGCCCAGCGGCGGGTGGAGGAGTTGTGGCATACGCCGCAGGCGTGGTGGCGGATGGCGGTGCTCAACACCGCGCGAATGGGGTGGTTCTCTTCGGACCGGACCATTCGCGAGTATGCGACCGAGATCTGGAAGGTGCTGGATTGAGGCTTGGGGCCGCACAGCGGCCCCACCTGACCATCGGCCTGGTGAGCGCTGAACTACCGACCTGTTGTGCCGTCTGACTGCCCAGGCGTGTCTCTTTACTCGCTAGCATTGAACTCTCCCTGTAAACTGCGGGGGTTTTTCTCCCCCATCCTTTCGGAGCCATACATGTCCCGCGTTACCTTGAGTCGCTATCTGATTGAGCAGACCCGCAGCAACAATACCCCTGCCGATCTGCGCTTCCTGATCGAAGTGGTGGCGCGTGCGTGCAAGGAAATCAGCCATCACGTGTCCAAGGGCGCCCTTGGCGGCGTGCTGGGCAGCATGGGCACTGAAAACGTGCAGGGCGAAGTGCAGAAGAAGCTCGACGTGATTTCCAACGATATCCTGCTCGAGGCCAACGAGTGGGGCGGCCACCTGGCCGGCATGGCGTCCGAGGAAATGGACAACGCCTACCAGATCCCGGGCCGATACCCCAAAGGTGCCTACCTGCTGGTCTTCGACCCGCTGGACGGCTCGTCGAACATCGACGTCAACGTTTCGGTCGGCACCATCTTCTCGGTACTGCGTTGCCCTAACGAATACCTGAGCCAGAACGAAACCCTGAACGAAAACGCCTTCCTGCAGCCAGGTACCGAGCAGGTCGCCGCCGGTTATGCCATCTATGGCCCGCAGACCATGCTGATCCTGACCCTGGGCAACGGCGTCAAGGGCTTCACCCTGGACCGTGAGCTGGGCAGCTTCGTCCTGACCCACGAAAACATCCAGGTCCCGGCAACCACCGCCGAGTTCGCCATCAACATGTCCAACCAGCGCCACTGGGAAGCCCCGGTCCAGCGCTACGTGGGCGAGCTGCTGGCCGGTGAGACCGGGCCGCTGAAAAAGAACTACAACATGCGCTGGATCGCCTCGATGGTGGCCGACGTGCACCGTATCCTGACCCGTGGCGGTCTGTTCATGTACCCGCGCGACGCCCGCGAGCCGAGCAAGCCGGGCAAGCTGCGCCTGATGTACGAAGCCAACCCGATGTCGTTCATCATCGAGCAGGCCGGCGGCGCTTCCACCAACGGTTACGAACGCATCCTCGACATCAAGCCAGAGAGCCTGCACCAGCGTGTATCGGTGATTCTCGGCTCGAAGGAAGAGGTCGAGCGCGTCACCGCCTATCACAAGGAGTAAATCATGCTCGCACCTTGGCAGCCGTTGCTGGAGTGGTGGTTCGGTTGGGGCACCAGTCCCCAGGCCGTGGCTGACGAGAAGAGCACGCTGTGGTTCGGCAAGCATCACGACGCCGAAGCCCAGGCGCTGTTTGGCGAGCTCGTCGAGCATGCCCTGGCGGGCGGGCTCGAGGAGTGGCAGCAAAGCCCTCAGGGCTGGCTCGGCCTGTTGATACTGCTGGACCAGCTGCCGCGCATGATCTACCGCGACACGCCGCGCGCTTTCGAGGGCGACCGGCGTGCCCAGGTGGTGGCCATGCAGGGGCTGCAGAAAGGCTGGGATTACCAGCTGCTGCCGATCCAGCGGGTATTCGTGCTGCTGGTGTTGGAGCATGCCGAGGTGCTGGACTGGCAGAACCTGTGCGTTGAGCGGTACCAGGTGCTGCTGGATGAGCAGCCCGAGGCCAACCGTCGGTTGTTCGAAGGGTTCCTCGACTATGCCGAGCAGCACCAGCGGGTGATTGCCCGGTTCGGGCGCTTCCCGCATCGCAATCTGTTGCTGGAGCGGCCGAGCACCAGTGAAGAGATGGACTTTTTGCTGGAGCCTGGCTCCAGGTTTTGAGTGATGAATGGGGCCGCAAAGCGGCCCCGTTCGTTTCAGATCCTGAAACTCCCTACCAGGTGCTTCAACCGTTCGACCTGGTGTTCAAGGTCGGTGCAGGCACGCAAGGTGCTCTGCAGGTTCTGCACTCCTTCCTGGTTCAGCGTATTGATCTCGGTGATGTCGACATTGATCGACTCGACCACCGCCGTCTGCTCCTCGGTAGCGGTAGCCACTGACTGGTTCATGCCATCGATTTCGCCAATACGCTGGGTCACGCTGCCCAGGCGCTCACCGGCCTGGTTGGCAATCCCGACGCTCTGGTCGCTGTGCTCACGGCTCTGGTTCATGGTGCTGACGGCCATCTGGGCACCGGCCTGCAATTCCTCGATCAGGCGCTGGACCTGCTGCGCCGACTCCTGAGTGCGGTGCGCCAGGTTGCGGACTTCGTCGGCGACCACGGCAAAACCGCGCCCGGCTTCACCGGCACGAGCCGCCTCGATCGCGGCATTCAGGGCCAGCAGGTTGGTCTGCTGGGAAATGCCGCTGATCACATCGAGAATCTGGCCGATGTTGGCGGTGTGGGCATTGAGCGTTTCGATGTTGCCGCATGAATCGCTGATGCGCGCCGACAGCTGGTTCATCACATCGATGGTGCGCCCGACCACCTGCTGGCCATCTTCGGCCAGGCCGCGTGCCTCACTGGAGTGTTGCGAAGCCAGCGCTGCGTTCTGGGCGATCTCCTGGGCTGCGGCACCCAGCTGGTTGATGGCCGCGGCCACGCTGTTGGTGCGGCTGGACTGCTGGTCGGCATTGTGGATCGAGGCATTCGAGGCGCTCACCACCTGCGTGGCCACCGCATTGACTTGGCCAGTGGCCGAGGCCACTTCGCGGATCGACTCGTGAATACGCTCGACGAAACGGTTGAACGACTGGCCAAGGCTGCCGAACTCGTCCTGCGCGTGGATGGCCACGCGCCGGGTCAGGTCACCTTCGCCTTCGGCAATGTCATGCATGGCGCGACCCATCAGGTGCAAGGGCTCCATCAATACGCGGATCAGCAGGCTGAGCAGGGCGATGATGACCAGTATCGCGATCAGCGTCGCGACGATGGCCGAGGTACGCAGCTCGCTGAGCATGGCGAATGCCGCGTCCTGGTCGACCACGAGGGCCACGTACCAGTCCGCTGAAGGCACGCCGTCGACGTGGGTGAAACTGATGAACTGCTTGCGCCCATCCAGCTCGACTTCCTTGAGGCCGCTGCTGATGTGCGGCGTGTTGCCTGGGTAGACATCTGCCAAGGTCTTGAGCGCCAGATCGGCCTTGGGGTGGATCAGGATCTTGCCTTCGCCGTTGACGATGAAGGCGTGGCCGTGGCCATCGAAGTCGAGCGTGTTGATCAGATTGCTGATGGTTTGCAGGTCGGTGTCCACGCCGCTGACGCCAATCAGCCGGCCCCCTTGTTGCACCGGAGTGGCCAGGGTGATGACCAGCTTGCCGGCAGAAGCCGAAATGTACGGTTCGGTCACGATGGTCTGGCTGGCTGCGCTGGCTGCCTTGTACCAGCCGCGTGCACGAGGATCATAGTCGGCGGCGCGGTTGCCGACCGGCACCGACTGCATGCTGCCGTCCTGGCCGCCGAAATAGGTGAGCTGGAAATTGCTGGCGTATACCGGCAGTGCCAGGCTGCGGTCGAGGCTGGCCTTGCCCGGCCCATCGACGGCAATCTGCTGGGCAAGCGAGGCCAGCAACTGCTTGCGGCTGTCGAGCCAGGTGCGGATGTTGCCTGCAGTGAGGCGGCCGAGGTCCTGCAGGTTGGTCTGTGTATCGCTGCGCAGGGACTGGCGCTGGCGGTAGTCGTTGAACAGCACGAAACAGGTAAAGGCGACAGCCACCACCAGGGCGGCGGCCAGCAGGATCTTGTGGCTGAACTTGAGATTCTTGGTCATTTTTTTGTGGTCTGCACAAGGCAAGGCGGAGGAGGGCTGCGATCACGCGTCACAGCGTGCCCGCTGTGTCGACTCGGCACGGCAAAACATTAATCGTTTGCGCAGCGCCTGCCGACCAACGGTGTAGAACGAAAAAGGCCTGCCAGGGAACCAGGGACCGTTTTTCCCGTCGAAGGTCCCTGCAGGCCTCTCGCCTGCATCCACCTTTCAGGAGTGTTCCTTCATGTCGTTGCGTTCCCTCGCCCTGTTGTCCCTGTGCGTCATCCTGACTGCGTGCAGCAAGATCAATCAGGAAAACTATTCCAAGCTCAAGGCCGGCATGAACAAGGCCGAGGTCGAGCAACTGCTCGGCACGCCCACCGAGTGCTCCGGCGCACTGGGCATGAGCAGCTGTACCTGGGGGGACGAAAAGAGCTTCATCAGCGTGCAGTATGCGGCTGACAAAGTACTGATGTATTCAGGGCAGGGCCTCAAATGACGCGTCTGCACCTGCTGCTGGGGTTGTGCCTGGTGATGCTGCTGGGTGGCTGCGCCACGTCGGCCAACGACCCGTTGGCACCCAAGACCGCCGGCGATATCGACCTCAAGCGCTACCAGGGCAAATGGTACGAGCTGGCGCGCTTGCCCATGCCTTACCAGAGCGAATGCGCCCAGTCCGAGGCGCATTACAACCTCAAGCCTGATGGTTCGTACGGGGTGCTGAGCCGCTGCCGCACCATGGGTGACGAATGGCTGCGCGCCGAGGGGCATGCCAACATCCAGCAGCCGGGGCATACCGACAGGTTGTGGGTTGAGTTCGACAACTGGTTCACCCGCCTGGTACCGGGCCTGACCAAGGGCGAATACTGGATCCTGTACGTGGACGACCACTACCGCACGGCCATTGTCGGCAGCCCCGACCGCAAGTACCTGTGGATACTGTCGCGTACGCCGACCCTGCCGGCATGGGAGCGCGAGAGCCTGCTGGCCAAGGCCCGTCAGCAGGGCTACGACACCAGCCGCTTGATCTGGCGCATGGCGGACAAGCAGATCGTGCAGATGCATTGAGACCGTAGGGGGCCGCTTTGCGGCCCTTTTGTCGTCAGCCCAATAACTGTCGCAACACCTCGACATACGCCCGAGCGCTTTCCTCTTCTTGCCCGTGGCGCCCCTGGCGCACCACCCACTGCCCGTTGACCATCACATCGCGTACCTGCCGGTCGCTTCCGGCAAACAGCCAGCGGTTGAGAATTGCATCTTCGTCGGCCGTGGCGATATACGGGTCTTGCCCATCCAGCACCAGCCAGTCGGCACGTTTGCCCACGGCCAGCTCACCCACGGGCTGCCCCAATGCCTGAGCCCCACCCATCAGTGCCGCGTCATACAGGGTGCGGCCAACCATCGGCTGATCTTCGCGATAAAGCCGGTTGCGCCGCTGGTCACGAAGGCGCTGGCCATACTCGAGCCAACGCAGCTCTTCGACCACGCTCAGCGATACATGGCTGTCAGAGCCGATACCTATCCGGCCACCCTGGCTCAGGTAGTCCACTGCCGGGAAAATCCCGTCACCCAGGTTGGCTTCGGTGGTCAGGCACAAACCGGCCACCGCGCCACTGCCGGCCATGGCCGCCACTTCGTCAGCCTGCGCGTGGGTGGCATGCACCAGGCACCAGCGCGCATCCACCTGCACATGCTCATACAGCCACTGCAACGGGCGCAGGCCGCTCCAGGCCAGGCAGTCGTCCACTTCCTTCTGTTGCTCGGCGATATGAATATGGATCGGACATTGCTGATTGCCCGCTGCCAATACCTGGGCAATCTGCGCCGGCGTGACCGCCCGCAGCGAGTGGAAGCACAAACCCACCTGCTGCGCGGGTTGTGCGGCGATTGTCGCAGCGAGTTGTGCGTGCAGTTGCAGGTACTGCTCGGTGGAATTGATGAAGCGCCGCTGCCCCTCGTTGGGTGGCTGGCCACCGAAGCCGGCATGGCTGTACAGCACCGGCAGCAGGGTCAGGCCGATACCGCTGCTGGCCGCCGCCGCGCTGATGCGGCGGGACAGCTCGGCTGGGTCGGCATAGGCCTTGCCCGCCTGGTCATGGTGCACGTAGTGGAACTCGGCCACCGAGGTGTAGCCGGCCTTGAGCATCTCGATGTACAGCTGGCGGGCGATGACCTGCAGTTGTTCCGGGGTGATCTTGCCGACCAGGCGATACATCAGTTCGCGCCAGGTCCAGAAACTGTCGTTGGGGTTGCCCGCCACTTCTGCCAGGCCGGCCATTGCGCGTTGAAAGGCATGCGAGTGCAGGTTGGGCATGCCGGGCAGAAGTGGCCCGGCCAGCCGTTCGGCGCCGTCGGCCGAAGCGCCGGAGTCGATATGGGTCATTGTGCCATCGCTGGCGACCTCGATTCGGACATCGCTGGCCCAACCATCGGGCAGCAGGGCGCATTCGG
This sequence comes from Pseudomonas sp. TR47, assembly GCF_044143025.1. Lineage (NCBI taxonomy): Bacteria > Pseudomonadati > Pseudomonadota > Gammaproteobacteria > Pseudomonadales > Pseudomonadaceae > Pseudomonas > Pseudomonas sp. TR47. The sequence continues at coordinate 272,451 of NZ_JBHFCS010000003.1, read as the reverse complement.
CGAAGTAGGCGGACATCTGTGAAATCCTGTTATGGCTGACTTGTATATACATATACAGTTGTTTGCCTGCCGGGTAAACTGCGGCAAGCTACCGCCCATTCAATCGCACAAGGATCCAACGCCGTGCCGACACCTCCTGTCTCCGCGCTGGTTGCCCAGATGGGCGAGGGCCCGGCGCCGCTGTACGCGCGGGTCAAACAGATGATCATCCAGCAGATCGACAACGGCAGCTGGCCGCCCCATCACCGGGTCCCTTCGGAGAGCGAACTGGTCAGCCAGCTGGGATTCAGCCGCATGACCATCAACCGCGCCCTGCGTGAGCTCACTGCCGAAGGCCTGCTGGTGCGCATGCAGGGGGTAGGGACATTCGTGGCCGAACCCAAGAGCCGCTCGGCGTTGTTCGAAGTCAACAACATCGCCGACGAGATTGCCGCGCGTGGCCACCAGCATAGCTGCCAGGTGATCACCCTTGCTGAAGAAGCGGCCGGTTCCGAGCGCGCTCTGGCTCTGGACATGCGCGAAGGCCAGCGGGTGTTCCATTCGCTTATCGTGCATTACGAAAACGGCATCCCGGTGCAAATCGAGGACCGCTACGTCAACGCGGCGATCGCGCCCGACTACCTCAAGCAGGATTTCACTCGGCAGACGCCTTACGCCTACTTGTCCCAGGTCGCACCGCTGACCGAGGGTGAGCACGTGGTCGAGGCGATCCTGGCCGAGCCCCACGAGTGCCAACTGCTGCAGATCGAGCGGGGCGAGCCTTGCCTGCTGATTCGCCGCCGTACCTGGTCCGGTCGCCAGCCGGTGACGGCCGCGCGGTTGATCCACCCCGGCTCCCGTCATCGCCTGGAAGGACGTTTCAGTAAATGAACCCGTTGCAGTTGTTGCGTGCGCAGGACTACCCGCGGATGCCGTGGAAGAACGGCGGCGGCTTCACCGAGGAAATCACCCGCGACAGTGGCGAGGGCCTGGAGGGGTTCGGCTGGCGCCTGTCGATTGCGGATATCGAAGCGTCTGGTGGTTTCTCGATGTTTGCGGGCTACCAGCGGATCATCACGGTCTTGCAGGGGGATGGCATGCGCCTGCTGGTCGACGGGCAGGCCAGCCGGCCGCTGTTACCGTTCGACGCCTTCGCTTTCGCTGGCGAGAGCCAGGTCAGTTGCAAGCTGCTGGGTGAGAGGATTCGTGATTTCAACCTGATCTACTCGCCGCAGCGCTATCGCGCGCGCTTGCAGTGGTTCGATGGTACCAGCCGGTTGTTCAGTTCGGCGTCGACTGTGCTGCTGTTTTCGGGCAGTAACCAGGTTGAGGTGCAGTTGGCCGGGCATGGTTTGGAGCGGCTGGGCTTGTATGACTGCCTGCGGCTCGAGGGGAACGACACGCTGCTGGAGTTGCAGGTTCAGGGGCGGTTCTGCCTGATCGAGCTGATTCCAACCTGAGCTGGCTGAGGCTGCTGTGCAGCCCTTTCGCGACACAAGGCCGCTCCTGCACAGATCGCGTTTGCCCAGACGGGCGCAGCTCAGCCTTGTGTCGCGAAAGGGCCGCGCAGCGGCCCCGGTTTTCTCCAGGCTGTTCAAAAGCGGTCCCACTATTTTGGTTGTCCATGCTTGTACATACAAGTAAAGGTGTGTTTGTATATCCAACACGACACACCTGCCCGCGGACGACCGCAGAGGACCCTTCCCGTGACCGACAACAATAAATACCGTGACGTTGAAATCCGTGCCCCACGTGGCAACACGCTGACCGCCAAAAGCTGGCTGACCGAAGCGCCACTGCGCATGCTGATGAACAACCTCGACCCGCAGGTCGCGGAAAACCCCAAGGAACTGGTGGTTTACGGTGGTATCGGTCGCGCCGCCCGCAACTGGGCCTGCTACGACAAGATCGTCGAAACCCTGACCCGCCTGGAAGATGACGAAACCTTGCTGGTGCAGTCGGGCAAACCGGTCGGGGTATTCAAAACCCACAGCAACGCTCCACGCGTTCTGATCGCCAACTCCAACCTGGTGCCGCACTGGGCCAACTGGGAACACTTCAACGAACTGGACGCCAAGGGCCTGGCCATGTACGGCCAGATGACCGCCGGCAGCTGGATCTACATCGGCAGCCAAGGCATCGTCCAAGGCACCTATGAAACCTTCGTCGAGGCCGGCCGCCAGCACTACGGTGGCAGCCTCAAAGGCAAGTGGGTACTGACTGCAGGCCTCGGCGGCATGGGCGGCGCCCAGCCCCTGGCCGCGACCTTGGCCGGCGCCTGCTCGCTGAACATCGAATGCCAGCAGAGCCGTATCGATTTCCGCCTCCAAACCCGCTACGTCGACGAGCAGGCCAAAGACCTCGATGACGCCCTGGCGCGCATCGCCAAGTACACCGCCGAAGGCAAGGCCATCTCCATTGCCCTGCATGGCAACGCCGCAGAAGTCCTGCCGGAGCTGGTCAAGCGTGGCGTGCGCCCGGACATGGTCACCGACCAGACCAGCGCCCACGACCCGCTCAACGGCTACCTGCCGGCCGGCTGGACCTGGGAGCAGTACCGTGACCGCGCGCAGACCGAGCCGGCTGCCGTGGTCAAGGCTGCCAAGCAGTCCATGGCCGTGCACGTACAAGCCATGCTCGACTTCCAGAAGCAGGGCATTCCGACCTTCGACTACGGTAACAACATCCGCCAGATGGCCAAGGAAGAGGGCGTAGCCAACGCGTTCGATTTCCCAGGCTTCGTACCGGCATACATCCGCCCGCTGTTCTGCCGCGGTGTGGGGCCGTTCCGCTGGGCTGCGCTGTCCGGCGAAGCCGAGGATATCTACAAGACCGACGCCAAGGTCAAGGAACTGATCCCCGACGACGCCCACTTGCACCGCTGGCTGGACATGGCCCGTGAGCGCATCAGCTTCCAGGGCCTGCCAGCGCGCATCTGCTGGGTTGGCCTGGGCCTTCGCGCCAAGCTGGGCCTGGCCTTCAACGAAATGGTACGCAGCGGCGAGCTGTCGGCGCCGATCGTCATCGGCCGTGACCACCTGGACTCAGGCTCCGTATCGAGCCCCAACCGTGAAACCGAATCGATGCGTGACGGTTCTGACGCCGTCTCCGACTGGCCGCTGCTCAACGCCTTGCTCAACACTGCCAGCGGCGCTACCTGGGTTTCGCTGCACCACGGTGGGGGGGTAGGCATGGGCTTCTCGCAGCACTCGGGCATGGTCATCGTCTGCGATGGTACCGATGAAGCCGCGGCACGCATCGCCCGCGTGCTGACCAACGACCCGGGCACCGGTGTCATGCGCCACGCCGACGCCGGCTACGACATCGCCGTGGACTGCGCCAAGGAACAAGGCCTCGACCTGCCAATGATCACAGGCTGATCGCTGCACTTTGACCGATACTGAACAACAAGAAAGGGCCTGCGGGCCCTGACAGAATGGAGTAGCGAAGTGACCGAACTGACCCTCAAGCCTGGCACCCTGACCCTGGCCCAGCTGCGCGCAATCCACGCCGCACCCGTGCGCCTGCGCCTGGACGCCAGCGCCGATCAGCCGATCAACGACAGCGTCGCCTGCGTCGAACAGATCCTTGCCGAAGACCGCACCGCCTACGGTATCAACACCGGCTTCGGCCTGCTGGCTTCGACCCGTATTGCCAGCCATGACCTGGAAAACCTGCAGCGCTCGCTGGTGCTGTCCCACGCCGCCGGTATCGGCGCGCCGCTGGACGACGACCTGGTGCGGCTGATCATGGTGCTCAAGATAAACAGCCTCAGCCGTGGTTTCTCCGGCATCCGGCGCAAGGTGATCGATGCGCTGATCGCCTTGGTCAACGCCGAAGTCTATCCGCATATACCACTCAAAGGCTCTGTCGGCGCCTCCGGCGACCTGGCACCGCTGGCGCACATGTCGCTGGTGCTGCTCGGCGAAGGCAAGGCACGGTACAAGGGCCAGTGGCTGTCGGCCACTGAAGCCCTGGCCGTCGCTGGCCTGGAGCCACTGACCCTGGCCGCCAAAGAGGGCCTGGCGCTGCTCAATGGCACCCAGGCGTCCTCGGCTTACGCCTTGCGCGGCCTGTTCTACGCCGAAGACCTGTACGCCGCCGCCATCGCCTGCGGTGGTCTGACCGTGGAAGCGGCACTGGGCTCGCGTGCGCCATTCGATGCACGGGTGCATGCCGTGCGTGGCCAGCGGGGCCAGATCGATACCGCCGCCTGTTTCCGCGACCTGCTGGGTGATACCAGCGAGATTTCCCAATCGCACAAGAACTGCGACAAGGTTCAGGACCCGTACTCGCTGCGTTGCCAGCCGCAGGTCATGGGCGCCTGCCTCACCCAGTTGCGCCAGGCCGCCGAAGTGCTCGGCATCGAGGCCAACGCGGTGTCGGACAACCCGCTGGTGTTCGCTGCCGAGGGCGATGTGATCTCGGGTGGCAACTTCCACGCAGAGCCTGTAGCCATGGCCGCTGACAACCTGGCCCTGGCCATCGCCGAAATCGGTTCGCTGAGCGAGCGCCGCATTTCGCTGATGATGGACAAGCACATGTCGCAGCTGCCGCCGTTCCTGGTGGAAAACGGTGGGGTCAACTCCGGCTTCATGATCGCTCAGGTCACGGCTGCGGCCCTGGCCAGCGAGAACAAGGCCCTGTCGCACCCCCACAGCGTCGACAGCCTGCCCACCTCGGCCAACCAGGAAGACCACGTGTCGATGGCCCCGGCTGCGGGCAAGCGCCTGTGGGAAATGGCCGAGAACACCCGCGGCGTGCTGGCCATCGAATGGCTGGGCGCCTGCCAGGGGTTGGACCTGCGCAAGGGGCTCAAGACCTCGGCCAAGCTGGAGCAGGCGCGCCAAGCGCTGCGCAGCGAAGTGCCGCACTACGACCGTGACCGTTTCTTTGCGCCGGATATCGAAAAGGCCGTCGAGCTGTTGGCCAAGGGCAGCCTGACCGGCCTGCTGCCGGCAGGCGTTCTGCCCAGCCTGTGATGCCCTTGGGGCCGCCATGCGGCCCATTCGATCTCACGACCACAAAAACAAGATCAGGACGTGACATGCAACAAGCTCAAGGTCTCAAGCGTGGGCTATCGGCCCGCCACATCCGTTTCATGGCGCTCGGTTCCGAAATCGGTACCGGGCTTTTCTACGGTTCGGCCTCTGCCATCCAGATGGCCGGGCCGGCCGTGCTGCTGGCCTACCTGATTGGCGGCGCCGCCGTGTTCATGGTCATGCGCGCCCTCGGCGAGATGGCCGTGCACAACCCGGTCGCCGGCTCCTTCGGCCATTACGCCACCACCTACCTCGGCCCCATGGCCGGCTTCATCCTCGGTTGGACCTACGCCTTCGAAATGGTCATCGTCGCCATCGCCGATGTCACCGCCTTTGGTATCTACATGGGCTTCTGGTTTCCTGAAGTGGCCCGCTGGATCTGGGTGCTGGGCATCGTCTTCCTGATCGGTGGCCTGAACCTGTGCAACGTCAAGGTGTTCGGCGAGATGGAGTTCTGGCTGTCGCTGCTCAAGGTCGGTGCCATCGTCGCGATGATCCTCGCCGGCTTTGGCATCATGGCCTTCGGCTTCAGCCAGGTTGGCACCGGGCATGCGGTCGGTTTGAGCAACCTGGTCGAGCACGGCGGCTTCATGCCCAATGGCGTCGGCGGCTTGATCGCGTCCTTCGCGGTGGTCATGTTCGCCTTCGGCGGCATCGAAATCATCGGCGTCACTGCCGGTGAGGCCAAGGACCCGCAACGGGTCATCCCCAGGGCCATCAATGCCGTGCCGTTGCGTATCCTGCTGTTCTACGTACTGACCCTGTTCGTGCTGATGTGCCTTTACCCGTGGCCGCAGATCGGCAGCGAAGGTAGCCCCTTCGTGCAGATATTCAGCAACCTGGGCATCGGATCGGCGGCGGCAGTGCTCAACGTCGTGGTGATTTCCGCTGCGGTTTCTGCCATCAACAGTGACATCTTCGGCGCGGGTCGCATGATGTACGGCCTGGCCCAGCAAGGCCATGCGCCACGCGGCTTCAGCCAGCTGTCCAGGCACGGAGTGCCGTGGATGACCGTGGTGGTGATGGGGGCTGCGCTGTTGATTGGCGTGGTGCTCAACTACCTGATCCCCGAGAACGTGTTTCTGCTGATCGCGTCCATCGCCACGTTCGCCACCGTGTGGGTGTGGTTGATGATCCTGGTTACCCAGGTTGCCATGCGCCGCAGCATGAGCCGCGAGGAAGCGGCCCGGCTCAAGTTCCCGGTACCGTTCTGGCCCTACGGCCCGGCCATGGCCATTGCGTTCATGGTGTTCATCTTTGGCGTGCTCGGTTACTTCCCCGATACACAGGCAGCGTTGCTTGTCGGTGTGATCTGGGTGGTGTTCCTGGTTGCGTCCTACCTGTTGTGGTGCAAGCCGCGAGCAGGGCAGGGCGAGGTGGCCCGGGCAGCGGCCGAGCTGCATCGCTAGTTCAGGAGATTGCATATGAGAACCCTCTGGCAGCACTGCCATGTGGCAACCATGGTGGACGGCCGTTACTCGATCATCGAGGACGCAGCGATCGTTACCAGCGGCGGCGTGATCGAATGGCTCGGCCCACGTAGCGAAATGCGGCCGGTCGAGGCGCAACGTACGGTTGACCTGGGCAATGCCTGGGTCACCCCCGGGCTGATCGACTGCCACACCCACGCCGTGTTCGGTGGCAACCGCAGTGGCGAGTTCGAGCAGCGCCTGCAGGGTGTGAGTTATGCCCAAATCGCTGCGCAAGGCGGGGGCATAGCCAGTACCGTGCGGGCCACCCGTGCGGCCAGCGAGGATGAGCTGTTCGCCAGTGCCCGCCAGCGGGTACAGGCGCTGATGCGCGATGGTGTAACCACAATCGAAATCAAGTCCGGCTACGGCCTGGACCTGGCCAACGAGCGCAAGATGCTGCGTGTGGCCAGGCGCCTGGCCGACGAATTGCCGGTTGCTGTGCGCGCTACCTGCCTGGCCGCCCACGCCTTGCCGCCGGAATATGCCGGTCGCGCCGACGACTACATTGCGCATATCTGCGACCAGATGCTGCCTGCACTCGCCGCCGAGGGGTTGGTGGACGCTGTGGACGCGTTTTGCGAGCACCTGGCGTTTTCCCCGGCGCAGGTCGAGCGGGTGTTCATCAAGGCCCGCGAACTGGGCTTGCCGGTCAAGCTGCACGCCGAGCAGCTCTCGTCGCTGCACGGCTCCAGCCTGGCAGCGCGCTACCAGGCGCTGTCGGCCGACCACCTGGAATTCATGACCGAGGAAGACGCCGTGGCCATGGCCGAGGCTGGCACTGTCGCCGTGCTGCTGCCCGGCGCGTTCTACTTCCTGCGCGAAACCCAACTGCCTCCAATGGACGCCTTGCGCCGCCACGGCGTGAGGATTGCCCTTGCCAGCGACCTCAATCCTGGCACATCGCCAGGTCTGTCGCTGCGGCTGATGCTGAACATGGGGTGCACGCTGTTTCGCATGACGCCGGAAGAAGCCCTGGCTGGCGTTACCATCCATGCCGCCACGGCGCTGGGCATGGGCGACACCCATGGTTCGCTGGAAGTCGGCAAGGTGGCGGACTTTGTCGCCTGGCAGATCGAGCGCCCCGCCGACCTGGCCTATTGGCTGGGCGGCGACCTGCCCAAGCGCGTGGTGCGCAAAGGCCATGAAATATCCCACTGAGCGAGGCGAGATGGACAAGGTACTGAGTTTCCACCAGGGCCGTTTGCCCCTGCTGATCAGCATGCCCCATGCGGGGCTCAAGCTGACCCCGGCCGTGCGCGACGGCCTGGTCGACGAGGCGCGCAGCCTGCCGGACACCGACTGGCATATCCCGCGCCTCTACGATTTCGCCCATGAGCTGGGGGCCAGTGTGGTGGCGGCAGAGTATTCGCGCTTCGTCATCGACCTTAACCGGCCGGATGACGACACGCCTTTGTACGCAGGTGCAACCACGGGCCTGTATCCGGCCACACTGTTCGACGGTGCGCCGCTGTTCAAGCAGGGGCAGGCACCCTCTGCCGACGAACGGGCCACTTACCTGGAGCAGATCTGGCGGCCATACCACGCCACCATCGAGCGCGAACTGGCCCGCCTGCGTGAGCAGTTCGGCTACGCCCTTTTATGGGACGCACACTCGATCCGTTCGCTGATCCCGCACCTGTTCGACGGCAAGCTGCCGGACTTCAACCTGGGGACCTTCAACGGTGCCAGTTGTGATCCTGAGCTGGCGCAGTGGCTGTCGGGCGTGTGTGCCGAGGCGCCGGGCTACAGCCATGTACTCAACGGGCGTTTCAAGGGCGGGCACATCACCCGCCACTATGGCGACCCTGCCCGGCAGATTCATGCTGTGCAGCTGGAGTTGGCGCAAAGCACGTACATGAATGAAACCGAGCCCTTCGCCTATCGTGAGGATCTGGCGCAACCGACCCGTCAGGTGCTTCAGCGCCTGCTGGAACAGGCGCTTGCCTGGGGCGCGCTACGCTACGGCAAGTAGCAAGCCCACCGGGCCTGTTTCAATGCAGGGCTCACGCTGTAGCGGCAGAGCATGCTCAAAGCGCAATTCAGGTTTATGATGCCCAACGGCAGACTAAATCCTCACACGGAGTGCGCAATGCAGACCCTCTACCCGCAGATCAAACCCTACGCCCGGCACGATCTGGCCGTGGAAGCGCCGCATGTGCTGTATGTCGATGAAAGCGGCTCGCCTGAAGGTCTGCCGGTGGTGTTCATCCACGGTGGCCCGGGCGCGGGTTGCGATGCCCAGAGCCGTTGCTATTTCGACCCCAACCTGTACCGCATCATCACGTTCGATCAGCGCGGTTGTGGCCGTTCCACCCCGCACGCAAGCCTGGAGAACAACACCACCTGGCACCTGGTCGAGGATCTGGAGCGCATTCGCGAGCACCTGGGCATCGACAAGTGGGTGCTGTTCGGCGGCTCCTGGGGCTCGACCCTGGCCCTGGCTTATGCCCAGACCCACCCCGAGCGGGTTCACGGCCTGATCCTGCGCGGCATCTTCCTGTGCCGCCCGCAAGAGATCGAGTGGTTCTATCAGGAGGGCGCCAGCCGCCTGTTCCCCGATTACTGGCAGGACTACATCGCGCCGATTCCGCCGGATGAGCGTAATGACCTGGTCAAGGCATTCCACAAGCGCCTGACCGGCAACGATCAGATCGCCCAGATGCATGCCGCCAAGGCCTGGTCCACCTGGGAGGGCCGCACTGCCACCCTGCGCCCCAATCCGCTGGTGATCGACCGCTTCTCCGAGCCGCAGCGGGCCTTGTCCATCGCCCGCATCGAATGCCACTACTTCATGAACAACGCGTTCCTTGCACCCGACCAGTTGATCCGCGACATGCCCAAGATCGCCCACCTGCCGGCCGTGATCGTGCATGGCCGCTATGATGTGATCTGCCCGCTGGATAACGCCTGGGCGTTGCACCAGGCATGGCCCAACAGTGAGCTGAAGGTGATCCGCGACGCGGGCCATGCGGCGTCCGAGCCTGGGATCACCGATGCGCTGGTACGGGCAGCCGATCAGATGGCCCGTCGCCTGCTCGATTTGCCGCTGGAAGAAGCATGAAGGGGCTGCTGCAGCGTGTGCGCGGCGCGCGGGTAGAGGTGGCGGGTGAAATTGTCGGCGCCATCGACCAAGGCTTGTTGGTGCTGGTGGCGGTAGAGCCTGAAGATACCCGCGAACAGGCCGATAAGCTGTTGCACAAGTTGCTCAACTACCGCGTTTTCAGCGATGAGCAGGGCAAGATGAACCTATCCCTCAAGGATGTGGGCGGCGGTTTGCTGCTGGTGTCCCAGTTCACCTTGGCTGCGGACACCCGCAGTGGCATGCGTCCGAGCTTTTCGACGGCTGCGCCGCCAGCGCTCGGTGCCGAACTGTTCGACTATCTTTTGCAGCAAGCCCAGGGCCAGCATGCAGATGTGGCAAGCGGCCGATTCGGTGCTGACATGCAGGTGCACCTGGTCAATGATGGCCCTGTGACTTTTCTGTTACAAATATGAAGGAAAAAACGGCCTTGGTTGCGCGAAACAAGGTGTTTTGTACGATAAATAGTTGATCCAGCCTGATGCGTTGTAACGCATCCTGCTGGATAATCGCGCGCTGTTAGGGCCTGCGTTCGCAGGTTCGTTTTACTCTGACTCGAGCATTGTCTGGAACCGTTTGGGGAATCATTACGCCCTCACGGGGTCCGAACAGTGCTCGCCAACCCGGCATTTGTCGCTGGCCGTTGGTTTCATGATCTGTTTTCGGCGAGGGTTGCTCGTGATTGTTAGTCCCCATAAAGCATCTAGAATCCCCGGCAATCGGCTGCGCAAGGCCCTGATGGCCAGTGCCGCACTGGTCGGCCTGATGAGCGCGGGCCAGCTGTGGGCATTCAATCTTGACGATGTTGCAGCCAAGGCAAAGGATCTCGCCGGCCAGAAGTACGAAGCACCGAAAAGCAATCTGCCGGCAGTCTTCCGCGACATGAAGTTCGCCGACTACCAGAAGATTCGCTTCCTGCAGGAAAAGGCCGAGTGGGCCAAGGACAAGACGCCGTTCAAGCTGTCCTTCTACCACCAGGGCATGCACTTCGACACGCCGGTGAAAATCAACGAAGTCACCGCCACCACCGTCGAGGAAATCAAGTACGACCCGAGCCGTTTCGAGTTCGGCGACGTGCCCCACGACCCGGATACCACCAAGAACCTGGGCTACGCCGGTTTCCGCGTGCTTTACCCGATCAACAAGGCCGACAAGCAGGATGAAATCATGACCCTGCTGGGGGCCAGTTATTTCCGTGTGGTCGGCAAAGGGCATGTGTACGGCCTGTCGGCCCGTGGCCTGGCCATCGACACCGCGCTGCCGTCGGGCGAAGAGTTCCCGCGGTTCACCGAATTCTGGGTCGAGAAACCCAAGCCGGCCGACAAGCACCTGGTGATCTACGCCTTGCTGGATTCGCCGCGCTCCACCGGTGCCTACAAGCTGATCCTGCGCCCGGGCAACGATACCGTGGTCGATGTACAGTCCCGCGTGTTCCTGCGTGACCACGTCAGCCGTCTGGGCATCGCGCCGCTGACCAGCATGTACCTGTTCGGCCCTAACCAGCCCTCCAAGGTCATGAACTATCGCCCGGCCCTGCATGACTCCGAAGGCCTGTCGATCCACGCCGGTAACGGCGAGTGGCTGTGGCGCCCGCTGAACAACCCCAAACACCTGTCGGTGAGCAACTTCAGCGTCGAGAACCCGCGCGGTTTCGGCCTGATGCAGCGTCATCGCGAATTCAAGGATTACGAAGACCTCGACGACAACTACCAGAAGCGTCCGAGCGCCTGGATCGAGCCTAAGGGCGACTGGGGCAAAGGCACCGTCGATCTGGTCGAGATCCCGACTGCCGACGAAACCAACGACAATATCGTTGCCTTCTGGAGCCCGGAAACCCTGCCGGAGCCGGGCAAGCCGTTCGAGTACGACTACCGCATGCACTGGACCATCGACGAGTCGCGTTTCCAGGCCCAGGAGCTGGGTTCGGTTACCCAGACCATGCGTTCCACCGGTGACGTCAAGCAGTCCAACCTGATCCGTCAACCAGACGGTAGCGTAGCGTTCCTGGTCGACTTCGCCGGCCCGGCCTTGGCAGCCCTGCCGGAAGACGCCGCGGTACGCAGCCAGATCAGCGTCGGCGACAACGCAGAAGTGGTCGAGAACAATCTGCGCTATAACCCAGAGACCAAGGGCTGGCGCCTGACTTTGCGGTTGAAGATCAAGGAAGCCAAGAAGGCTACCGAGATGCGGGCCGCACTGGTCAGCGATGTTCCGGTCGAAGCAGCCAAGCCTGCCGAAGAAACCAAACACGACAAGACCGCAGCCAAGCATGGCAAGGCTGAAAAAGCCGCCAAGGCCGAGCAACCTGCCAAGGCCGAACAACCTGCCGCCGATGCGGCATCCACCAACGGGACCCCGGCCACCACCGAAAAAGTGCTGACCGAGACCTGGAGCTATCAGTTGCCTGCCGATGAGTAACTCAAGCGCAAGGCCGGAATCGCTTGGCGAGTACCTGGCCCACCTCCCACTGAGCGATGAGCAGCGCGCGGAACTCGCCAGTTGCACCTCGTTCAGTGAGTTGCACCAACGCCTGGCGGGCAATGCGACCGCCACCACCACTGAGGCCGTGCAGGCCTCGGTGGGCCCGCGCCTGACTGTAGGCAGCGCGGCCGAACTGGAAGATGCCCAGATGCTTGGCGTCGACGGCAGCGGCCGGCTTTGCCTGAAGATTGCACCGCCGATCAAGCGTACCCGGGTCGTGCCCGAGCCATGGCGCACCAATGTGCTGATCCGCATGTGGCGGCGCATGACCGGCCGCCCCAACGCGCCGCAGCCGCCAAAGCGCGAGTTGCCGCTGGCGCGCTGGCGCACGGTCGGCTCGATTCGCCGCTATATCCTGCTGACCCTCATGATCGGCCAGACGCTCGTCGCCGGCTGGTACATGAAGGGCATCCTGCCTTACCAGGGCTGGTCGTTCGTCGACCTCGACGAAGTGGTCAACCAGCCGTTGTGGGATACCGTAGTGCAGGTCTGGCCGTACGCGTTGCAAACGTCCATCCTGATCCTCTTCGGCATCCTCTTCTGCTGGGTGTCGGCGGGCTTCTGGACGGCGCTGATGGGCTTCCTCGAGTTGCTCACCGGCCGCGACAAATACCGTATCTCCGGCAGCAGTGCCGGCAGCGAGCCGATCGCTCCTGAAGCACGTACCGCGCTGGTGATGCCTATTTGCAACGAAGACGTGCCGCGCGTGTTCGCAGGGCTGCGGGCGACCTTCGAGTCGGTCGCCGCCAGCGGCAACCTCGACCGTTTCGATTTCTTCGTGCTCAGCGATACCAACGACACTGACATTGCCGTGGCCGAGCAACAGGCCTGGCTGGACGTGTGCCGCGAGACCAAAGGCTTCGGCCGCATCTTCTACCGCCGCCGCCGCCGCCGCGTGAAGCGCAAGAGCGGCAACCTCGACGACTTCTGCCGTCGCTGGGGTGGCGAATACAAGTACATGGTCGTGCTCGACGCCGACAGCGTCATGAGTGGTGAGTGCCTGAGCAGCCTGGTACGCCTGATGGAGGCCAATCCGGACGCTGGCATCATCCAGACCGCGCCCAAAGCCTCGGGTATGGACACGCTGTATGCGCGCATGCAGCAGTTCGCCACCCGCGTCTACGGCCCGCTGTTCACCGCCGGCCTGCACTTCTGGCAACTGGGCGAGTCGCACTACTGGGGCCACAACGCGATCATTCGCATGAAGCCTTTCATCGAGCACTGCGCCCTGGCGCCGTTGCCTGGCAAGGGCGCTTTCGCCGGCGCGATCCTTTCCCACGACTTCGTCGAAGCGGCGCTGATGCGCCGTGCCGGCTGGGGCGTGTGGATTGCCTATGACCTGCCGGGCAGCTATGAAGAGCTGCCGCCGAACCTGCTCGACGAGCTCAAGCGCGACCGCCGCTGGTGCCACGGCAACCTGATGAACTTCCGCCTGTTCCTGGTCAAGGGCATGCACCCGGTGCACCGTGCGGTGTTCCTCACGGGCGTGATGTCTTACCTGTCGGCGCCGCTGTGGTTCTTCTTCCTGGTGCTGTCGACCGCGCTGCTGGCAACCAACACGCTGATGGAGCCGCAATACTTCATCGAGCCGTACCAGCTCTACCCGCTGTGGCCGCAGTGGCACCCGGAGAAGGCCGTCGCGCTGTTCTCCACCACCATCGTGCTGCTGTTCTTGCCCAAGCTGCTCAGTATCATCCTGATCTGGGCCAAGGGCGCGGTCGAGTTCGGCGGGCGGTTCAAGGTCACCTTGTCGATGCTGATGGAGATGCTGTTCTCCATGCTGCTGGCGCCAGTGCGGATGATCTTCCACACCCGCTTCGTGCTGGCCGCATTCCTCGGCTGGGCTGCGACCTGGAACTCGCCGCAGCGTGACGACGACTCCACCCCGTGGAGCGAGGCGGTACGTCGCCACGGCCCGCAAACCCTGTTGGGTATTGCCTGGGCGGCGCTGGTGGCGTGGCTGAACCCGAGCTTCCTGTGGTGGCTGGCGCCGATCGTTGGTTCGCTGGTGCTGTCGATCCCCGTTTCGGTGATCTCCAGCCGCACACGCCTGGGCCTGGCGGCCAAGGACGAGAAGCTGTTCCTGATCCCTGAGGAGTACGCAACGCCCCAGGAGCTGCTCGCCACCGACCAGTACACCCACGAGAACCGCTGGCACGCCCTGCACGACGGCTTTGTCCGCGCTGTGGTCGACCCTCGGCAGAACGCCTTGGCCTGTGCCATGGCCACTGCCCGTCATGGCCAGGCAGCACCGATCGAGGCGATGCGCGCCGAGCGCCTTGCCAAAGCGATCGAGGTCGGGCCCAAAGGGCTGGACCTGGGTACTCGCCTTGCCTTGCTGAGCGACCCGGTAGCCTTGGCGCGCCTGCATGCGCAGGTATGGGCCGAGCACAATGCCGCCTGGATCGACGTGTGGCGTGCATCGATCAACAACGACCCACATTCGCCGTTGTTGCCGTTGCACCCGGCGGACGAGGCACAACCTAGCCTGGTTGGCGCCTGATCTACCCTAGGGGCCGCTATGCGGCCCTTTCGCCGGCTTGCCGGCGACAGGGTTTTCCAATCTTTCTCATCCCCTCGGATTTTGGCCAACAAAGTCCCCCCCGGCTCTAGGTCCCAGGGCCGCCATGCGTTAGCATCCCTCTCCGATAAGCCATGCCGGCCGGTACGGCCGTGCCAACAATAAGATTCGCTACTTTTCTTGCTAGGGGACTTGGTGATGATGAAGAAATACCTTTCGCGGCTGCTGGTCGGCGTCACGGCGCTGGTCGCGGTGGCCTCGGCCCAGGCCGGTGCCATCGACGACGCGGTCAAGCGCGGTACCTTGCGGGTGGGCATGGACCCGACCTACATGCCGTTCCAGATGACCAACAAGCGCGGCGAAATCATCGGCTTCGAAGTCGATATCCTCAAAGCCATGGCCAAATCCATGGGCGTCAAGCTGGAGACCGTCTCCACCGCCTATGACGGCATCATCCCGGCCCTGCTGACCGACAAGTTCGACATGATCGGCAGCGGCATGACCCTGACCCAGGAACGCAACCTGCGCCTGAACTTCAGCGAACCGTTCATCGTGGTTGGCCAGACCCTGCTGATCCGCAAGGATCTGGCTGGCGAGATCAAGTCGTACAAAGACCTGAACAACGAGAAGTACCGCATCACCTCCAAGCTCGGTACCACCGGCGAGATGGTCGCCAAGAAGCTGATCGCCAAGGCCACGTACCATGGCTACGACAATGAGCAGGAAGCGGTGATGGACGTGGTCAACGGCAAGGCTGATGCCTTTGTCTACGATGCGCCGTACAACGTGGTGGCGGTCGACAAGGCCGGTGCCGGCAAGCTGCTGTTCCTCGACGAGCCCTTCACCTACGAGCCGCTGGCATTCGGCTTGAAGAAGGGCGATTACGACAGCATCAACTTCATCAACAACTTCCTGCACCAGATCAAGCATGACGGGACCTACGATCGTATCCACGACAAGTGGTTCAAGAACAAGGACTGGCTGAAGGAAATGGAATAAGAAGTAGCTTCAAGCCGCAAGCTGCAAGCTGCAAGAGGAGGTGGGCCAATACGCGGTCTGCTTTTCCTTACAGCTTGTGGCTTGCGGCTTGCCGCTTTCTGGAGTAACCCCGTGATCAAACACAAGAAAGCCCAATGGCCCTGGCATGCGCTGACGGCGCTGGTCCTGGTGGGCCTGGCGATCAGCCTGTACCTGGCCACCTCGATGATCTCCTACGAGTGGCGCTGGAACCGCGTACCACAATACTTTGCCTACAAGGCCGAGGACGTGCAGCGTGCCAGCGATTACGGCACGGTGCAGGACATCGTCGTCTCAGGCGATAACGCCCGCGTTACGCTCAAGGATGAGAACGGCGGTGAGCAGGTGCTCGATGTGGCCAAGGACAGCCTGCAACTGAGCCGCGGTGACGATGTGGCCGAAGGTGATCAGGTCGGCGTCACCCGTCACTGGGCTGCTGGCCCACTGGCCTGGGGCCTGTGGACCACATTGTGGATCTCGGTAGTGTCCGGGGCGCTGGGCCTGGTGATCGGCCTGTTTGCCGGGTTGTGCCGGTTGTCTAACAACCCGACCCTGCGCGACCTGTCGACCGTCTATGTCGAACTGGTGCGCGGCACGCCGCTGCTGGTGCAGATATTCATCTTCTACTTCTTCATCGGTACCGTGCTCAACTTGTCCCGTGAGTTCGCCGGGGTGGCGGCGCTGGCGCTGTTCACCGGTGCTTACGTGGCCGAGATCGTGCGGGCCGGCGTGCAGTCGATCGCCAAGGGGCAGAATGAGGCGGCCCGCTCGCTCGGCCTTAACGCCAGCCAGTCGATGCGCCACGTGATCCTGCCGCAGGCGTTCAAACGCGTACTGCCTCCGCTGGCCGGGCAGTTCATCAGCCTGGTCAAGGACACCTCGCTGGTCTCGGTGATCGCCATCACCGAACTGACCAAGAGCGGCCGTGAGGCCATCACCACTTCGTTCTCGACATTCGAGATCTGGTTCTGCGTGGCAGGCCTGTACCTGCTGATCAACCTGCCGCTGTCGCATCTGGCCAGCCGGCTCGAGCGGAGGCTTGCGCAAAGTGATTGAAGTCCGTGACCTTTTGAAAGTGTTCGACACCCGAGGCCAGGTAGTGCGTGCGGTGGACAACGTCACCACCCAGGTGGCCAAGGGTGAAGTGGTGGTGGTGCTTGGCCCGTCGGGGTCCGGCAAGTCGACCTTCCTGCGCTGCCTCAACGGCCTGGAGCATTTCGACGAGGGCCATGTGGCCATCAACGGGCTGCGGTTGGAAGACCCGAAAACCGACATCAACGCCTACCGCCGCGAAGTCGGCATGGTGTTCCAGCATTTCAACCTGTTCCCGCACATGACGGTGCTGGAAAACCTGTGCCTGGCGCAGAAGGTCGTGCGCAAGCGTGGCAAGGCAGAGCGTGAGGCCAAGGCGCGGGCGTTGCTGGAAAAGGTGGGTATCTCGGAGAAGGCCAATGAGTACCCCTCGCGGCTTTCCGGTGGTCAGCAGCAACGGGTGGCGATTGCCCGTGCGCTGGCGATGGAACCCAAGGTGATGCTGTTCGACGAGCCGACCTCCGCGCTCGACCCGGAAATGGTCGGTGAAGTGCTGGACGTGATGAAGACACTGGCCCAGGAAGGCATGACCATGGTCTGCGTGACCCATGAAATGGGTTTTGCCCGCGAAGTGGCCGACCGCGTGCTGTTCTTCGATCACGGCAAGTTGCTGGAGGATTCGGCGCCTGCGGCGTTCTTTGCCTCGCCGAAGGATCCGCGGGCGCAAGCGTTCCTGCGCCAAGTGCTCTGAAAGCAGCTGCAAGCTGCAAGCTAAAGCCGGGCGGTGATGGGCGGTCCATAGCGTTCGGCTTTAGCTTGTGGCTTGAAGCTTTCAGAGGCTGAAACGCCCGACCATACCTCGCAGCTGCTGGCCCAGCTGCTCCAGCTCGCCGCTTGAAGCTGCCGTTTGTTCACTGGCCGCACTGGTCTGGTCCGAGGCATCGCGCACGCTGATCACACTGCGGTTTATCTGTTCGGCCACCACACTCTGTTGCTCGCTGGCCGTGGCAATCTGCTGGTTCATGCCTTGGATGCTCGACACCGTATCGGTGATCTGGCTCAAGGCATCCCCGGCCTTGCGGCTCAGCTCGACACTTTGCTCGGTCAGGCGTTTGCTGTTGTCGAGCAGGCTGGTCACCTCGTCGGTGCCGTTGTGCAAGCTTTCGATCAATTGCTCGATCTCCTCCGTGGACTGCTGTGTACGCTGCGCCAAGCCGCGCACTTCGTCAGCCACCACGGCAAAACCACGGCCCGCCTCACCTGCTCGGGCAGCCTCGATGGCAGCGTTGAGCGCCAACAGGTTGGTTTGCTCGGAGACCGACTTGATCACATCGAGAATGCTGCCAATGCGCTGGCTTTCGCCCGCCAGATGCTGCATAGCTGCCAGGCAATCATCCATCTGCCTGGCCAGTTGCTCGATACGGCCGATGGCTTCAGTCACCACCTGATCGCCCTGCTGGGCCTGCTGGTCGGCGTTGGTTGCCGCCAATGAAGCTTGTTCGGCGTTTTGCGCGACTTCCTGGACCGTGGCGCTCATCTGGTTCATGGCAGTGGCGACCTGATCGGTTTCCTCGCGCTGCTGGCTGATGCGCAGCTTGGTGTCCTCGCTGCTGGCTGCCAGTTGTGTGGCGGCCTGAGACAAATGGCCAACGCCTTGATCGATACCGCCGATCAGCTTGCGCAGGCTCAGGGTCATTTCCTGCATGCTGGCCTGCAGCTGGCCCATTTCGTCACGACGACCCACAGGCTCCACCTGGCTCAGGTCACCCCGGGCGATGCGCGCTGCCACCGCCAGGGTCTGGCGTAGCGGCTGGGTGATCTGCAAGGTGATCAGCCAGCCGGCTGCTACGCCCACCAGCAAGGCCAGCACCGCAACGCTGGTCAACAGCGAGCGGGCGGCCAGTGCTTCGCTGTCGCGCTGCTCGACCTTCCTTTTACCCAGCTCCAGGCTCACAGCACGCAGTTCGTTGCCCATCTGCTCCATGTCGTTCTGCAACTGCTCGACACTCAAGGCGGCGCGTCGGTACTGCTCGAGGCTGGCGCGGTATTTCCCCAGTTCCACGCCAGGCTGTTCCATCACTGCTCGCGAAAGGCCCAAGGGGGCAAGTGCCTGGATCAACTGCCCGAGGCTTTTGTCGGCAGCATCCAGCGCCGCCTCGCCAACCTTGGCGAAGTCCTCCAGCGGCGAGAAGGTGTACGCCGGCACCAGGCTCTGCTGGTTGGCGCCGTCCACATGCCGGGTGAGGCTGTCCATCAGGCCCAGCAGGCCGCTTTGTTGGCTGTCGGCGGGCATCTTCAGCAGGGCCTGGGTTTCCAGTTCGTCGATGACGCCGTTGAGCTTCTGCTCTTGCGCCTGCATTGCCTCGCGCAACCCACGCCGGCTTTCAACGGTGCGCTGCAAGGTGGCGAAATTTTCGTGAAGGCGCTGCAGCAATTGCAGCTTCTGGGCCAGCATCTGGCGTGATTCATCGACACTGCTGCGTTGCTGCAGCGCGGTCAGCATGGCGTCGAGTTGTTGCAGGATGCGGGTGATCTGCGCCTTGCTGGCATCATCGGCCAACACCCTGTAGGTGATGCGCTCGGCGCGCAGGTCCTTGACCAGATCATTGATCTGGCCAATTTCGCTGAGCTGCTCCGAGCGCGTAATGGCGTCGTCCAGGGCGCGCCAGCCGCTGGCGGCAGTGGCCACGGTGAGCAGCAGTACCACGGCAAAACCCAGAGCGAGCTTGGCGCCGACGCTGATGTTGCCAATCCTGCGGTTGAGGTAGCCGAACATGGCAAGTCTCCATCCAGTTGAGTAGGGGAGCCATGCCGGCGTTTTGCTGGCATGACACCCCTGCCCATCGGCGGAAGGCTTGTAGGACTTGACCTGAGAATTGGGTAGGAAATTTCAGCAGTGCGTGTAGGAATTCATACTGGCCCCATTGCTGGCTCGCCAGCGATGGGGCCAGTACGGGCTTACAGCCTGAAGCGCCTTACCAGGTTTTGCAGGTGCGTGCCCAGCCGCGCAAGCTCGACACTGGAGCTGGCCGTCTCCTCACTCGCCGCCGAAGTCTGGTCGGAGATATCCCGCACATTGATCACGCTGCGGTTGATCTCCTCGGCAGTCGCACTCTGCTGTTCGGCGGCCGTGGCGATCTGCTGGTTCATCGCCTGGATCGACGACACGGTTCGGGTGATGGTCTCCAGCGAAGTGCCGGCGCGGCGGGTAAGCTCGACGCTGCTGTCGGTGAGCTGGCGGCTGGCGTCCATCACGCTGGCCACTCGCTGGGTTCCGCTTTGCAAACCGGCAATCAGCTCTTCGATCTCTTCGGTGGACTGCTGGGTACGCTGCGCCAGGCTGCGCACTTCGTCGGCGACCACGGCAAAGCCACGGCCGGCCTCACCGGCCCGCGCCGCTTCGATGGCCGCATTGAGGGCCAGCAGGTTGGTTTGCTGGGCCACCGACTTGATCACATCCAGCACGCTGCCGATCTTGTCGCTTTCGGCCTTGAGCTGGTTCATCGCCTCGCTGGAGTTGACCACTTCACCGGCCAGGCGCTCGATTTGCGCCACCGCTTCGCTGACAACCCGATCACCTTCACGCGCCTGCTGGTCCGCCATGAGGGCCGCCTCTGAGGCTTGCTCAGCATTGCGTGCCACTTCATGCACGGTGGCCGCCATTTCGTTCATGGCAGTGGCCACCTGGTCGGTTTCGACCTTTTGGTTGTTGACCCCGGCGCTGGTCTGCTCGGTTACCGCCGAAAGCTCTTCGGCGGCGCTGGCGATCTGCGTGACACCGTCACCGATACCACCGATCAGTTCGCGCAGGCCTTGGGTCATGCGCTGCATGCTGGCCTGCAACTGCCCCAGCTCGTCGCGGCGGGTTGCCAGAAGGTCCTGGCGCAGGTCGCCGTTGGCCACGCGCTCGGCGGCGGCCAGTGTCTGGCGCAGCGGGACGATGATCTGCCGAGTGATGGCCCAGGCCGCGAGCAGGCCCAGTACCAACGCCAGTGCCGTGGCTGAGGCAAGCAAGGTTTTTGCCTTGCGCGAGCCTGCATCGCGGACTTCGGTCTGTGAAACCGTCATCTTCTGGCTGTTATCCATCAGCACGGTGCCTTGATCAGTCATCACCTGCAGGGCCTGATCACTGGCCGATTGCGCGCTACCGAACTGGTTGACCGCATCGCGATAAGCGGCGAGGGCCGACATCGAGTCATCGAGGCTGGCGGCATATTCGGCGGGCAGCTTGGCCGGTAGCGCCTTGAGGTTGGTCATGGCCTGGTCGATGGCGTTGAGCGCAGTCTGCTGGTAGTTCGCTTCGCCACTGTAGGTGTAGCCGCGCACCTGGAAGCGTGCTTGCTGTAGCAGGGCACTGACCTCTACCGTGCTCTGGTAGGGCGTGATATCGCCGGCTTGCAGCAGGCGCTCCTGCACCCTGCTGATAAGCTCGGCTGCCTTGTCGGCACTGTCACCCAGTGCGCTTCGGCTGGCTTCGCGTCGTTGCCCGGCCTGCTTGAGGTCGGCGAAAGCTTGCTGATATTTGCGCACCGCCTCCTGCTGTTGCTGCAGGCGCTGATGATCGACGGGTTGCTCGATCTGGCCGAGCATGAGGCTGATCTGGCGGTCGAGGCCAGCGAGGGCTTTTTCCAGTTCGCCGATCGCCGCTTCGTTGCGATCGCGCTGGTAATGCTGACGCGCGATGCGCAGTTCCTGGGTGCCCTGGCTGATGACCGAGATATTGCCCAGCTTGTCACCACGGTCGATGATGCTGTTCATGCCTTGCCAGCCAGTGAAGGTGATGGCCAAAGTCAGTAACAGTACCAGGCCAAAGCCCAGCCCCAGTTTGCGATTGACGCTCACATTTCCCAGCGTTTCGGTAACCCATCGGAACATGTTCGACTCCCCGGTAAACTTGGCAGCACGGATTATTGTTGTGTTGCCTAGGCATCGGCCTGCGCCGGGGAAACTTGATGGGAAAATCCTGACCCGTTTGTCAGAAAATCCTTGAAAGCAAGGCTGTTACGGCGGTTTCCACACGCAGGATGCGGTCACCCAACTGCACTGGCGCGAGCCCTGCTTTGCCCAGCAGCTCGACTTCGTAGGGGATCCAGCCGCCCTCGGGGCCAATGGCCAGTGTCACCGGGCCTTCGACGGCGCGCGGGCACGCGGGGTAGGGGCCGGGGTGGCCAACCAGGCCCAGGGTGCCGTCGGCGATGGCAGGCAGGCGGTCTTCGACGAACGGTTTGAAGCGTTTTTCGATGACCACCTCGGGCAGCACCGTGTCGCGGGCCTGTTCCAGGCCCAGTATCAGGTTGTCGCGGATGCTCTCGGGGTTGAGGAACGGCGTCTGCCAGAAGCTTTTCTCGACCTTGTAGCTGTTGACCAGGATCAACCGCTGTACACCCAGCGTGGCGACGGTCTGGAATAGCCTGCGCAGCATTTTTGGCCGCGGCACGGCCAGCACCAGGGTCAGCGGCAGCTTGGCCGGCGGCGGCAGGTCGAAGCCGACTTCAAGCTCGGCTTCGTGCTGTGCCAGGCGTACCACGGTGGCAGTGCCCATCAGGCCATTGATGCGGCCCACGCGCAGGCTGTCGCCCACCACCACGCGGTGAATCTCCTGCATATGGGTGAAGCGCCTATCGGCAAGGACGACGCGGTCGGCCGACACGAAGTCGGCCTCTTCAAGAAGCAACAGATTCACGGCTGGGTCGCTGGTGGCTGGTCGTTGGGGTCGTTTGCCGTGTCATCTTCGGCGTGGCTGCGCTTGCGGATCAGGCTGCCACACAGCACGCCGATCTCGAACAGCAGCCACATGGGCACGGCGAGCAAGGTCTGCGAGAAGATGTCGGGCGGGGTCAGGATCATGCCGACCACGAAGCAGCCGATGATCACGTAGGGGCGGATTTTCTTCAGGTATTGCACGTCGACCACGCCGATCCACACCAGCAGCACCACCGCTACCGGGATCTCGAAGGCAACACCGAAGGCGAAGAACAGCGTCATGACGAAGTCCAGATAACTGGAAATGTCGGTCATCATCGACACGCCTTCCGGCGTGGCGCTGGCGAAGAAGCCGAAGATCAGCGGGAACACCAGGAAGTAGGCGAAGGCCATGCCGGCATAGAACAGGAAGATGCTCGACACCAGCAGCGGAATGGCGATGCGCTTTTCGTGGCGATACAGGCCAGGCGCGATAAAACCCCAGATCTGCTGCAGGATGAACGGGATCGCCAGGAACAGCGAAACGATCATGGTCAGCTTGAACGGCGTCAGGAACGGCGAGGCCACGTCGGTGGCGATCATCGTGGCGTTGGCCGGCAGGTGTTCGCGCAGTGGCGCCGAGACCAGGGTGTAGATCTGCTGGGCGAAGGAGAACAGCCCGGCAAAAATCAGGAAGATGGCAGCCACGCAGCGCAGCAGGCGGGTGCGCAGTTCGGTCAGGTGCGAGACCAGCGGCATGGGCTGGTCGTCTTGCGGTTTTTCGCTCATGGGGCTCGCGGCGGTTGAGGCTGTTCGGGCTGCTCAGGTGCAGGCGCCGGCGCTACCGGTGCCGATGTTGGCGTGGCGGCGGGCTGCTCGGTGGCCACAGCGGCGGGTGGCTGGGCAGGCGGCGTCAGCGGGTTGAGGATGCGCTTGGCTTCCTGTTCCATGTGCAGGATGTGCTCGTTGTGCAACTGTCGGCGGATGTCATCGGCACCGATTTCGCGCTCGACTTCCATCTTGATCGAATTGAAGCTGCGCTTGAGCCGGCCGATCCACAGCCCTGCAGTGCGCGCGGCGCCGGGCAGGCGCTCGGGGCCGAGCACCAGCAGCGCGACGAGGCCGACGAGCAGTAACTCGCTGAAACTCATGCCGAACATGGTTCAGTCTTTCCGCTGCGGCTCTTGGACCGGCTGGGCCTGGCCCTCGATGGTGTGGCCCTGTGGCTGTTGTGCGGTGTTCTGCACCGGCGGTACGGGCTGGGCAGGCGGTGGGGTCTGCTCGGCGGGTTTGCTTTCTTCTTCGTTCATGGCTTTGCGGAAGCCCTTGATCGATTCGCCAAGGTCACTGCCGAAGTTCTTCAGCTTCTTGGTGCCGAACACCAGGACGACGACGACCAGCAGGACGATCCAGTGTTTCCAGTCAAAAATACCCATGGTGCTCTCCTAGAATGCTGTTTGGTCAGGCCGAGGGCTCGCGAGCGGCCTTTTCATCGTGCCCGGACAGGCCGAAGCGGCGTTCCAGTTCATCGAGCACGGCTTGTGGGTGCTGGCCCAGTGCACTGAGCATGACCAGGCTATGAAACCACAGGTCGGCGGTTTCATAGATGACATCACTGCAATCCTTGCTGACCTCTGCGTCCTTGGCAGCAATGATGGTCTCGACGGACTCTTCGCCGAGCTTTTCGAGGATCTTGTTCAGGCCCTTGTGGTACAGGCTGGCCACGTAGGAGCTGTCGGGGGCCGCGTGCTTGCGTTCTTCGAGCACTTCGGCCAGGCGGTTGAGGGTGTCGCTCATGTCAGTGTCCTGCGTTGTAGATGGCATGCGGGTCTTTCAACACCGGATCGACGGTTTTCCACTGGCCGTCTTCGAAGACGCGGTAGAAGCAGCTTTCACGGCCGGTATGGCAGGCGATATGGCCCAGTTGCTCGACCATCAGGATGATCACGTCGGCATCACAGTCCAGGCGCATTTCGTGCAGCTTCTGCACATGCCCCGATTCCTCGCCCTTGCGCCACAGCTTGCCACGCGAGCGCGACCAGTAGATGGCGCGTTGCTCGGCGGCAGTGAGGGCCAGCGATTCGCGGTTCATCCAGGCCATCATCAGCACGCGTCCGGTCTTGTGGTCCTGGGCGATCGCCGGTACCAGGCCGTCGCTGTTCCACTTGATCTCGTCCAGCCACTCTTTCATCGTCGACTCCAAAACCGGGCCCGCCCCTGTACCGGGCCCTTTGCGCTAGTGTGCCAGCCAGCAGCGCGGCTGGCTATTGGCGCACGATCAGGTAAAGGCCTGCGGCCAGCATCAGCCAAGCCGGCCAGGCGGCCGGGGCGGCGAGGCTGGCGGCCTCGGCGGCGCCGGCGGCCAGCACCGCACCGCCACCCAGCAGGCCGGCACCGAGCAGGCGCAGTGCCCAGCGGTCGCCCTGGCGGCGCCGCTCCCGCAGTTGCGGGTCGTGCAGGTGCGGCTGGGAAAGACGTTCGAGCAGGTCGCGGGTCATGCCGGCCAGGTGCGGCAGCTGTTCGGCCTGGCTGTACAGGTTGCCGAACATGGCCTTGGGGCTGTAGCGCTCGCGCATCCAGCGTTCCAGGAACGGTTTGGCGGTACTCCACAGGTCAAGGTCGGGGTACAGCTGGCGGCCCAGGCCCTCGATGTTGAGCAGGGTCTTCTGCAGCAGCACCAACTGCGGCTGGACTTCCATGTTGAAGCGCCGGGCAGTCTGGAACAGGCGCATCAGCACTTGGCCGAAGGAAATGTCCTTGAGCGGTTTTTCGAAGATCGGCTCGCACACGGTACGGATGGCCGCTTCGAATTCATTGACCTTGGTGTGCGCCGGTACCCACCCCGAGTCGATGTGCAGCTCGGCGACACGGCGGTAGTCGCGCTTGAAGAAGGCGATCAGGTTGCGTGCCAGGTAGTCCTGGTCTTCGGCGGTGAGGCTGCCGACGATGCCGCAGTCGATGGCGATGTATTGCGGGCTCCACGGCTTGACCGTGCTGACGAAGATATTGCCGGGGTGCATGTCGGCATGGAAGAAACTGTGGCGGAACACCTGGGTGAAAAACACCTCCACACCGCGCTCGGCCAGCAGTTTCATGTCGGTGCGCTGGTCGGCCAGGGTGGCCATGTCGGTCACCGGCACGCCGTAGATGCGCTCCATCACCAGCACCTTGGGGCGGCACAGGTCCCAGTAGACCTGGGGCACGTACATCAGCTCCGAGCCTTCGAAGTTGCGCCGCAGCTGGCTGGCGTTGGCCGCCTCGCGGAGCAGGTCGAGTTCGTCGTAGATGGTTTTTTCGTAGTCGCCGACGATTTCCACCGGGTGCAGGCGGCGGGCATCGGCCGAAGCCCGCTCGGCGCCTTTTGCGATCAGGAACAGCCAGGCAAGGTCCTGGGCGATCACTGGCTTGAGGCCCGGGCGTACTACCTTGACCACCACTTCCTCGCCGGTCTTCAGGCGCGCGGCATGCACCTGGGCCACCGAGGCCGAGGCCAGCGGCTCGACGTCGAAGCGGCTGAACACTTCACCCACCTTGGCGCCAAGCTGGCTTTCGATCAGCGCCACGGCCTGTTTCGGGTCGAACGGCGGTACGCGGTCCTGCAGCAGCATCAGTTCGTCGGCGATGTCGGTGGGCAGCAGGTCGCGGCGGGTGGACAGCAACTGGCCGAATTTGATGAAGATCGGCCCCAGGTCCTGAAGCGCCAGGCGCAGGCGGGCTCCCCGGCTGAGTTCGGAGGGTGTGCGAGGCAACCAGCGCCATGGCATCAGCAGGCGCAGGCTGCGCAGCCACCACGGCAGCGGCAGGTCGAAGAGCAGGTCATCGAGGCGGTAGCGGATCACCACGCGCTGGATGCGAAAGAGACGACGGACGGCGAGCAGCTTCATGCGTTATCGCTGGTATCAAGGGATCGGGAGAGGCGCTGCAGGCGCGCCTCGAGGCGTTCTAAATCGACCTTCAGGGTATCGAGCTCGCTGAAGGCGGCTTCGGCTTCGCGCTTGCCTACCAGGGTGCGCGACTCTTCGGCCAGGTACTCGGACAGGTTCTGGCTGAAGCGTGCCAGGCCTTGGCGGGTCCAGCGTGCACGCAGGCGCACGTGGCCGGCGAGCAGCGAGGTGGCGACCGGGCCGAGCCAGCGTTGCAGTTCGTGTTCCCAGTCCAGCTCCAGGTCTTGCAGCACACCGAACAGGTCGAGCAGCACGGCACTGTCGCCATGCAGCTCGACCTGAGGGCTATGCAGCACGGCCGTCTTGTCCTTGGCCACGGCCAGTTGCAGCAGGCTACCGGCTGGCGCGCGCAGGCTGCAGTCGACCTCGCCTTGCCAGTGGGCGGCAAGCATCAGGCCCTCTTCATCGGGCAGGATGAACACTTGCAGGGCCGGCTGGCGACAATCGATTTCGATGACCTTGCCTTCCAGCGCGCCCAGCCGCGGCAATGCCGTGCTGTCCATGCGCAGGACGCGGTTCAGGCCATGTTCGACGCTGGCGAGCAGCCCTGCCAGCAACATCAGGGCTTGATTCCCCGGTGCACGGCGACGATGCCGCTGGTCATGTTGTGGTAGGTGACCCGGTCGAAACCGGCATCGACCATCATGGCCTTGAGGGTTTCCTGGTCGGGGTGCATGCGGATCGATTCGGCGAGGTAGCGGTAGCTCTCGGAGTCATTGGTGATCAGCTTGCCGGCCAGGGGCATGAAGGCGAACGAGTAGGCGTCGTAGGCCTTGGACATCAGCTTGTTGGTCGGCTTGGAGAACTCCAGGATCAACAGGCGTCCGCCCGGCTTGAGCACGCGCAGCATCGAGCGGATGGCTTCGTCCTTGTGGGTGACGTTGCGCAGGCCGAAGGCGATGGTCACACAGTCGAAGTGGTTGTCCGGGAATGGCAGTTTCTCGGCGTCGGCCTGGACGAATTCGATGTTGCCGGCAACACCACGATCGAGCAGGCGGTCGCGGCCGACCTTGAGCATCGAGTCGTTGATGTCGGCGAGCACCACTTGGCCGGTAGGGCCGACCAGGCGCGAGAACTTGGCTGCCAGATCACCCGTGCCGCCGGCGATGTCCAGCACCCGATTGCCGCTACGCACACCCGACAGCTCGATGGTGAAGCGCTTCCACAGGCGGTGCATGCCGCCGGAAAGCACGTCGTTCATCAGGTCGTACTTGGCAGCCACCGAGTGGAACACTTCGGCGACTTTCTTCGCCTTCTGGCTCTCGGGCACATCCTGGTAACCGAAATGGGTGGTGGGTTCGGCGTGTTCGCCTTTGCGCTGGTCGTTCATATCGCTTCACCGGAAAAAATTATCGCCATTCTAGGGCGAACGGGCGCATTTGTCTTGGCGGGGTGTACCGTGCGGCAGGGGCGGGCATAATGCCGATTATGTCTTCATATCCAGGAACACCCGCATGACCCAGATCAGCGTCGAACGCAAACACTCCCTCGGTCGCGAGGCCGCCCGTGCCAAAGCCCAAGCGCTGGTGGACAAACTGAGCCAGGAATACGACCTCAAGGCCACCTGGAACGGTGACCGTGTGGACGTCGCCCGCAGCGGCGCCAACGGCAGCGTACATATTGGCGAGGACAGCATCCGTGTCGAATTGAAGCTGGGCATGATGCTGTCGATGATGAGCGGCACCATCAAGAGTGAGATCGAGCGGGCGCTGGACAAGGCTCTGGTCTGAAAGCTGCAGCTGCTCTTAGGGTGAAGATTCTAATTTCACTCATTACCTTATGCTCAAGCCCAGCCTCCATGGGCGGTTTCTCCCTCCACTCATGAGCATGAGGTATAGAGCATGGCCAAAGTGAATGTGAAGAAAAAGGATGACGCCCAAAGCACGCTGGGCGAGGTGCGCGGCTACGCGCGCAAGATCTGGCTGGCAGGCATCGGCGCTTACGCCCGTGTTGGCCAGGAGGGTTCGGACTACTTTCAGGAACTGGTAAAAGCCGGTGAAGGGGTCGAGAAACGTGGCAAGAAGCGCATCGACAAAGAACTCGATGCCGCCAACACCCAGATCGACGAAGCGAGCGAAGAAGTCAGCCGCGTACGTGGCAAGGTCGAAGTTCAACTCGACAAGATCGAGAAGGCTTTCGACGCGCGGGTCGGTCGCGCCTTGAATCGCCTCGGCATTCCGTCTAAACATGACGTTGAGGCGTTGTCCATCAAGCTTGAACAGCTGCATGAGCTGCTCGAGCGCGTCGCGCACAAACCATAAGGAGAGCAGGATGGCTGGCAAGAAGAATTCCGACAAAGACGGCAGCTCCTGGGTCGGCGGGGTCGAGAAGTACTCCCGCAAGATCTGGCTGGCAGGGCTGGGTATCTATTCGAAGATCGACCAGGACGGCCCGAAGCTGTTCGACTCGCTGGTGAAAGATGGCGAGAAGGCCGAAAAGCAGGCGAAGAAAACCGCCGAGGATGTCGCCGATAACGCCAAGGCCTCGACCACTTCGCGTGTGTCCGGCGTGAAAGATCGCGCACTGGGCAAGTGGAGCGAGCTCGAAGAAGCCTTCGACAAACGCCTGAACAGCGCCATTTCGCGCCTCGGTGTGCCAAGCCGGAACGAGATCAAGGCCCTGCACCAGCAGGTCGATAGCCTGACCAAGCAGATCGAGAAGCTGACCGGCGCCTCGGTCACACCGGTCTCCTCGCGCGCTGCTGCAGCCAAACCGGCAGCCAGCAAGACTGCGGCCAAACCGCTGGCCAAGGCAGCAGCGAAGCCTGCGGCGAAAACCGTGGCGGCAAAACCTGCGGCCAAGACTGCTGCGGCCAAGCCAGCAGCGAAGCCTGCAGCCAAGCCGGTTGCCGCCAAGCCTGCAGCCAAACCCGCTGCAGCGAAGAAGCCTGGCGTGAAAAAAGCGCCGGCCAAACCCGCCGCCGCCAAACCGGCAGCCCCAGCGGCCAGCGCCACACCGGCCGCTACCGCAGCGCCGTCGCCAAGCGCGGCACCGGCCAGCAGCACGCCGTCGGCACCGGTGAGCGCTGAAGCCTGACACCGGGTTGCCCTCATCGCCGGCAAGCCGGCCCACAGGTACCCCGCTGGTTTCAATGCCAGCAGGGTAGGTGTGGGGCCGGCTTGCCGGCGATGGGGCCAGCTGAGCACCTTGTAAGCTATCTATCCCTCCAGATACCGCACCGCCAACTGCTCCGCCGCCTCCCGCGCAGGCGCCTGCAGATGCGGCGCCACCAGCATCATCACCTGGTACACCACGATCCCTACATCCCCCTCGCGCCCCAGTACCCGCTGGTAATCCAGCGAAAACATGAGCGTCAGGGTGATCTGCTCCACCAGTTGCCCCAGTGCCTGCGTCTCACTGACCACCTGGCCCTGGCCCTTGAGGCTGGCCAGCAATGCCGCCAGTGTGCGCTTGAACGCATTGATCAGGCTGCGCATGCCCCGCGCCAGCTTGGGCAGGCGACCGGTCAGGTTCGACAGGTCCTGGAACAGGAAGCGGTACTGGGCCATGCGTTCGACAATCAGGTGCAGAAACAGCCAGTAGTCCTCGGCATCCAGGCGCACTTCCAGCGGCGGGTCCAGCAGCGGCACAAGCGCTTCTTCGAAGCGCTCGAACAGGCCGATTATCAAAGGCTCTTTGCCGTGGAAGTGGTAATACAGGTTGCCAGGGCTGATCCCTAGCTCGTTGGCAATTTCAAGGGTCGAAACGTTGGGCTCGCCCTGCTGGTTGAACAGCTGCAGGGCGCATTCGAGAATACGGTCGCGGGTCTTCATCCAGTCGTTGTGCTCATCGGGTCAGGACATAGGTGCCTGGCGCGGGGCCCAGCGGTGGGTAGGTTGCGTTGCCCAGCTCCACCCGCGGCGCCTTGAGCGGACCGGAACGTGGGATTATCCACTCCAGCCACAGGGGCCACCAGCTGCCGTCGTTGCGCTTGGCATCGTGGAACCAGGCCCGCGGGTCGCTCGATAGCCTGGGGTTGTCCAGGTAGTAGGCCTTGGGGTTGCCGGGCGGGTTGATGATGCTCTGGATGTGCCCGCTGTTGGCCAGCACGAACCGTCGCTCGCCGCCCAGCAGCAAGGCCGAACGGTACACGGCATCCCATGGGGTGATGTGGTCATTGCTGCCGGCCACGGTAAAGCTGTCGAGGTTGACCTGCTTGAGGTCGATGGGCGTGCCGCAGACTTCCAGCCCGGCGGGGTGGGTGAGCGGGTTGAGCTTGAAGAAGTCCAGCAGTTCGCCATGCAGGGCAGCGGGCAGTCGCGTGCTGTCGGCGTTCCAGTAGAGAATGTCGAAAGCAGGGGGCGTTTTGCCCAGCAGGTAATTGTTGACCCAGTAGTTCCAGATCAGGTCGTTGGGCCGCATCCAGGCGAAGATCCGCGCCACTTCGCTGCCGTCCAGTACCCCGCGCTGGTAAGAGCGGCGCTTGGCCGCTTCGATGGTCTGCTCGTCGGCGAACAGGCTGGCGGGGCTGTCGAACTTGCTGTCGAGCAAGCTGACCAGGTAGGTGGCGCTGCGCACCCGGCGCAGTTGGTGCTTGGCTTGCAGGTGGCCCTGCAGCGCGGCCATGGTCAGGCCGCCGGCGCAGGCCCCCATCAGGTTGGGGTCGCGGTTGCCGCTGATGCTGCGGCAGGCGTTGAGCGCCTCTTCAAGTGCCTCAACGTAGCTGGACAGGCCCCATTCGCGGTGGCGCGGGTCGGGGTTGCGCCAGCTGACCATGAACACCTGCAATCCGTTCTTGAGCATGTACTGGACGAAGCTGTTGTTCGCCTGCATGTCGAAGATATAGAACTTGTTGATCTGGGGCGGCACCACCAGCAAGGGCCGAGCGTGCTGTTTTTCACTCATTGGCTTGTACTGGATCAGCTCCAGCATCTCGTTGCGAAACACCACAGCGCCCGGCGTGGCGGCCAGGTTGCCGCCCACCTCGAAGGCGCGCTCGTCCACCTGGCGCGGCAGGCCGTCGTTGTGGCGCAGGTCATCGAGCAGGTGGGCCACGCCGCGCACCAGGCTCTGTCCGCCGGTATTGAGCAGTTCCTTGACCGCCAACGGATTGAGCAACGAGTTGCTCGGTGCCAGGGCGTCGTTGATCTGGTTGAACAAGAAATGCGCGCGGGCCCGGTCATCGTCGTCCAGGTGGCTTTCATCGATCCACAGGCGGGTCTGCTTCTGCCAGGCCAGATAGGCCTGCAGGCCACGGCGGTAAAACGGGTTCTGGCTCCATGTAGGATCGCTGAAGCGCGCGTCCCGCGGGCTTGGCGAATAGGGTGTGTCGCCGAGCATCACGCGCCCCAGCTGGCCGCTCAGGGCGAGCAGGTGGCGTGCGGTATGCAACGGGTTGAGCAAGCCATGGCGGCCAACATTGCGCAGCGTGGAAATCAGGTCGCGGCCGCGCAGGCCGACGATCGCGTTCTGTGCGTTCATGCTCATGGCGGGGAGCGTTGTCGTTCCTTTGGCCGGTTTGTCTTTCATGGCAGCACTCCTTCGTCAGGCCACGGTCGGGACAGAACAACAGCAAACAGCACCCTAGCCGCCGGAGGCCGGGCGGGGGTGCATGACCGCGCGCTGACGTTCTTGCTCGAGGAACTTCATGATGATCGGGGCGACGGCTTCGGCCCGGGTGATCAGGAACAAATGACCGTCGTCGATAATATGTAGCTGGGCATTGGGAATTCGCCAGGCCAGCAAGCGCATGTTGATCAGTGGGATCAGCGGATCGTCGTCGCCGGCCAGCACCAAGGTGGGCTGCTGGATCTTGTGCAGCCAGTGGATGCTGGTCCAGCCCAGCCCGGCGAACAACTGCCAGTAGTAGCCCAGCTTGCCGCCGGAGCGCACCTTGGAGGCATGGTGCATGGCAAGGTCAGGGTTGCGGCGAAAGGCGCCGCCATAGATCAGCGGAGCGATGCGGATCACATGTGAGGGCTGGATGTAACGCCGAGGGCTGGCCATGTTCCACAGTACTTTCGGCTTGCCCGGCACCATCACTGCACCGGCGGCGGTAGCGGCCAGCACCAATTTCTTGCAGCGTTCCGGATAGTCATGGGCGAACTGCTGGGCCAGGGCGCCACCCCAGGACACCCCGATCACGTTGACCTGGCCGTAGTCCAGGTAGTCGAGCATGCGTGCGGTCAGCTTGGCCAGGCCGGGGAAGCGATAGGGGTGGCGGGGGGTGGAGGAGCCACCCACGCCTGGCACGTCGAAGGCAATGACTTCGAGGTCCGGGTCCAGCGCTTCGATGAACGGGAACACCAGCTCCAGGTTGGCGCCGATACCATTGAAGATCAGCAGCGGCGTCAGGTGCGGCTTGCCTGGGCGCACGGCAGTGCGGATGGACTGGTCGTCCAGCTCGACGGTCCGGAATATGTAGTGTGACGACATGCGCATGACTCTGTGGTGAATGAAGCACCGTGGCCTGCCGGTGGGCAGCCACGGCGTTACAACTCAACGTTCGTGAACGTAAGTTCCCGGTGCGGCTTCA
Source organism: Pseudomonas sp. TR47 (assembly GCF_044143025.1). Lineage (NCBI taxonomy): Bacteria > Pseudomonadati > Pseudomonadota > Gammaproteobacteria > Pseudomonadales > Pseudomonadaceae > Pseudomonas > Pseudomonas sp. TR47. The sequence goes on along the minus strand of NZ_JBHFCS010000003.1, from coordinate 239,727 downwards.
CCTGCGGCATAGGCACGGTTGCCCAGGCGGGCCGGCGCCTTTTTCAGGTCGCCGGCGCGCTCGCTCAGCCATGCCTGCCAATACAGCCACCAGGAGTCGGCATGCTTGTCTGCGTTCTCTTGCCAGGCCAATGCGTCGCCGGGGCGGTCCGCGCCGGTCAGGAAACGCGCCTTGGGGTTGCCCGGCGGGTTGAGGATGCTCTGGATGTGGCCGCTGTTGGACAGGACAAACTCGATCTTGCCGCCAAACAGGTGCGCCGAGCGGTAGCAAGACTGCCACGGGGTAATATGGTCGGCGGTGCCGGCCACACTGAAGATGTCGCACTTGACCTTTTTCAGGTCGATGGCGGTCCCGCACACTTCCAGTGCATCGGCGCGGGTCAACGGGTTGTTCTTGAACATCTCGATCAGGTCGCCGTGGAAGGCCGCCGGCAGGCGCGTGGTGTCGTTGTTCCAGAACAGGATGTCGAATACGGGCGGCTCGTTGCCGAGCAGGTAGTTGTTGACCCAGTAGTTCCAGATCAGGTCGTTGGGGCGCATCCAGGCGAACACTTTGGCCATGTCGCTGCCTTCGAGCACGCCGGCCTGGTAGGAGTGGCGCTTGGCCGACTCCAGAGTCTGCTCGTCGACGAACAATGCCACCTGGGTATCCAGGGTGGTGTCCAGCACGCTGACCAGCAGGGTCAGCGCATTCACCTTCTTCTCGCCCAGCGCGGCGTAGTGGCCAACCAGTGCGGTGCAGGTGATGCCGCCGGAGCAGGCACCGAGCATGTTCAGGTCCTTGCTGCCGGTAATCGCCAGGACCGCGTCGACCGCTTCCTTGAGTGCGTCGATGTAGGTCGACAGGCCCCACTCCCGCTGGGCTTTGGTCGGGTTGCGCCAACTGATGATGAAGGTCTGCTGATGCGAGCGCAGGCAGAAGCGCGCCAAGCTTTTCTCAGGGCTCAGGTCGAAGACGTAGAACTTGTTGATCTGTGGCGGCACCACCAGCAAAGGGCGGGCGTGCACCTGCTCGGTGATGGGGCTGTACTGGATCAGCTCCAGCACGTCATTGCGGTACACCACGGCGCCTTCGCTGGTACCGAGGTTCTTGCCCACTTCAAAGGCGTCCATGTTGACCTGGCTGGGCATGCCACCGTTGTTGACCACGTCCTTGGCCAGGTTGGACAGGCCGTCGAGCAGGCTCTTGCCGCCGGTTTCGAAGAAGCGTTTGACCGCCGCCGGGTTGGACAGGGTATTGGTCGGCGCCATGGCTTCGGTCATCAGGTTGATGACGAATTGCCCGCGGCTGATGTCCTGGGGCGACAGGTCGCTGTTGCCGATCCAGTCCTGCAGCTTCTTGCGCCAGGCCAGATAGGTTTGCAGGTAGCGGCGGTACAGCGGGTTCTTGCTCCAGGCCGGGTCCTGGAAGCGACGGTCGTCGCCCTCGGGGGCCAGGCTGGACTTGCCCAGCAGCACGTTTTTCAGCTCCAGGCCGAAATGTGCCACGTGTTTGGCGCTGTGCAGCGGCTGGCGCACGGCCTGGCGCAGCACGGTACGCGCAGAGCTCAGCAGGTCCTTGCGGCGGATGCCGATGACCGGGTTCAGGCCCAGGGTGTTGTCCGAGGCTTGCCGCTGCAACTCATCGTTGTTCTTGTTACTCATCTACGACGCTCCGTTGTCCTGAGACGAGTACCGGTTTGCTGTGGCGCATGCACAGTCGACAGCCCGGTACTGCTACTCGGGTGACCAGTGATAAGGAACAGCGGTGCTGCGGGCCGGATGCAATCGGCGATGAGCTGCGGGGGAATCTGCGTGTGAAGACAGCCTGCTTTCGCTCGCGACCTCTACATACCGGCCATGCCCTGACTGCCTTCAAAGCAATGCAGGGAACTTGCCAGCTCCATTGGTTACCCGACTTTCATGTAATGCGCAAGACAGCCCTTGAATGAGCTGTCTGTAGGGCATTCAAGCAGATGAGATTAGAAAATGCGCTCTAAAGCGTGGAAGGCTTGAGCTAGAGCATCAGTTTGACCACTGTTTCGGCAGGATCGCGGGATTTGCCGGCCTTGTGCAACTCATCGAGGTACTCGGCCCAGAGTTGTTCCTGACGCAGGCACAGCTGCTCCAGGTATTCCCAGGTGAACAGCCCGCTGTCATGGCCGTCGTCGAAGGTCAGTTTCAGTGCATATTGGCCAGCGGGCTCAAGGCCGCTGAGGCCGACATTGATCTTGCCGAATTGCAGGATGGGGTTGCCGTGGCCCTGGACCTCGGCGGAGGGGGAGTGCACGCGCAGGAATTCGGCGGGCAGGTGGTAGGCCTCGTCGGGACCGTAGGTGAGGCTGAGTGTCCTGGAGGCTTTGTGCAGGTTGATGGCGGTTGGCATGCGGGCCATGGTTTGAATCTCTTCTGAGCGACAAGCTTCAAGCTTCAAGCTTCAAGCTTCAAGCTGCAAGAAGTGATATTAGAGCCACCATGGAAAGATCATGTGAGCGCAGTGCTGCAAGCGACGCCAAACAGCTTGTCGCTTGCAGCTTGCAGCTCGCCGCTTAAAGGATGTAGCGCGACAGGTCTTCGTTCTGGGCCAGCTCACCCAGATGGCCGTTCACGTACGCTGCGTCGATCTGGATCGGTGCTTCATCATGTGCACTGGCCAGGTCGCCGGCACTGAACGACACCTCTTCGAGCAGGCGCTCGAGCAGGGTGTGCAGGCGGCGGGCACCGATGTTCTCGGTCTTCTCGTTGACCTGGAAGGCGATCTCGGCCAGGCGCTTGATACCGTCTGCCTTGAACTCGATGTTCAGGCCTTCGGTCTTGAGCAGCTCGCGGTACTGCTCGGTCAGCGAAGCGTGCGGCTCTTGCAGGATGCGCTCGAAGTCTTCCGGGGTCAGCGCCTTGAGTTCCACGCGGATCGGCAGGCGGCCTTGCAGTTCAGGGACCAGGTCGCTCGGCTTGCTCAGGTGGAACGCGCCGGAGGCGATGAACAGGATGTGGTCGGTCTTGACCATGCCCAGCTTGGTGTTGACGGTGCAGCCTTCGATCAGTGGCAGCAGGTCGCGCTGCACGCCTTCACGGGACACATCAGCGCCGCCGACGTTGCCACGCTTGGCCACCTTGTCGATTTCGTCGATGAACACGATGCCGTGCTGTTCGACCGCTTCCAGGGCCTTTGCCTTCAAGTCATCATCGTTGACCAGGCGGCTCGCTTCTTCGTCGCGAACCATCTTCAGCGCTTCTTTGACCTTGAGCTTGCGCGCCTTGCGCTTGCCCTTGCCCATATTGGCGAACAGGCTCTGCAGCTGGTTGGTCATCTCTTCCATGCCGGGCGGCGCGGCGATTTCGACGCCGACGGCGTCGGCCACCTCGATTTCGATTTCCTTGTCGTCCAGTTGGCCTTCACGCAGGCGCTTGCGGAACAGCTGGCGGGTATTGGAGTCGCTGCTGGTCTGCGCGGCTTCCTCGCTGAAGCTGGTGACCCGGGCCTGCGGCAGCAGGGCGTCGAGAATACGGTCTTCGGCGGCATCTTCGGCGCGGTGGCGCACGCGGATGATCTCTTGCTCGCGCAGCATCTTCATCGCGGCGTCGGCCAGGTCGCGGATGATCGACTCGACATCGCGGCCAACGTAGCCCACCTCGGTGAACTTGGTCGCTTCGACCTTGAGGAATGGTGCGTTGGCCAGCTTGGCCAGGCGGCGGGCAATTTCGGTCTTGCCGACGCCGGTGGGGCCGATCATCAGAATGTTTTTAGGCGTCACCTCGGCGCGCAGCTCGGCTGGCAGCTGCATCCGCCGCCAGCGGTTGCGCAGGGCGATGGCCACGGCGCGCTTGGCGTCGTCCTGGCCGATGATGTGGCGGTTGAGTTCGTGGACGATCTCGCGGGGGGTCATGGACATGATGAAAATGGTCCTCGAGCAGAATGAGTCAGCGTGGAAAAGCCCCGTCACCGGGACGGGGCGCCAGAACAGCTGATCACTCGGCCAGGTCCTGCTCCTCGATGGTCAGGTTGTGGTTGGTGAACACGCAGATGTCACCGGCGATGTTCAGTGCGGTCTCGGCGATTTCGCGGGCCGAGAGGTCAGTCTTGTTCAGCAGGGCGCGGGCCGCGGCCTGGGCGTAGGCGCCGCCGGAGCCCATGGCGATCAGGCCGTCTTCTGGCTCGACCACGTCACCGTTGCCGGTGATGATCAGCGATGCGTCCTTGTTGGCCACGGCCAGCATGGCCTCCAGGCGGCTCAGGGAGCGGTCGGTACGCCATTCTTTGGCCAGCTCGACGGCGGCCCGCACCAAATGGCCGGAGTGTTTCTGCAGTTGAGCTTCGAAGCGCTCGAACAGGGTGAACGCGTCGGCGGTGGCGCCGGCGAAACCGGCGATGACCTCACCGTTGTACAGGCGACGTACCTTTTTGGCGTTGCCTTTCATGACGGTGTTGCCGAGAGATACCTGGCCGTCGCCGCCCATGACGACTTTGCCGTGACGGCGGACAGAAACGATGGTGGTCAAGGGGAGAGTCTCCACGCAGCGGGGCAAAATTGCCTGATGCAGACTCATATGGGGGTGGGGGGAAGGATTTCAACCGAGGGGGATGAATGGTTGCTATCAGCCTGTGCGGGGCGCGGTTGCTGTAGGAGCGGCCTTGTGTCGCGAAAGGGCCGCAAAGCGGCCCCAAGATCCCGGCACTATTCGGAAATTCCCGGGGGTGCTTCCCTGGGGGTGCTTCGCACCCCTTTCGCGACACAAGGCCGCTCCTACAGCGAGCGGTGTGCTTACTTAGCCCTCGTGGCAGACGTGCCCGTCGACCACGGTGTAACGCACCGCGCCGGGCAGGCAGTGGCCGATGAACGGGCAGTTGTCGCCGCGCGAGTACCACTGCTCGCCGGCAACCGTCGAGGCCTTGGCATCGAACAGCACCAGGTCCGCCGAGCCACCGACCTTCAGTTCACCCGCCGGCAGGCGCATGGCGGCCGCCGGGCCGCTGGTCAGGCGGGCGAGCAGGGTCGGCAGGTCGAGCAGGCCGTCTTCCACCAGCGTCATGGCCAATGGCAGCAGCAGTTCGACGCTGCTGATACCGGGCTCGGTGGCACCGAACGGGGCCAGCTTGGCATCGCGCTCGTGCGGCTGGTGATGGCTGGAGATCGCCTGGATCACGCCCGATCTGACCGCTTCGCGCAGGCCATCGCGGTCGGCGGCGCTACGCAGTGGCGGCTGCACGTGGTAGAGGCTTGAGAACTCCCGCAGCGACTCGTCGGTGAGGATCAGCTGGTACAACGCCACATCGGCGGTCACTGGCAGGCCGAGTTGTTGGGCCTGGGCGATCAGCCGCGCGCCACGGGCGCTGGTGATCTGGGTGAAGTGCGCACGTACGCCGGCCTGCTCGACCAGCAGCAGGTTGCGCGCCAGGGCAACGGTCTCGGCGGTTTCCGGAATGCCGGGCAGGCCGAGGAAACTGGCCATCGCGCCTTCATGGGCCAGGCCGCCCTGGGCCAGGTCGCGGTCCTGGGAGTGGAAGACCACGGTCAGGTCGAAGGTGGCAGCGTATTCCAGGGCACGGGCCAGGGTACGGTTGTTGGGGATTTCTTTCAGGCCGTTACCGAAGGCTACGCAACCGGTGTCACGCAGGGCGACCAGTTCGGCCAGTTGCTCGCCTTCCAGGCCCTTGGTCAGGGCGCCGATGGGGTAGACCTTGCTGTTGCCGGCTTCGCGCGCGCGGTCGAGGATCAGCTCGGCCACTGCCGAGGTATCGAGCACCGGCTTGGTCTGCGGTGGGCAGCACAGGCTGGTGACGCCTCCGGCCACGGCGGCGCGGGTTTCACTGGCAATGGTGCCCTTGCGGCTGTAACCCGGCTCGCGCAGCGATACACCGAGGTCGACCAGGCCTGGTGCGGCGATCAGGCCATCTGCCTGGATTGTACGGCTGGCGCTGAAGCCGGCCGGGGCCGCGCCGATGGCGGCAATGCGGCCACCGTCCAGGTGCAGGTCGGTGACGTGGTCCAGGCCACTCTTGGGGTCGATGACCCGGGCGCCAAGAATGCTGAGGGTCACTGGGCGTTCTCCTGGTCGAGTTGACGTTGCGTGTTCTGCCCGCTCATGGCCATGGACAGCACCGCCATGCGCACGGCGATGCCGTAGGTGACCTGGTTGAGGATCACCGAATGCTTACCGTCGGCCACCGCCGACTCGATCTCCACGCCGCGGTTGATCGGCCCCGGGTGCATGACGATGGCGTCCGGCTTGGCGCCAGCAAGGCGCGCGGTGGTCAGGCCGAACAGGCGGTAGAACTCACCCTCGCTGGGCAGCAGGCCGCCGGCCATGCGTTCACGCTGCAGGCGCAGCATGATCACCACATCGACGTCCTTCAGCCCTTCGGTGAGGTCGGTGTAGACCTTCACGCCGTACTGCTCGATACCGATCGGGATCAGGGTTTTCGGGCCGATCACGCGGATGTCCGGGCAGCCCAGCGCCTTGAGCGCGAGCATGTCGGAGCGGGCCACACGCGAGTGCAGGATATCGCCGACGATCGCCACGGACAGGTTCTCGAAGCTGCCTTTGTGGCGGCGGATGGTCAGCATGTCGAGCATGCCTTGGGTCGGGTGCGCATGGCGGCCGTCACCGCCGTTGATCACCGCGACATCCGGGCATACATGCTCGGCGATGAAGTGCGCGGCACCCGAGTCGGAGTGGCGCACGACGAACATGTCGGCGGCCATGGCTTCGAGGTTGCGCAGGGTGTCGAACAGGGTTTCGCCCTTGCTGGTCGAGGAGGTCGATACATTCAGGCTGATCACGTCGGCCGACAGGCGCTGGGCGGCCAGTTCGAAGGTGGTACGGGTGCGGGTCGAGTTCTCGAAGAACACGTTGCACACGGTCTTGCCGCGCAGCAACGGGACTTTCTTGACGGCCCGTGCGCCGACTTCGAGGAACGAGTCGGCGGTGTCGAGGATCTCGGTGAGCAGTTCGCGGGGCAAACCGTCGAGCGAGAGAAAGTGGCGCAGCTGGCCCTGATCATTGAGCTGCAGCGGGCGCTTGGCGTCGATTGGCGTCATCGCGAGTGGACTCTTAAAGGGCGGAAGCGGTGGCGAGGTCCTGGCGCTCGAGTGCGAGCGGTGCGGGGCCGGTCAATTTTACCCGTTCATGGGCCGCCAGCGACAGGGTGGCACCCAGCACGTTGGGGCGGATCGGCAGTTCGCCGGCGTCCAGGTCAAGCAGGCAGACCAGGGTCACGCTGGCCGGGCGGCCGTAATCGAACAGTTCGTTGAGCGCGGCGCGAATGGTGCGGCCGCTCATCAGCACGTCGTCGATCAGCACCAGGTGCTGGCCTTCGACCTCGAACGGCAGCTCTGACGGGCGCACTTGAGGGTGCAGGCCGTTCTGGCTGAAATCGTCGCGGTAGAACGACACGTCCAGGGTGCCCAGCGGGCTGGCATCGGCCAGTTCCTGCTGCAGGGCCTGGGCTACCCAGACGCCGCCGGTGCGGATGCCGATGTAACGCGGCTCGGTGATGCCGCGGCGGGCGAGATGGGCGCGAAGGTCGACAGCCATCTGCCGGATCAGATCGGCGGGATTGGGTAGGCTCATTGCGTGTCTCCTGGAGGGCGCCGGGTTGGCCCGACGGCAAAGCGGAAAATTAGGTATTGGCCTCCAGCCAGCCTTGCAGCAGCAGGGCCGCGGCGATGGCATCGACCGGGTTGTCACGGTAACTGCCGCGCTGGCCGCCGCGGGCCATGCGCTCGCCCTTGGCCTCGAAAGTGGTCAGGCGTTCGTCGTGGGTGTGCACCGGCAGGTTGAAACGGCCGTTGAGGCGGCGGGCGAACTTTTCGGCGCGGGCGCTCATTTCGCTTGGCGTGCCGTCCATGTTCAATGGCAGGCCGACAACGATGGCATCGGGCTTCCACTCATTGATCAGTTTTTCCACCTGGGCCCAGTCCGGCACGCCATTCTGCGCTTTGAGCGTGCACAGTTCACGTGCCTGGCCGGTCACTACCTGGCCGACGGCCACACCGATCTGTTTGCTGCCGTAGTCGAAGCCCAGCAGCAGGCGCAGCTCGGCCATCAGGCGTGGCCCGCCTGGCTGGTCAGCAGGCTGAGGTTGATGCCCAGGCTGGCGGCTGCGGCCCCCAGGCGCTGTTCACTGGCCAGGCCAAAAATGATGTCCGCATCGAACGGGCAGTTCAGCCAGGCGTTATCGGCGAGTTCCGCCTCCAGTTGCCCGGCTTCCCAGCCGGCATAGCCCAGGGTGATCAGGCTCTTTTGTGGCCCTACGCCCTCGGCGATGGCGAACAGCACATCCTGCGAGGTGGACAGCGACAGGCCTTGCAGCTCGACAGTGGCCTGGTAGCTGCATTCGCTGCTGTGCAGTACGAAGCCGCGGTCGGTCTGCACCGGGCCGCCCTGGTAGATCGGCACCTGCAGGGTGCTGGCCGGCGGTTCCTCGTCCGGGCGCAACTGCTCGAGAATGTCCGCCAGGTTCAGCTCCTGAGGTCGATTGACCACCAGGCCCATGGCGCCATTGGCGTTGTGCTCGACGATGTACGTGAGGGTCTGGGCAAAGTTCGGATCGGCCATGTGCGGCATGGCGATCAGGAACTGATGCTTTAGGTAGCTCGGGGCGAGGTTTTTCATGGGGGATAGTGTGGCGCCAGGTGGCGAGGCTGACAAGGCATTCGAGCTTGCAGCTTGCAGCTCAGTTACTGGAAAGCCGATCCCCACGGGCAAACCGCCAGGTACGGATGATTTCCAGCCGGTCGTATTCCGCCAGGTCGCCGGTAAACGGCGCAAACGGCGCCGCCAGCCGCACGATGCGTTGGGCGGCCTGGTCCAGCACCGGCTGCCCGGACGACTCGAGCACCAGCACCTCATAGAGCGAGCCATCACGGTTGATCGACACCATCATCCGCAGGTTGCCGTAAATCTGCTGGCGGCGTGCTTCGTCGGGGTAATTGAGGTTGCCCACTCGCTCGACCTTCTTGCGCCACTCCTCCTTGTACCAGGCGCCCTTGTCGCGCATGGTCGAGGCAGCGTTCAGGCGGTGGATGCGCGGGCGCTTGGCGTACATCTGCTGTTCGTTGGACAGCTCGGCCTCGAGGCTGGCGATCTGGCTCGACAGCTGCGAACTGTCGAAATCTGGCGTTGCGGCCGGTTTGGGCTGCGGCTTGCTTTCCTTTGGCTTGGGCTCGACCTTCTGCGCCTTGGGGGCTTGGGTGGCCACGGCGGATTTTTGCGGCGCAGGCGGCGGTTTCACCTCAGGTTTTGCCGCCGGCGGCGGGGTGACCTTGTTGATCTTGCTGTCCTGGAACGGCGCGATCTCGGTGGTGGTGGGTACCGCCTTCTTCTCCAGGGTGCCGCTGCCTTGCTGGTTGGCCTGGGCCTGGAAATCGGCCTTCTCGGGCGGCTTCTCGCTTTTGAAGGTGGCCAGGGTGATGTCCATGGTCTGGCGGATTTCAGCCGGCTTGACCACGGTAAAGCCCACGCCGAGGATCAGCGCCAGGTGCACCAGGGCAGCCAGGAACAGGGTAAAACCAAGCCGGTCCACCGGGCGAACGCGGGGTGGAAGCAGGTCGGCGGGGATGTCGGCGGGCAGCGTCATCAGGTATCCACAGTCAGCTACAAGCTACAAGCCGCAAGCTGCAAGTAAGGGCAGGTTGGTGCAGGCCGGCTTTTTTTGCGGCTTGCAGCTTGAAGCTTGCGGCTGCGCATCATACCCCACTCTGCGCTTTTGCTCCGCGTCGGCGGTCAGCGCGCCTTCAACTGGCGATCAATGGCATCCATCAGCTTGCCACCGATATCGGTGTTGTAGGCCGCGTCGATCTCGCGGATGCAGGTCGGGCTGGTGACGTTGATCTCGGTGAGGTAGTCGCCGATCACGTCAAGGCCGACAAACAGCAGGCCTTTTGCACGCAGGGTCGGGCCGACCTGGGCAGCAATCCAGCGGTCACGCTCGCTCAGAGGGCGTGCTTCGCCACGCCCGCCTGCGGCCAGGTTGCCGCGTGTTTCACCGCTGGCCGGGATGCGCGCCAGGCAGTAGTCGACCGGTTCGCCGTCGATCATCAGGATCCGCTTGTCGCCGTCCTTGATGGCCGGCAGGTAGGCCTGGGCCATGATTTGCTGAGCGCCCAGCGCGGTCAGGGTTTCGAGAATGACCGACAGGTTGGGGTCACCAGCCCGGTGGCGGAAGATCGAGGTGCCGCCCATGCCGTCCAGGGGCTTGAGGATCACGTCGCCATGCTGGGCGGCGAAGGCGCGAATGATGTCCGGGCGGCGGCTCACCAGGGTAGGCGGCGTGCATTGCGGGAACAGGGTGGCGAACAGTTTTTCGTTACAGTCGCGCAGGCTCTGTGGGCGGTTGACCACCAGCACGCCTTCGGCTTCGGCCTGCTCCAGCAGGTAGGTGCTGTAGACGAACTCCATGTCGAACGGCGGGTCCTTGCGCATCAGGATCACGTCCAGTTCGGCCAGCGGGCTGTCCTGCTCTTCGCCCAGCTCGAACCAGCGCGCCGGGTCGGCGAACACGTTGAGTGGGCGCATCCGCGCGCGGGCCTTGCCTTCGGCCTGGTACAAGTCGCGCTGTTCCATGTAGAACAGGCTCCAGCCACGGGCCTGAGCGGCCAGCAGCATGGCCAGCGAGCTGTCCTTCTTGTAGGAGATGGACGCGATGGGGTCCATGACAATGCCGAGGCGAACGCTCATGGGGGTGGTTCCTCTTGGCGGCGGGTAGCCGCGACGAATCGAAAGAAAAGTGGCTCAGGGTGGCGCCGCGAACGCCGCGGGTCAAGGGGCGCGGTAGATGGAATGGCCACCCGGAGTGTGCTAAAAATGAGCTGCAAGCCTTAAGCTACAAGCCTCAAGAAAAGCCAGCCATGTGCCAGTCCGCCTTTTCTTGCAGCTTGACGCTTGCATCTTGCAGCTCAATTTTTTCTGGTAGGCATCTATGGAACAACCCCTGAAGGTGATGGTGATCGACGATTCACGCACGATCCGCCGCACTGCGCAGATGTTGCTCGGTGAAGCAGGCTGCGAGGTGATCACCGCCAGCGACGGTTTCGATGCCCTGGCCAAGATCGTTGACCACCAGCCACAGATCATCTTCGTCGACGTGCTCATGCCGCGCCTGGATGGCTATCAGACTTGCGCCGTGATCAAGCACAACAGTGCCTTCAAGGACATCCCGGTCATCCTGCTGTCGTCGCGTGACGGCCTGTTCGACAAGGCGCGCGGGCGGGTAGTCGGCTCCGATCAGTTCCTGACCAAACCATTCAGCAAGGAAGAACTGCTCGACGCGATCAGGGCCCACGTGCCCGGGTTCGCCGCGCACGAACAACACGCACCCTGACCACGCCCGAGGTGGCGTGGCTTTTATTTTCCTGATGGGGAAACAGCATGGCCCGAGTTCTGATTGTCGACGATTCGCCGACAGAGATGTACAGATTGACCGAGTGGCTCGAAAAGCATGGCCACCAAGTGCTCAAGGCCAACAACGGCGCTGACGCTGTGGCCCTGGCCCGCCAGGAAAAGCCCGACGCGGTGCTGATGGACATCGTCATGCCCGGCATGAACGGCTTCCAGGCCACCCGGCAATTGAGCAAGGACCCGGAAACCAGCGCAATTCCTGTGCTCATCGTTACCACCAAGGACCAGGAAACCGACCGTATCTGGGCGCAGCGCCAGGGTGCGCGCGGCTTCGTCACCAAGCCGGTGGAAGAACACGCCCTGATCGCCAAGCTCAACGAAGTGCTGGGCGCTTGACCACCCGCCCCCAAGGCGCGTCGCTGACCGCCTTCGAGCTGTTGCTGGACATCGACCGGCGATGCCGACTGCTGGTTGCCGACCAGCCGCCGCAGGACACGCGCCTGCAGCAATGGAGCGGTATCGGTTTTCGCGTTGCCGGGCAGTGGTTCGTCGCGCCGATGGGCGAGGTGGCCGAAGTGTCGCGCGAGCCACGCAGCAGTCGGGTGCCGGGCGTACAGCCTTGGGTTTGCGGGGTAGCCAACCTGCGCGGCAGGTTGTTGCCGGTGATGGACCTGAGCAGCTTTTTCGGCCTCGGTCCCGCGGCAACGGGCAAGCAGCGGCGCGTGCTGGTGCTGGACCATGAGGACCTGTTCGTCGGCCTGCTGGTGGACGAAGTGCTCGGCCTGCAGCATTTTGCCCTGGATACCCTGGAACTTGCGCCGCCACAGCCGCTGATTCGCGCCGCTGCACGGTTCGTTCAGGGGCATTTCCCGCGTGAGCGCAACTGGGCCATCTTCAGCCCCTTCGCCCTGGCCCAGGCGCCGGGCTTTCTCGACGTGGCGCTATAGGACATTCGAACGTGAACAAGCCGGCCACCAATGTCGCCCCTACCAGCATGACCCCGCGCACACGCAGCATCGCTCAGATCACTGTGCTGTTCGTGGTGCTGATCCTGTCGATCATCCTGCTGTTCGCCAATTTTGCGTACCTCAACACCCAGTCCAATCACGACAAACAGTACATCGGCCATGCCGGCGAGCTGCGCGTGCTGTCGCAGCGCATCGCCAAGAATGCCACCGAGGCTGCAACCGGCAAGGCGCTGGCTTTCAAGCTGCTTTCGGATGCGCGCAACGATTTCGAGCAGCGCTGGAGCTACCTGCGCGAAGGTGACAAGTCCACTGGCCTGCCAGCGGCGCCCGCCGCCGTGAAGGATGAAATGGAAGCGGTGCGCCAGGACTGGGAAAACCTGCGCAAGGACACCGATATCATCCTGGCCAGCGAGCAGACCGTGCTATCGCTGCATCAGGTGGCGGCGACCTTGGCCGAAACCGTACCGCAGCTACAGGTCGAGTACGAGAAGGTTGTGGAGGTCTTGCTGCAGAGTGGGGCTCCGGCCAGCCAGGTGGTGGTGGCCCAGCGCCAGTTGCTGCTCGCAGAACGCATTCTGGGATCGGTCAACACGGTGCTGGCTGGCGACGACGCAGCCGCCCAGGCCGCCGATGCCTTCGGCCGCGATGCCAGCCGGTTTGGTCAGGTGCTCGAAGGCATGCTGGCGGGCAACCCGGCGATTCAGGTGACACGCGTCGAGGATGCCGACGCACGTGCGCGCCTGGCCGAGATCGCCGAACTGTTCCAGTTCGTCGCCGGTTCAGTCGATGAAATCCTTGAAACCTCGCCCGAGCTGTTCCGCGTTCGCGAAGCGGCCGGGAACATTTTCAGCCTCTCGCAAACATTGCTCGACGAAGCCTCGCACCTTGCCAACGGCTTCGAGAACCTGGCAGCCGGGCGTACCCTCGATACTGTGGGCGGGTATGTCCTGGGGCTGCTGGCGCTGGCCTCGATCATCCTGATCGGCCTGGTGATGGTGCGGGCAACTCATCGTCAACTGCAGGAAACCGCCGAGAAAAATGAGCGCAATCAGCAGGCGATCATGCGCCTGCTCGATGAGATCGAGGAGCTCGCCGACGGTGACCTGACCGTGACCGTGTCGGTGACCGAGGACTTCACCGGTGCCATCGCCGACTCGATCAATTATTCCGTCGACCAATTGCGCGACCTGGTGGCCACCATCAACCACAGCGCCGAGCAAGTGGCTGCCGCAGTGCAGGACACGCAAAACACTGCCCGCCAGCTGGCCAAAGCTTCAGAGCACCAGGCCGAACAGATCAGCGAGGCCTCCGAGGCGGTGGGTGACATGGTCGAATCGATCGACCGGGTTTCCGCGCATGCCTACGAGTCGGCCAAGGTGGCCGAGCGTTCGGTGGCGATCGCCAACAAGGGCAACGAGGTGGTGCATAACACCATCAACGGCATGGACAACATCCGTGAGCAGATTCAGGACACCGCCAAGCGGATCAAGCGTCTGGGTGAGTCTTCCCAGGAAATCGGCGACATCGTCAGCCTGATCGACGACATTGCCGATCAGACCAACATTCTCGCATTGAATGCCGCCATCCAGGCCTCGCTGGCGGGAGAGGCCGGCCGAGGGTTTGCCGTGGTGGCCGATGAAGTCCAGCGCCTGGCTGAGCGTTCGTCCTCGGCGACACGGCAGATCGAGGCACTGGTGCGCACCATTCAGGCCGATACCAACGAGGCAGTGATATCCATGGAACAGACCACCGCCGAGGTAGTGCGCGGTGCGCGCCTGGCGCAGGATGCCGGGGTGGCGCTGGCCGAAATCGAAGGGGTGTCGCAGAACCTCGCCGAACTTATCCACAGCATCTCCGACGCCGCCCAGTTGCAGACCTCTTCGGCAGGGCAGATCTCCCACACCATGTCGGTGATCCAGCAGATTACCGCGCAGACCTCCGCTGGCTCCGGCGCAACCGCCGACAGTATCCGCCACCTGGCGCGAATGGCCAGCGAGATGCGCCGCTCCGTGTCCGGTTTCACCCTGCCTGCACCTGCCGAGCGGCGCTGAGGAGTCATGATGGCTGCAGCAGTAAGCCCCGAGCGCCACGATACCGTCGCCCTGGCCTGGACCAAGGCGGCCATCCTCGATTGCCTGGGCCAGGCACGCCAGGCCCTTGAGCGCTTTGCCGGGGAGACGGACGATTTGTCCATGCTGGCGTTCGTGGTGGATAACCTGCACCAGGTTCACGGCTGCCTGCGCATGCTCGAACTGCGCGGTGCCACGCGCCTGGCCGAAGAGCTGGAGTTGCTGGCCAGGGCCTTGGCCGAGGGCCAGGTCAGCCCCCGCGGCGACTGCCTGGGCCCGCTGTTCCGCGGCCTTGAGCAACTGCCCTCGTACCTGGAGCGGCTGCGCGGAGCGCGGCATGACTTGCCGTTGGTCATGCTGCCGCTGCTTAACCAGTTGCGGGCTTGCAGGGGGGTAGAGCCCTTGGCTCAAGGCAGCCTGGTCAGTGGTGCGGCGCAGCGCTTTGCAGGCTCGGACGACCTGGCCAATCTAGACCTGTCGCTGGGCAATTGGCGTGAGCAGGTTCAGGCAGGGCCTGGGCGTGACGCCCTGCGTTCGGTGATCAGCGCATTGTGCGACGACCTGATGCGTATCAAGGAGCGTCTGGACCAGTTCGTACGCGGGGATCGTCAGCACAGCGAACAGCTGGACGCCCTGTTGGCCCCCTTGCGTCATGTGGCCGATACCCTTGCGGTCCTGGGCTTTCAGCAGCCTCGGCGGGTCATCATCGATCAGGTACTGGCCCTGCAGGCGTTGGCCCAGGGTGAACGCGTGGCGGATGACGCCGCACTCATGGATGTGGCGGGCGCCTTGTTGTATGTGGAGGCGAGCCTCAATGGCATGGTCGGCCCGCTGGAGCAGGGCGGGCAGGGGGGCTTGCCCGGCTCGGACCTGGCCGAGATTCGCCAACTGGTGTTGAACGAGTCGCTGAACGTGTTGCAGCAGGCCAAAGACCTGATCGGAGATTGCCTGGAGTCCGGTTGGCCGCGTCAGCGCCTGCAACCACTGCCGGGGTTGCTGCAGCAAGTGCGAGGGGCCTTGGCGATGCTGATGCTGCCGGCAGTTGCCGAAGTCTTGGCCGGTTGTGCAGGTTACGTGCACGGCTGGTTGCAGCACCTGGACGTCGAGCCGCCGCCGGAGGAGCTTGACCACCTGGCCGATGCCCTCAGCGCCAGTGAGTGTTACCTGCAATGGCGGGTGGCCGACCCTCTTGCCGATGCCCAACCTTTCCTCGACAGGGCGCGCGCCAGCCTGGCGGCGCTCGGTGTGCAGTGCTCGCTTGGCGAAGGCGTCATTGCCCAGGACGGCAGTACCGACGGGGTTGATGACGAGTTGCGCGAGGTTTTCCTTGAAGAGGCCGGCGAGCTGCTGCCGCAGATCGAGCGGCACTGGTTGCGCTGGCGCGCCGACAACAGCCTGCGGGATGCCTTGCTGGAGGTGCGCCGGGACTTGCATACGCTCAAAGGCAGTGGCCGGATGGTCCATGCCCAGGCGGTCGCCGAATTGGCATGGGGCGGTGAGCACCTGCTCAACCGGGTACTGGAAGGGCGTATGGCGCTGGCCCCGGAGGGTGTGGTGGCCCTGCAGCAGGTCGTGGTTCATTTGCCCGACCTGCTGGCTGACTTTGCCGCCGGCCAGATGCCACAGGTGACCGAGATCGAGCAGCTGGCGAGCCATCTGCATGCGCTGGCGGAAAACGATTCGCCGGCAGGTGCCGAAATCGATGGCCTCGATCCGCTGTTGCTGGACATATTCCGTAATGAAGCGCAGGGCCATCTGGCCAGCCTGGAGGCATTTCTGCAGGGCGCCGGGGGCCATGACACCGATGTCAGCGACACCCTGCAACGCACCTTGCATACCCTCAAGGGTAGCGCTGCGATGGCCGGCGTTTTGCCGATCGCCGAGCTGGCCACCGCGTTCGACCGGCTGGTACGCGAATACCGGGGCCACCACTTGCCTTTGCAAATGGCCGAGCTGGAATGGCTGGAAGCGGCGCGCGCACTGTTGCACCTGGGCCTCGCGCAATTGGGCAGCAGCCCGCTGGCTCCCATTCCGGGCGCGGCGCAGTTGATCGAGCAGGTCGGTGAGGCCGTGGACATGCGCTTGGCCAGCTTGCATGAGGAGCCGCAGCATGGGCGCCGGGGCAAGCGTGATCCACAGGTGATCGCCAGCTTCCTCGCCCAGTCGATGGACATTCTGCTGGATGCCGAGGCCCTGTTGTCGCGCTGGCAGGAGCAGCCTGGGCAACGCCAGTCGCTGGACAGCTTGCTCGATGAGCTGACCACCCTCTGTCACGGTGCGCACCTGGCCGACCTGAGGCAGATGGACGATGTCTGCGAAGCGTTGCTGGACCTGTATGGCGCGGTGGAAGAGGGCAGCCTTGCTGCTGATGAACGCTTCTTCGCCCAGGCACGGCAAGCCCATGGGGTACTCCTCGACATGCTCGACGAGATCGCTGCCGGCCAGGAACCGTCCGCCCGCCCAGCCTGCATCGACGGCTTGCGTGGCTTGCTGGACGACGCACTGGCACCCGATGCTACCGGCCTGGTGGCACCCGGGTCGGTCACGCGCCTTGATGGTCCCCCGGCACTGGCCGAAGAGGCCGAAAACCAGGGCGACAAGGAGCTGCTTGAAGTCTTCCTCGAAGAAAGCTCTGACATTGTTGAAAGCGCCGCCGCCGCACTTGCGCGCTGGCAGGCCGACCCGCGCAACAGCGCCGAGGTGGACAACCTGCTGCGTGATTTGCACACACTCAAGGGCGGGGCGCGCATGGTGGAAATCGCCGCCATCGGCGACCTGGCCCACGAACTGGAGTTCTTGTACGAACTGCTGGCTGCCGGGCGCTTGCCGCCTGGTGCCCCGTTGTTCGCCCTGTTGCAGAACTGCCATGACCGCCTGGCGCACATGCTTGACGCCGTGCGCCTGGGGCAGCCGCTGCATGCGGCTACCGCGTTGATCGACTACATCCGCAACTTCAGCAGCGCTGCCCTGACCGACAGCGCTGCCGGGCAGGCCCCGGCCGGGGCTGCACCTGCCGACGCACCTGCCGCTACGCCGGAGCGGGCTCCCGGTGACCTGGTCAAGGTGGACGCCGAACTGCTCGATGACCTGGGCAATCTGGCGGGTGAGCACTCGGTCATCCGTGGGCGTATCGAGCAACAGGTCAATGACGCCCAGTTCGCCTTGAGCGAGATGGAAACCACCCTGGAGCGCATGCGCGACCAGTTGCTGCGCCTGGATATGGAAACCCAAGGGCGAATCAGCAGCCGTCAGCCGTTCGAAGGTGACGCCTACGAGGATTTCGACCCGCTGGAAATGGACCGCCATTCCCAGCTGCAGCAATTGTCACGGGCGTTGTTCGAATCGGCTTCTGACCTGCTTGACCTGAAAGAGACGTTGGCCCAGCGCGCGCAGGAGGCGCAGGCCCTGCTGCAGCAGCAGGCGAGGGTGAACAGCCAGTTGCAGGAAGGCCTTACCGCCACGTTGATGGTGCCGTTCGAGCGCCTGGTGCCGCGCCTGCAGAGGGTGGTGCGCCAAGTGGCCAGCGAGTTGGGCAAGCAGGTCGAGCTGGTGGTCGGCAACGCCGAAGGCGAGCTTGATCGCAGTGTGCTCGAACGTATGGTTGCACCTTTGGAGCACATGCTGCGCAATGCTGTCGATCATGGCCTTGAAACCCGTGAAGCGCGTTTGGCTGCCGGCAAGCCTGAGCTGGGCACCATCCAGCTGAATTTGCTCCATGAGGGCGCCGATATCGTCATCGAGATGACCGACGACGGTGCCGGCGTGCCGCTGGAGGCTGTGCGGCGCAAGGCGATCAAGCGTGGCCTGCTGGACCCCCAGGCACACCTGAGCGACCACGAGATACTGCAGTTCATCTTGCGCCCGGGGTTTTCCACCGCAGAGAAAATCACCCAGATTTCCGGGCGTGGGTTGGGCATGGACGTGGTGCACGAAGAGGTCAAGCAACTGGGCGGCTCGATGAGTATCGAGTCGGCGCAGGGCAAAGGTGCGCGCTTTCTGATTCGCCTGCCGTTCACCGTGTCGATCAACCGTGCGGTGATGGTCCACCTGGGTGAGGAGCAATATGCCATCCCGCTCAACACCATCGAAGGTATCGTGCGCGTGCCGCCGGCCGAGCTGGCTCTCTCTTACCAGCGGGATGTGCCGCGCTATGGCTATGCTGGCCATGAATACGATTTGCGCTACCTGGGCGAGTTGCTGCAAGGCCTGCCACGGCCAAGCCTTCTGGGCCAGAGCGTGCCGTTGCCGGTGTTGCTGGTGCATTCGCAGGAACAGTCGTTCGCCATTCAGGTCGATAGCCTGTCGCCGAGCCGCGAGATTGTGGTGAAGAGCCTGGGCCCGCAGTTCGCCGCCGTGCCTGGGTTGTCTGGCGCGACCCTGCTCGGTGATGGTCGGGTGGTACTGATTCTTGATCTGCTTGGCCAGTTGCGCGGCCAACAGCGTCGCCTGGCGCGGCTGCCGGGGGGTAGCGGGGTGCAGCGCACGCTGTTCGGCCCGGCGCCGCGCCGGGCGTCGCTGGTGATGGTGGTGGACGATTCGGTGACCGTGCGCAAGGTCACCAGCCGCCTGCTGGAGCGCCATGGCATGAGTGTGCTGACGGCCAAGGACGGTGTCGATGCCATGGCGTTGCTGGAGGAGCACCGCCCGGATGTGTTGCTGCTGGACATCGAAATGCCGCGCATGGATGGCTTTGAAGTGGCTACCCGTATTCGTCGCGACGAGCGCCTCAAAGACCTGCCGATCATCATGATCACCTCGCGCACCGGGCAGAAACACCGCGACCGGGCCATGGCCATCGGCGTCAACGACTACCTGGGCAAGCCTTATCAGGAGTCGGTGCTGCTGCAGAGTATCGCCCATTGGAGCCAAACCCATGCTTGAGTTGATCGCAGGCCAGCGCAGCAGCCTGACCGGCCTGCTGTTGCCCTTGGGCGACCGAACCCTGGTGTTGCCCAATGTGGCGGTGGCCGAGCTGATCGGCCAGCGCAACCTGGTGTGCCAGCGTGCCGAGCCGGCCTGGCACCTGGGGTGGATCGATTGGCGCCAGCAGCACCTGCCGCTGATCGGCTTCGAGGCAGCGTGCGGTGGTGAAACTCCGTGCGGCGAGCGGGCGCGTATCGTGGTGCTGAACGCTTTGGGCGATACCGGGCTGCGATATCTGGCGGTGTTGCTGCAGGACATTCCACGCTCGTGCAAGCTCGACAGCCAGCTCAATTATGTGGATGTGGCGCTGGGTAGCCTGGAATTGGCGGCTGTGCAGGTGGGCGAGCAGGTGGCACGGGTGCCAGACTTGGTTGGGCTGGAAAGGCTGGTGCGTGACGCGCAGCTGCAATGACTGAAGCTGTAAGCTTGCAGCTTGAACCTTGCAGGTGCTTGGGAGGTCTGTGTTTGCATGTATCA
This sequence comes from Pseudomonas sp. TR47, assembly GCF_044143025.1. Classification (NCBI taxonomy): domain Bacteria; kingdom Pseudomonadati; phylum Pseudomonadota; class Gammaproteobacteria; order Pseudomonadales; family Pseudomonadaceae; genus Pseudomonas; species Pseudomonas sp. TR47. The sequence goes on along the minus strand of NZ_JBHFCS010000003.1, from coordinate 219,972 downwards.
CGGTGAACGCTTCAACGCTTGGACCCATCTGGTCGGTGCCGTTCTGGCCTGCATCGGCGCCATCTGGCTGATCGTCGCTGCAGGCCTGCAGGGCGACCCCTGGAAGATCGTCAGCTTCTCCATCTACGGCGGCACGCTGTTGCTGCTCTACAGCATCTCGACCCTCTACCACAGCACCCGCGGCCGGGCGAAGGTGATCATGCGCAAGCTCGATCACCTGTCCATCTACCTGCTGATCGCCGGCAGCTACACACCCTTCTGCCTGGTGAGCCTGCGCGGGCCTTGGGGCTGGAGCCTGTTCGGGGTGGTCTGGGGGCTGGCGGTGATCGGCATACTGCAGGAAATCAAGCCACGCTCGGAGGCGCGGGTCCTATCGATCATCATCTATGCGGTGATGGGGTGGATCGTGCTGGTGGCGGTCAAGCCGCTGCTGCAAAGCCTGGGCACCGCCGGCTTTGCCTGGCTGGCGGCGGGCGGTGTGTTTTACACCGTGGGCATCATTTTCTTCGCATTTGACAGCCGATTCCGCCACTGGCACGGCATCTGGCACCTGTTCGTCATCGCTGGCAGCCTGATGCACTTCGTGGCGGTATCGCTCTACGTGCGTTAAAAATCGCCCCACAGCTGTTGCGCCACCGAAAGGGCCACCACCGGCGCTGTTTCAGTGCGCAACACGCGAGGGCCAAGGCGGGCAGCTTGGAAGCCTGCCCCCTTGGCCTGTTCGACTTCGGCATCGCTCAAACCACCCTCGGGGCCAATCAGGAACGCCAGGCGTGCCGGTTTGTCATGACTGGTCAGCGGCTCTGCGACAGGGTGCAAGACCAGTTTCAGGTCAGCATCGCTGCCCTTGATCCAGTCGGCCAAGGTCACCGGTGGGTGGATGATCGGCAGCGTCGAGCGGCCGCATTGCTCGCAGGCGCTGATCGCGACCTGGCGCCAGTGGGCGAGGCGCTTGTCGGCGCGCTCGTCTTTGAGGCGCACTTCGCAGCGTTCGCTGACGATCGGGGTGATTTCATTGGCACCCAGTTCGGTGGCCTTCTGGATGGCCCAGTCCATGCGCTCGCCGCGGGAAAGGCCTTGGCCGAGATGAATGTGCAATGGCGACTCGGCCTGGCCGGCAACGGCCTGGTCGAGGCTGACGCGCACGGTCTTCTTGCCCACTTCGAGCAATTGGCCCAGGTATTCCTGGCCGCTGCCGTCGAACAGTTGCACGGCAGCGCCGGGGGCCATGCGCAGTACGCGGCCGATATAGTGGGCCTGGGCTTCGGGCAGGTCGTGCTCGCCGAGGCTCAGGGGGGCGTCGATGAAGAAGCGGGACAGTCTCATGGTTCTGCTCAGGAAGAAGGTTGGACATCGTCCTTGTAGGCGCGGCCTTGTGTCACCAAAGGGCCGCACAGTAGCTCCGGTCATTTGGCGGCGCTGCTGATCCTTGGGGCTGCTGTGCAGCCCGTTCGCGACGCGAAGCCGCTCCTACAAGGCGTTGCGATTGCTGTGCTGTTAGCCCGGATCGCGGAAGTCGGGGTGGAAGTTTGCCGGTACCGCCACGCTGACGCTGTCTCGCGTGGCAATATCGATGCCTTCACTGGCCACCTCGGCAAGGAAGTCGATCTGCTCGGGCGTGATCACGTACGGCGGCAGGAAGTACACCACGCTGCCCAGCGGGCGCAGCAGGGCGCCGCGGGTCAGGGCATGCTCGAACACTTTCAGGCCGCGGCGCTCCTGCCACGGGTAGGCGACCTTGCTCGCCTTGTCCTGGACCATTTCGATCGCCAGGGCCATGCCGGTCTGGCGGATTTCGGCAACATGGGCATGATCGGCCAGGTGCGCAGTGGCGCTGGCCATGCGTGCGGACAACGCCTTGTTGGCCTCGATGACGTTGTCCTGTTCGAAGATGTCCAGGGTCGCCAGGGCCGCCGCGCAGGCCAGCGGGTTGCCGGTGTAGCTGTGCGAATGCAGGAACGCGCGCAGGGTCGGGTAGTCGTCGTAGAACGCCTGGTACACCGTGTCGGTGGTCAGGCACGCGGCCAGCGGCAGGTAGCCGCCGGTCAGCGCCTTGGACAGGCACAGGAAATCGGGGCGGATGCCAGCCTGCTCACAAGCGAACATCGTGCCGGTGCGCCCAAAGCCCACGGCAATCTCGTCGTGGATCAGGTGCACGCCATAGCGGTCGCAAGCCTCGCGCAGCAGCTTGAGGTAGACCGGGTGGTACATGCGCATGCCGCCTGCACCCTGGATCAACGGCTCGATTATTACCGCCGAGAGGGTCTCGTGGTGTTCGGCCAGGGTCTGTTCCATGGCTGCGAACATGTTGCGCGAATGTTCTTCCCAGCCCATGCCCTCGGGGCGCAGGTAGCAATCCGGGCTGGGGACTTTGATGGTATCGAGCAGCAGCGCCTTGTAGGTCTCGGTGAACAGTGGCACATCGCCCACCGACATGGCGGCGATGGTCTCGCCGTGGTAGCTGTTGGTCAGGGTGACGAAGCGCTTTTTTGCCGGCTTGCCGATGTTCTGCCAGTAATGGAAGCTCATTTTCAGCGCCACTTCGATGCACGACGAGCCATTGTCGGCATAGAACACCCGGTCCAGACCGGCAGGCGTCATCGCGACCAGGCGCTCGGACAGCTCGATCACCGGCTGGTGGCTGAAGCCCGCGAGGATCACATGCTCCAGCTGGTCGACCTGGTCCTTGATGCGCTGGTTGATGCGCGGGTTGGCGTGGCCAAACACATTGACCCACCAGCTACTGACCGCATCCAGGTAGCGTTTGCCTTCGAAGTCCTCGAGCCACACGCCTTCCCCGCGCTTGATCGGGATCAGCGCAAGCTGCTCGTGGTCTTTCATCTGGGTGCAGGGGTGCCACAAGACCTTCAGGTCACGCTGCATCCACTGATCATTGAGGCCCATTGGCACTTCTCCTGGCGTTACGGCATGTTTGACCGCGTAAGCCTAAGCAATGCCGGGAGGCAGGACAACCGCTGCGGGTCAATGACGACAGGTGCGGGTCCATTCGAGCTTGCGGATATGCACGGTGCCGGCTTTGGAGGTGGAGATGGTCAGGCGTCGAAACGGCCCGGGGAGGTGCTGGTAGCAGGGTTGAGTGCAGAAATGGCCAGGCATGAACTCGGTGTATCCGCTGCCCGAAAGCGTCAGCCAGTAAAAATTGTGCGGGGTCGGGGCAATCCCGTCCCAATCGACGCCCTCGGTATCCATGAGCATTGTCACATCTTCGAAATGCTGGTCGCTGACGACGTAGCATTCCAGGCGTAGGCTTTCGACTTCCTGGCTGAAGCTGATTTCCACTTCACTCTGCTCGCCAATCACCAGCTCGGTGCCATCTTCACCTTTGAAGGCTTCATGAACACCGGCCCATGAAGTGCCATTGCTGCGGATACGCAAGCCTGAGGGCGTCAGTAACGTTTGTTTGTGCCACAGGAGCTGCCTTTTGATGTGGGCAAAATGCTCCTCATAGATCATGCGCAGTTCCTTTTGTCGGTTTTTCCAGTCACCCAGACCAGCGTTGCGCAAGGGCAGCAGGCTCGTCTACTGACAAAAATGCCAGTTGCCAAAAGGACTTGATGGCGCTGTGGTGGCAGGGTCGGCATACCTGACGTATTCTTAACGCATCATCTCGGGGCGTCTTTGCCTCTTCCCATTTCTGTAACGTCAACTCGGAGTTCGCCATCATGGCTGCTGCTTGGGTGCGCCTGTGCGCGTTGGTATTGATCGGTGTGTCCAGCGGCGCCGCGCTGGCAAAGGACAAGACACCTTCGGCAATCGTGGTGGGTGGCGGCCTGGCAGGCCTGACGGCAGCCTACGAGCTGCAGAGCAAGGGGTGGCAGGTGACCTTGCTGGAAGCCAAGGCGGGTATGGGCGGCCGCTCGGGCCTGGCCACCAGTGAGTGGGTCGGCAACAGCAAGGCTCAGCCGGTGCTCAACCAGTACCTCGAGCGTTTCAAACTTGAAACACTGCCCGCGCCTGAGTTCGTACGTACTCCAGGGTATCTGATCGACGGTGAGTACTTCAGCGCCAGCGACCTGGCTACCAGGCAGCCGGCTACCGCCCAAGCCCTCAAGCGCTACGAGAAGACGCTCGATGACCTGGCCCGTTCGATCGATGACCCGCTCAAGCCACAGGCGACCAGTACGCTGTTCGCCCTCGACCAGATGAACGTTTCCACCTGGCTCGACAAGCTGCAGTTGCCCAGCACTGCACGGCAGCTGATCAACCAGCAGATCCGTACCCGCTACGATGAACCGTCGCGTCTCTCACTGCTTTACTTCGCCCAGCAGAGCCGTGTCTACCGCGGCGTCAGCGACCGTGACCTGCGTGCCGCCCGCTTGCCTGGTGGCAGCCCGGTACTGGCCCAGGCTTTCGTCAAGCAGCTGAAAACCATCAAGACCAGCTCGCCAGTCACCTCCATCGTCCAGGACAGCGGCGGGGTCACCGTCAAGGTCGGCAGCGCCAGCTATCAGGCCGATTACCTGGTCATGGCCGTACCGCTGCGTGCCCTGGCCAAGATCCAGATCACCCCTGGCCTGGACACCCAGCACGTCGCGGCGCTGAGGGGCACCAACTATGGTTGGCGCGATCAGCTGCTGCTCAAATTCAAGCAGCCAGTCTGGGAAAGCCGCGCGCGCATGTCTGGCGAAATCTTCAGCAACGCAGGCCTTGGCATGCTATGGATCGAGCCAGCACTCAAAGGTGGCGCCAACGTGGTGATCAACCTGTCGGGTGACAACGCCCGTCTGCTGCAGGCCTTCGGTGACAAACAGATGGTCGACCAGGTATTGATCCGCCTGCATGCCTTCTATCCAAAGGCCCGTGGCGCGTTCACCGGTTATGAGGTCAAGCGCTACAGCGCCGACGCCGGGACTGGCGGTGCTTACCTGGCTTTTGGCCCCGGGCAGATCAGCAAGTACTGGCGCCTGTGGGAGCGCCCGGTGCAACGCATTGCATTTGCCGGTGAGCACACCGACGCGCTGTACCCAGGCACCCTCGAAGGTGCCCTGCGCAGTGGCCAGCGTGCCGCCAGCCAGGTGCAGGACCTGCTGGCCGGCAAGTCGTTCGACCCCGTCAAAGCTGCCCCTGTAGCGGCAACTGCTGGGTCGCAGAAGGACAAAGGTGGGTTCTTCTCCAACATGTTTGGTGGTTCATCCGACAAAGAAGACAACGCCGAAAAGGCACCTGCCAAAGCCGAGCCGGTAAAGGCCGAGGAGGCGCGGGTGGACAAGCCTGGTTTCTTCTCGCGGCTGTTCGGCAGCGCTGGCAAGCCCGAAGCCAAGGCTGCTCCGGCGCCTGTCGAGGCAAAAAAGGCCCCAGCCAAATCGGAGCCTGAAACACAGGCCGTTACCCACTCCCAGGCCAAGGCTGGCTGATGGGTGATCGCCTGGCCCTGTCACCGTCAAGCGGACGGCAGGGCCAGGGCTGACAACCTGGAATTACCCGCTATCGTTAATGTTTCCTTAATAGCCAACTCGGACAATTACTATCGGATTTATCGATAATCCAAAGCAATTTTTTGTGCTTTTATTCGATACGTTACGCGTTAGTCTGTGCATAGCTTTCACGGGGAAACACGGCATCATGCAACTGCGCAATTCACCCTCTCGCTATGGCGTGGTCAGCATCCTCCTGCATTGGGGCGTTGCGCTGGCGGTCTTTGGCCTGTTCGGTCTTGGTCTGTGGATGGTCGGTCTCGATTATTACAGCCCTTGGCGCAAGGCAGGCCCGGACCTGCACAAGAGCATCGGCCTGGTGCTGCTGGCTGTCATGCTTGTGCGTGTGCTGTGGCGCTTCATCAGCCCACCGCCGCCGGCGCCTGCCAGCCACGGGGCATTTACCCGCCTGGCCGCCAGGTTGGGGCATTTGGCGCTGTACACAGGCCTGTTCGCGGTGATGATCGCCGGCTACCTGATCTCTACCGCCGACGGTGTCGGTATTCCGGTATTTGGCTTGTTTGAAGTACCTGCCCTTGTCAGTGACCTGCCTGATCAGGCAGACCTGGCCGGCGTTATTCATTTGTGGCTGGCGTGGGGCCTGGTGATTTTCGCCGCGCTGCATGCCCTGGCTGCCCTGAAGCACCATTACATCGACCGTGACGCGACCCTGGTTCGCATGCTGGGCCGCAAAGCTTGACTCTCAACCTCAATTGCAAGGAACTGAAAGGATGTTGAAAAAGACTTTTGCCGCTCTGGCGCTCGGTACCGCTCTGCTCAGTGCTGGTCAGGCCATGGCCGCCGAGTACAAGATCGACAAGGAAGGCCAGCACGCGTTCGTCGACTGGAAAATCAGCCACCTGGGCTACAGCTTCATTCACGGTACCTTCAAGGACTTCGACGGCAACTTCACTTGGGATAGCGCCAAGCCTGAAGCCAGCAAGATCAGCGTCGATCTGAAAACCGCCAGCCTGTGGTCGAATCACGCCGAGCGCGACAAGCATATCGCCAGCGCTGACTTCCTGGACGTGAAGAAGTACCCGGAAGCGAAATTCGTTTCCACCGCCGTCAAATCGACCGGCGAAAAGACCGCGGACGTGACCGGTGACCTGACACTGCATGGTGTGACCAAGCCTGTGACCTTCAAGGCCACCTTCAACGGTGAGGGCAAGGACCCATGGGGCGGTGAGCGTGCGGGCTTCAACGCTACCACCACGCTGAACCTGAACGACTTCGGTATCAAGGGCCCTGGCGCAACCTCGCAGACCCTGGACCTGGACATCAGCGTCGAAGGTGTGAAGCAGAAGTGATCATTGCCTGAGCAATAAAAACGCCGCCCCATGGGGCGGCGTTTTTATTTGCCGGTAGCGTTAGCCGCCTTTGCGGGTCAGTAACGCAGGCCGCTCACCACGTGGGCGGCTTGGCAGGTCTTCCAGTTGCTCAGGCGTTGGGAAACGATCGAGCTTGGATTCCTTGCGGATGATCACAGGCTGGTTTTGCGGCTCTCGCGAGCTACGTACTGCCGGCTCCTGACGGGATGCGTCATCACGGCCGGCCGAACGGTTGCGGCCACCACCGTTGCTATCGCGGCGCGCATCACCTCCCTTGTTGTTGCGCGGCGGGCGTTTCTCGCCACTGGCGCTGCGCGGCTGGCCGCCGTTACGCCCTTGGCCACCACCACTGTTACTGCCACCACTGTTGCTGCGCCCAGGGTTGGCCTGGCCTTGGCCAGCGCCGGCATTGGCACCCGGGCGGCGGTTGCGGCCCTGGTTCTTGGCATTCTGGTAGGGGCTGACGTAGTCGGCACGATTACCGAAGTTGTCGATTTCGTCGTCCAGGAATTCATCCGGAGCACGGTCGGCCGGTGCCTTAGGTACAGTGTTCTGGCTGGCTTGCTGTTGGCGCGGCTTCTTGTCACGCGGCTTGCGCGGCTGTTGCTGCTTGTCGGCGGACTTTTCCTTGTCGGCAGGCTTGTCGGCGGCCTGCTGCTTGGCCTTGCCTTTATCCTTGCCCTTGTCCTTGCGGCCGCCACTGCCATCTTTGCCACCGTCACCACGGGCCTGCTGATTGCGCCCGCCGCGACCGTTGTTCTGCGGGCGTTCACGCACCTCAGGCTTCTCGGCCTCCACTTGGCTTGGGTCGAAGCCCATCAGGTCGCCATCGGCGATCTTCTGCCTGGTGACCCGCTCAATGCTCTTGAGCAGTTTTTCTTCGTCCGGCGCGACCAGGGAAATGGCCTCGCCCGAGCGGCCGGCACGGCCGGTGCGGCCGATACGGTGAACGTAGTCTTCTTCGACATTGGGCAGTTCGAAGTTGACCACATGCGGCAGTTGGTCGATGTCCAGGCCACGGGCGGCAATGTCGGTGGCGACCAGTACGCGTACGCTGTTGGCCTTGAAGTCGGCCAGTGCCTTGGTACGAGCGTTCTGGCTCTTGTTGCCGTGGATGGCCGCGGCGCTCAGGCCGTGCTTTTCCAGGTACTCGGCCAGACGGTTGGCACCGTGCTTGGTACGGGTGAATACCAGTACCTGCTCCCAGGCGCCGAGCGTGATCAGGTGGGCCAGCAGCGCGCGCTTGTGGCTGGCGGGCAGGCGGTAGACGCGCTGCTCGATACGCTCGACGGTGGTGTTCGGTGGGGTGACCTCGATGCGCTCAGGGTTGTGCAGGAGCTTGTCGGCCAGGTCGGTGATGTCTTTGGAGAACGTCGCCGAGAACAGCAGGTTCTGCCGTTTGGCCGGCAGGCGGGCGAGGACCTTCTTGACGTCGTGGATGAAGCCCATGTCGAGCATGCGGTCGGCTTCGTCCAGGACCAGGATTTCCACGTGGGCCAGGTCGACGCGGCCTTGCCCTGCCAGGTCGAGCAGACGGCCCGGGCAGGCCACCAGGACGTCGACACCCTTGGCAATGGCCTGGATTTGCGGGTTCATGCCAACGCCGCCGAAAATGCAGGCACTGACCAGCGGCAGGTCGCGAGCGTAAACCTTGAAGCTGTCGTGTACCTGAGCCGCCAGTTCGCGGGTCGGGGTCAGGACCAGCACGCGCGGTTGGCGCGGGCCGTGGCGCTGGGATTTGTCCGGGTGGCCTGCCGGGAACAGGCGCTCAAGGATCGGTAGGGCGAAACCGCCGGTTTTACCAGTACCTGTCTGTGCGGCGACCATCAGGTCGCGGCCTTGCAACACGGCGGGAATCGCCCGCTGTTGCACCGGAGTCGGCTGGGTATAGCCCGCAGCCTCGATAGCGCGGACAAGTGCCTCGGAGAGACCGAGGGAAGCAAAGGACATGGGCAATCCTGTTCTGTGGGGGCTGGGCCCGTAGGGATATTCTGCCTGGCGCGACGGGCATCGGTGAGATGCGATCGCGTCCGGTCCAGCTGGGCTTTCACTGCACATCCGGAAAACGGAGTTAGGACGCAAGGTGCGTCGGTGCCGATCGGGATGCCTGTTGCGAGGCCGAGCGTCCGGGCGTGAGCCGGGCGGGAAGGCCCGAGTATAACAGAGCTATCGCTGTGTGCTGCTTTCCTGCTGCTCAACGGTGTGAGGAAGGTGGTCAGTGCTGCCGATATAGCGTTCGATTATCGCTAGGTAAGCGGGCTCCTGCTTGAAGCGCCGCAGCCCTTCGGTAAACGCCAGCGCCAAGGCATCGCGGCCAGGTTTGCGTGCCAGCCCCAGGTATTGCGCTTGACGGCTGATGACCAGTGGCAGTTCCTCTACCTGTTGCTCCAGGCCGAGTTGGCGGCGCAGGTAGCGCCCGACCAGGCGGTCGGTAACCAGCAAATCGATGCGCCCGAGCACCAGCTTGCCAAAATTGGCTTCGTGGCTTGGCGCCGCTTCACGCCGAAAGCCTGATGCATCGTTGAACTGTGCTCCATAGGCATAGCCCGGTGAGGTGCCGACAGTCAGGTCGGTGAGGTCGCTCAGTCGGGTTATGGCATGGCGACGGCGGCTGGATTGATACAGCACGAATTCGACATCCGACATGGGCTCCAGCGGGTAGACCATGTATGCCTGGCGCGAGTCCACTTTGAAGATGTCCATGACCCCGTCGGCCTGGCCCTGTTCGATCATGGCCAGGCATCGCTTCCAAGGCATGAATTCCCACTCCAGCTCGACACCCAGGCGCCTGAACACCTCAGTGGTGACTTCGTAATCTATGCCCTTGGGCTGGCCGTTGTGCTGGTACACATAAGGCGCCCAGTCATCGGTAACCAGGCGCAGGCGTTCGGCCTGCGCCATGGGGCTCAGGCAGGCGAGCAGCAGGATGCAGAAGAAGCGGACGATGAACGGCATGAGGCGAGATTACGCGCTCGGCTTGGGTAAGGCCAGTTGCAGGCGCTGAGGCAGCACCTTCGCGGGAGTAGTACGCTCAACGCTGTGCGGACTGCAGCAGATGCGCTTCGATTTCCTTGCGTTGGGCGCCGAGCGAGAGGCGCAGGCATGGGTGGCGCAGGCACTGGCGTAATTGCTCCGGCTCCATCGGGCCATAACGCTCATTGAGATTCTGCAGTGCCTTGTCCCACCAGGCGGGTGCGCAGGCACGGTCAAATTCGTTGGGGTAGGGGTAGCTGCCATACAACAGTTCGCGGGCAAACTGGCGCTCGCGGCTGGGCAGCGTCAGGCTCATGGCCTTGTAACCCAGGCGTTGCAAGGTCGGCGGGCGCGGCAACTGGTCATTCACCAACAGCACGTCGGCCAAGGCGGCGGCGCTAAGTGGCTGGTCTGCGTGCTTGCGCAGCCAGGCCTGTATCTTGGCCCGGAACTGAGCCTTGCGGCTCCAGTAGTGATGGATGACATCGGTGCATTCAGCCAGCGCCAGCTTGCGGTAGGCGGCGACCGCCAGGCAGAACTCTTCCAGCGTATAGGCCGTGCGAACCAGTGGATGGAATTCGTCCATCATCGCGATCGAGTGGTCCAGTATCCCCGCATCTTCTGCAGTCAGGCCAATCACCCCGGAGTTGACCATAGGCATCTGGCCGTCTGCCAAGCCCCGCGCCTGGAGAATGTTCTGCAGGTTCTGGTAGAGCAGGCACTGCTGATTTGCGCCGTAGCGCCCGCCGATCGCGTTGCACAGCAGGCTGCCGGCTTTGACCCGCTGGAACAGGTTCAGCGGCGACTTGCGGAAGAATGTGTCGGTGTCGATCAGCACGGCCTGCGAATGCTGCTGGAGAACTTGGCGCAACACGACATGCTTGCTGCGGAAATGGTAGCCGTGAGGTTCGTTCCAGGCCTTGCGCGTTGCCTCATCGAGCAGATGAACGGTAACCGGCAGCTTGCCGTAGGGCTCGGGGTTGTCGGTGTAGACCTGTATATCCATGGCCTCGCCCGCAGCCGTGCCCAGGTGGGCCAGGGCGCTGACGATGCTGAAGCAGGCTTCCTGATGATAGGTGGCAGGGCCGAAGGCCAGGTAAACCAGTTGAGGGCGCTGGGGTGTGAGATGTTGCATGGCTGGCAAGACCCGTCTGAACCGGAAATGAAATAAGGCCTTAGTCTATGACTAAAGCCTTAAGCATTTCTGAATAGGATTTTACCAAATGATTTCAGCGAGGCAGCTTCAGGTTGTTCCAGATCGCCAGGCTCGCCTCTGCCTGGTTCAAGGTGTAGAAATGCAGGCCCGGTGCGCCGCCTTGCAGCAGTTGTTCGCACATGCGGGTGATGACTTCTTCACCGAAGGCCTGGATGCTGGCGGTATCGTCGGCATAAGCTTCCAGCTGCTTGCGGATCCAGCGCGGGATTTCGGCGCCGCAAGCGTCGGAGAAGCGCGCCAGCTTGCTGTAGTTGGTGATCGGCATGATGCCGGGCACTACAGGAATGTCCACGCCCAGCTTCTGTGCGCGCTCGACAAAGTATAAATAGCTGTCGGCGTTGAAGAAGTACTGGGTGATGGCGCTGTCGGCACCGGCCTTGACCTTGTGCACGAAGTTGGCCAGGTCGGTTTCGAAGTTGCGTGCCTGCGGGTGCATTTCCGGATAGGCGGCCACTTCCAGGTGGAAGTGATCAGCGGTTTCCTGGCGGATGAACTCGACCAGGTCGCTGGCATATCGCAGTTCACCACTTGCCATGCCCATGCCCGACGGCAGGTCGCCACGCAGGGCGACGATGCGCTTGATGCCGGCAGCCTTGTATTGGGCGAGCAGCGCGCGCAACTCGTCCTTGGTGTCGCCGACGCACGACAGGTGCGGGGCGGCAGGCACCTTCACTTCGCTTTCCAGCTGCAGCACGGTGTTCAGCGTGCGGTCGCGGGTGGAGCCACCGGCACCGTAGGTGCAGGAAAAGAAGTCCGGGTTGCAGCCAGCCAGCTGGCGGGCAACGCCCATCAGCTTTTCATGACCGGCGTCGGTCTTGGTCGGGAAGAATTCGAAACTGTAGCGGCGTTCTTGTGACATCACTCGTTCCTCAAGCAGCAAGCTTCAAGCGGCAAGCTGCAAGTAAAAGCCAGATCGGTGATGGCCGATCTGGCTTGGCATCGTTCAAGATCGTGGGTGCTGGAGCTGCAAGCGGCAAGGGCACGGTCTGCCTTTTCTTGCCGCTTGCAGCTTCAAGCTTGCCGCTTAGTAGCGGTAGGCGTGCGGCTTGAACGGGCCTTCGACAGTCACGCCGATGTAGTCGGCCTGTTGCTGGGTCAGCTTGGTGACCACGCCGCCGAAGCCGCGGACCATTTCCAGGGCCACTTCTTCGTCGAGCTTCTTGGGCAGTACTTCAACGGTCAGGCGTTCGGCTTTCTTCTCGGCCGAAAGGTCAGCGAACTTCTGCTCGAACAGGAAGATCTGTGCCAGTACCTGGTTGGCGAACGAACCGTCCATGATGCGGCTTGGGTGGCCGGTGGCGTTGCCCAGGTTCACCAGGCGGCCTTCGGCCAGCAGGATCAGGTAATCGTCGTTCTGCGGATCGAAGTCGCCAGCGCCGGTACGGTGGATCTTGTGGACCTGCGGCTTGACCTCTTCCCATGCCCAGTGCTTGCGCATGAAGGCGGTGTCGATCTCGTTGTCGAAGTGGCCGATGTTGCAGACCACGGCGCGCTTCTTCAGGGCCTTGAGCATGTTGGCGTCGCAGACGTTGACGTTACCGGTGGTGGTGACGATCAGGTCGATCTTGCCCAGCAGGGCCTTGTCGATGCTGGCTTCGGTGCCGTCGTTGATACCGTCGATGAACGGCGAGACCAGCTCGAAGCCGTCCATGCACGCCTGCATGGCGCAGATCGGGTCAACTTCGGTGACCTTGACGATCATGCCTTCCTGGCGCAGCGACTGCGCAGAACCCTTGCCCACGTCACCGTAGCCGATCACCAGGGCCTGCTTGCCCGACAGCAGGTGGTCGGTACCGCGCTTGATGGCGTCGTTCAGGCTGTGACGGCAGCCGTATTTGTTGTCGTTCTTGCTCTTGGTGACCGAGTCGTTGACGTTGATCGCCGGGACCTTCAGCTCGCCTTTGGCCAGCATGTCCAGCAGGCGATGCACGCCGGTGGTGGTTTCTTCGGTGACACCGTGGACGCGGTCCAGCACGGCCGGGTACTTCTTGTGCAGCAGCTCGGTCAGGTCACCGCCGTCGTCGAGGATCATGTTGGCGTCCCATGGCTGGCCATCCTTGAGGATGGTCTGCTCCAGGCACCACTCGTACTCTTCCTCGGTTTCACCTTTCCAGGCGAACACCGGGATACCGGCGGCAGCGATGGAGGCTGCGGCCTGGTCCTGAGTGGAGAAGATGTTGCAGGACGACCAGCGCACTTCGGCACCCAGGGCAACCAGGGTTTCGATCAGCACGGCAGTCTGGATGGTCATGTGGATGCAGCCCAGAATCTTCGCACCCTTGAGCGGCTGCTCAGCGAGGTACTTGCGACGCAGGCCCATCAGGGCAGGCATTTCCGATTCGGCGATGATGGTTTCGCGACGACCCCAGGCGGCCAGGGAGATGTCTGCGACTTTGAAATCGGTAAAACCTGCAGGCGTGTTTACAGCGCTCATGAGAGCCTCCATTCGTAGTGTGCGAATGGGCGCCGTTGTGCGTTCAGCGTCCGCGGGAGCGGACAACGCCCCATCCGAGCCTGACAGGATGACCCTGCTGCAGCGCCCCTCGGACAGGTGGCGGGCATGGCACCGCGGCGGGTGGCCATGTGAATCGGCGCAGATTATAGCCTTGGCGGGAGTCATCGCCCAAGGTTTTCTGTCGATTAATAGCGACGATAGTCGATGATCAATGGAGCGGCGCCGGCCGCTCTGCCATCATTACCGCAAGTTAGCCAAGCAGGTCAGGAGTACAGATGAACTTTCACACCCGCAAATGGGTAAAACCCGAAGACCTCAACCCCAACGGCACACTGTTCGGCGGCAGCCTGTTGCGCTGGATCGACGAAGAGGCGGCGATCTACGCCATCGTCCAACTGGGCAACCAGCGTGTGGTGACCAAGTACATGTCGGAGATCAACTTCGTCAGTGCCTCGCGCCAGGGCGACATCATCGAGCTGGGCATCACCGCAACCGAGTTCGGCCGCACCTCGATCACCCTCAAGTGTGAAGTGCGCAACAAGATCACCCGCAAGAGCATCCTGACTGTCGACAAGATGGTCTTCGTCAACCTGGGCGAGGATGGCCAGCCGGCGGCCCACGGGCGCACCGAGATCAAATATGTTCAGGACCAGTTTCCGGACAGCGCGGTGGAATAACGTGATGGGGCTGCTTCGCAGCCCTTTCGCCGGCAAGACGGCCCTGGGTTTTCACGGTTGTGCGCTGACCTTGCGCACCACCCGCCCGATGCTCAAGCCCTGCACCAGGATCGACGACAGCACCACGATGTAGGTGATCGACAGCAGCAGGTCACGCTCCTCGCCCAATGGCAGCGACAGTGCCAGGGCTACCGAAACGCCACCGCGCAGGCCGCCCCAGGTCAGTACCCGCACGGTGCCTTTGGGCATGCTGCGCCAGCGGCGCAAAAGCACGATCGCCGGGGCCACGGTCAGCAGCCGCGACAGCAGCACCGCCAGCGCCAGCACGCTGCCAGCCGCCAGGTGCAGCCAGTTGAACGGCAGCAGCAACAGCTCCAGGCCGATCAGGGCGAAGAGCAGGGCGTTGAGCATGTCGTCGATCAACTCCCAGAAACCGTCCAGGTAGCGACGGGTCATGTCGTTCATCGCCAGGTTGCGCCCCAGGTTGCCGATGATCAGGCCGGCCACGACCATCGCGATCGGTGCCGAGACATGCAGCTCGTAGCACATCGCCGAACCACCGATGACCAGCGCCAGGGTCAGCATGACCTCGACCTGATACTGCTCGACGCTTTTGATCATGCGGTAGGTGGCGTAACCGAGCAGCCCGCCAAACACCGCCCCGCCAATGGCTTCGCGGGCGAACAGGATCGCTGTGTCAGTGATGCTTGGCGTTTCACCCAGTTGAATGATGCCCAGCAGGACAGTGAACACCACCACGGCGGTGCCATCGTTGAACAGTGACTCGCCGACGATGGTGGTCTTCAGCGGCTTGGAGGCGTTGGCGGTCCGCAGGGCCCCCAGCACAGCGATCGGGTCGGTGGGCGAGATCAGTGCACCGAACAGCAGGCAGTAGATCAGCGGCACCTGCCAGCCGAACATCGCAAAGACCCAGTGCGACAGAAAGCCGATCACCACGGTGGCGATCAGCACGCCGAGCGTTGCCAGCAGCCCGATCGGCCAGCGGTAGCTGCGCAGATCGGTGAGGTTGACGTGCAGTGCGCCGGCGAACAGCAGAAACGCCAGCATCCAGTGCATCAGCAGGTCATTGAAGTCGATCTGGTTCATCAACCCTTCGACGCGTTCTTCAAGGCCCGGGAAGCCGATCAGGCTAAGCCCCTGCAGCATCAGCGAGAACAGCAGTGCCGTGACCATCACGCCGATGGCGGGTGGCAGGCCGATAAAGCGGTAATTGACGTAGGTGAGGAGTGTTGTGAGGCAGATAAACGCAGCAACTAATTCAAGCATCCCAAATCCTGTAACAATGGCTTCCAAGTCGTAACCCGAATGGCTCGGGCAGTTCTTTGATGATCTGGCGAGGGTTTCGGGACACAGTTTTTGACCTGGCTGGCTGGTTTCGTTCCGCATTTGATGCAGAACCGCCTCGCGCCCATTGTCACTACCAAGGCTATATATTCAGTGGCTGATAACGTCACAAGGACCTGAAGGCGTGCTGGCAACTTCCCTGGTATTGGTCGCAGCCCTGCTGCACGCGACCTGGAACACCCTGATCAAATTCAGTGGCGAGCGCTTGCTGGTGATCGCCAGCATGGACTCGGTAGCCCTGGCCTTTGCCGTGCTCGCAGTGGCCTTCGTGGACCTGCCGCCTGCCGAGATCTGGCCTTGGCTGATCGCCTCGGCATTGGCCGAGCAGTTGTACCGATTCCTGCTGATCCAGGCATATCGGGTAGGCGATCTGGGGCTGGTCTATCCTCTGATGCGTGGCTTGTCACCGCTGGTGGTGCTGGGGCTGACCCTGGCGTTCGCCGGCGAGTCGCTCAGCCAGCAGCAAATCATCGGCATATTGCTGATCCCGTGTGGCATGGCGTGCCTGCTGTGGCAGGGAGGTGGGGGTGAGCGCCTGCCCTGGTCGATGCTGCCAGTGGTGGCGCTGATCGGCCTGTGCATCGGTTGCTACACCTGGTTCGACGGGCAGGCCGTGCGGTTGTGGGGCAAGCCCTGGGACTACCTGGTATGGCTGACCCTGCTCAGTGCCTGGCCTTTTCCATTGCTTGCCGGTGTGGCACGGCGGGGGCCGTTCGTGCTGTTCTGGCGCACCCAGTGGCGCTTGGGGTTGGCAGTGGGCTTTTGCGTGTTGTTCAGCTACGCGCTGGTATTGTGGGCCATGCATCTGGGTTCGGTGGCCGAGGCGGCGGCCTTGCGCGAGCTGAGCGTCATCCTGGTGGTACTGCTGGGCATGCGCTACCTCAAAGAACCTTTTGGCGGCCCGAGACTCCTAGCTTGCGGGCTGGTACTGGCAGGCATGCTGGTGATGAAGCTCTAACCTAACGACTGAAGGAGTCCTGTCCATGACCGTTGCCCTGTGGTGCATCCTGATCGCATTGTTCCTGCCGCCGCTGTGCGCCTTGATCGCCAAGGTGAGCAGTGGCCGTTTCGGCTTGAAGGACAATCACGACCCACGCGCCTTCCTCGACACATTATCGGGTCTGCCACGGCGTGCCCATGCCGCCCAGCAGAACAGCTATGAAGCGTTTCCGGCATTTGCCGCGGCGGTGCTGGTGGCCGATATCGTGGGCAATGCCGAGCAGGTGACGCAGGACGTGCTGGGGGTCTTGTACATCACCAGTCGGCTGCTTTACATCATCTGCTATCTGGCGGACTGGGCGGCTTTGCGCTCGCTGGTGTGGTTCGCCGGGGTGGCCCTGATCGTGTCGTTCTTCGTCGTTTCGGCCTGAAGCCTGGCTGCCCTCCTCGCGTGCGAGCCGCGAGGAGGGCAGCAGCCAGTCAAAGGACTTTGGGTACTTCAGGCAGTGGCTTGCCCTTTGGCCATAGCATCCAGATCTGCCCCTGCTGCTTCATGTTCCCCGCCAGTTCGCCGGCCTCAGGCCCGGTGCCCCAGAACAGGTCCGCACGCACTTCGCCGGTAATCGCGCCACCCGTATCCTGAGCGCCCACCGGCCGAACCACCGGTGTGCCGTCCGGGCGCGTGGTGGACAGCCAAAGCAGGCTGCCCAATGGAATGACCTTGCGATCGATGGCCACGCTGTAGCCTGCGGTAAGCGGCACATTCAGCGAGCCGCGCGGGCCTTCGTTGCTGTCAGGGCGGGTGCTGAAGAATACATAGCTGGGGTTGCTCGCCAGCAATTCAGGCACACGCTGCGGATTGGCCTGAGCCCAGGCATGGATGGCGCCCATGCTCACGTCTTCCTTCTTCAACTGGCCCTGCTCGATCAGCCAGCGACCTATCGGCCGGTACGGGTGGCCGTTCTGGTCCGCGTAGCCCAGGCGCAATTGACGGCCATCTTCCAGCTTTACCCGGCCAGACCCCTGGATCTGCAGAAACTGCAGGTCCATCGGGTCGGTCAACCACGCCAGTACCGGGGCCTTCACGCCGTCCCGGTAGATCACCTCGGCGGTGTCATAGGGCTTGAGCACGCGGCCGTCGAGGCGGCCTCGCAGGCGCTTGCCCTTCAGTTCCGGGTAAACGCTGGCCAGGTCGACCACGATCATGTCATCGGGGATGCCATACACCGGTACATTGGCCGCTTCGGTGCGTGTCAGGCTGCCGGGGTAGACCGGTTCGTAGTAGCCGGTGATCAGGCCATTGGCGTTGTTCTCGGCCGAGCGCAGGCCATAGACCTGCAATTGCGCTTGCAGGAACGTGCGCACCTGGGGCGCCTCCAGGGCAATCGGCTGTGCTGCTTCGCACGTGGCGGCCCACACCGGATCACGCTTGAGCTTTTCACAGCCAGTGCGCCAGGCGTTGAAACCCGCGACCAGGTCGCTGTCGCTGACGCTGGGCAGGTCGGCCCAAGCTGCAGGGGTGTAAGTAGCGACGGCGTGGGGTTCGGGCTTGGCGTTTTCGCCGCCGTTGCAGCCGGCCAGCAAGGCCAGGGCCGGCAGCGCCCAGGCGAGATGGCGCAGAGCAGATTTCATGGTTGAATCCTTGGAGGGCAGCAGCGGATGGCTGCCCATAGTGTTCGTAAGGGTATTGGTCTTTGCATGGCAGGCGAGGATACTGGTGGCCCTTTCCTCTGCCAATGTGACTGTGATGTTCAAATGTTTCACCGCCATACTGCTGATCAGCCTGTCCCTGGTGGCCTGCGACCGTGTCGATCCTAACTCACCCTTGGGGCAGCGCAAGGCGATCTTCAAGCAGATGCTCAAGACCAGCGAGGACATGGGTGGCATGCTGCGCGGGCGGTTGCCGTTCGATGGGGCTAAGTTTGCCGAGGGTGCGGTGAAACTCGATAGCCTGGCCCATGCGCCCTGGCAGCATTTTCCGCAGGTAAAGGATGATGGCGACAGCAGTGCGCGGCCCGAGGTCTGGGAGCGTCAGGCGCGCTTTCATGACTTGGCGCAAGCGTTGGAAGGGGTGACAGGCGAGTTGCTGGCGGTGACACGCAAGCAGCCACTGGACGCGGCGATGCTCAAGGCACCTATGGACAAGGTCGAGGCAGCGTGCAAGGCCTGCCATACAGAGTTTCGCAACCACTGAGGCATGGTCGACCAGAGGCCTGCAGGGCCACTGGTCGAGTGCCGGGCCGGTGTCCCGGCAAGCCCTGTAGGCCGTAGGCTAGTTGTCAGCCTTCAGCGCTCCAGGTCTTCGACAGCTTCCTGCAACTCCTTTTTCGCCTCGGCAAGTTTGTCTTTGCGCTTGTTGATGCGCTCCGGGTCGCCCTTCTTCATGGCCTTGTCCAGGTCCTTGGTACGCTGGTTGACCTCGTGGCGCGCCTCGAGCACCTTCTGTTCGCGCTCTTTGCGCAAGCCGGCATCGGTGCAGTTCGCATCGACTTCGCTCAGCGCTTTTTCCAGGCCGGCCTGTTGGTTGCTGTTGTTGTGGGCCTTGGCCTGTTCGATCTGTTCAACAATCGCTTGGCGCTTGGCTGCGCAACCGGTGAGCGCGGGTTGTTCTTTGGCGGGCTGGGCGGCGTTAGCTGAAAAAGCCAGCGTTGCCAGCACTAAAAGGGTGGAAATACGTTTCATGAAAAGCCTCTTGAACGGGGCGGGGCAGCAGAAAGTGGGGAAATCCTGCCTTGGTTTTACCGATTTATAAACCCTTGGCAGGTTTTTCCAGGCTCAGATTCGGAAATCCCCTTACAGGTCTTTGCGCATTCGCTAGTGGGATTTGGCCTCTTCAGCCATGTGAAAACCGTCGACGCCATTGTTCCCCAGATGTGTTGCAATGCGCTGTACTTCTCCCTGGGCGAAGAAGTCTGCGAGCTGCCTGGCGCGTGTTTCACCGATGCCGGGCAAGGCTTGCCATTCGCTGGGGGAACGGCTGGCAAGCGCCGGCCAGTACTCATGCTCAGGCACGTTGCCGTGGGCAGGCACGCCAAGGCCCCTCAGCCAATGGGCGAAAGGCCTGGAGCGGGCGATGTCGAAACCGCGTTGCAGCCGCATGGCTTTGACTTCACTGATGCCCGGCACTTGTTGCAGTTGCTGGGCATCGAGCGCCAACCAGTCCGTAAGCGATGTGACCAGGCCCGCGTGCACCAGCAGCCGCCAGGTGCCCGGGCCGGCGCCTGGCATGGCCAGCCCTTGCTTGCCCCCGAGCCAGGCCAGGCGGGCGATGAACTGCTCTTCACACCCCTCGCCGGCTTGCCAGCAACTGTGAGGACCGTATCTTCCAGGTACAGGTACCGTCAGCGGTTGTCGCTCGACAGCGCGGTGGACCACCTTTTCGAAACGTGGAATGGTCAGCCCGGCTAGGCTGATCGCCACCCGGTCGCCTGGGCGAATGTCCAAGGTTTGCCAGCGGGCCATGGAGCCGAGGCTGACTTGGCTGATCCGGCGGTCGTCCAGGGTGACCGGCTGCAGCTTGAGCACTGGCGTCACCCTGCCGGTGCGGCCGATTAGAAAGTGTACGTCGCGCACCTCTGCCAGCGCCTGGGCGAAGGGGTATTTCCACGCGGCGATCCAATAGGGGGCGTTGGGCCGCCAGCGGGCGGCTGGCGGGCGGCTGTCCTGGCGCAGAATCACGCCGTCGGTGGCAAAGGGCAGCGGTGAGCGATACCAGTGCAGGCGCCAATGGGTAGCTTGCGCGGGGGTGTCGATAGCTGTGCTGAAACGCTGACTGTCGGGGAACCCCCAGGCTGCAAGTTGTGTGAGGCGCTCGCCCTGGTCGTCCGGCCCATGCGGCCAGTCCCAGACGAACAGGCCGATGCTCGCGCCCAGTTCCGGGCCAAGCTGCTTGCGCGCCAGCATCCCGGCCACGCTACCGCGCGCATTGCTGCTGCCTGCCTCAGCTTGCACGTGCGCTTGCAGGCGCAGGTAGAACTCGCCTTGCAATACGACGTCCAGTGGCTGAGGCAATTGCCGGGTGATGCTGCCGAGGTCCTTGATGTGGCGGCTCCAGTCATGCCCTTGGAGGCCGTCACCACGGCTGAGTAGCTGTACAAGCCGGCCTTGGCGATAGACCAGTGAGACCGCCACTCCGTCGACTTTCGGTTGCACCCACACGCCCTTCTTGCCGGTCATCCAGCGTGCAACGCCAGCTGCGTCAGGGAGTTTCTCGACGCCGGTGTGGGCAACGGGGTGGGCAATGGGGCCGCGTGCGCTGGCCAGTGGGTTTGGGCCTGTGGGTTCCTGGCCAAAGCACTGTTGCAGGTGCAGCAGGTGGTGTCGGGCCTGGTCGTAGAGCTCATCGGCTACGAGCGCTATACCCTGGCGGTGGTAATGGTCGTCCCAGTTGGCCAGGGTGGCGCGCAGTTGTGCAACTTCGGTTCTGGCTTGCTTGGCATTCCAGTCCGGACAGTGGCCGGCTTGGGCGATGGATGTGTGGAGCAGCAACAGGGCTGCGAGACCCAGGAAAGGTGACATGGCCAGCATCCTTGCGTGGCGGAGTGGAGTGTTCAGGCTAGGCAAGCGTGGCGGAGGTTGGCGGGTTCAGTTGTCAGGTGATGTGTCGAGGGGCGATGCCATGGAAACTACAAAAAAGCCCCTGCCGATCACTCGGCAAGGGCTTCGATGCATCGCTGCAGGAGAAATTACAGGCCGGCAGCATCACGCAGCGACTGGGCGCGGTCGGTGCGCTCCCAGGTGAAGGTGGTGAAGGTGTCGTCGCCGACAGTCTTCTGCTGCGGGGTACGGCCGAAGTGGCCGTAGGCAGCGGTTTCCTGGTACATCGGGTGCAGCAGGTCGAGCATCTTGGTGATGGCGTACGGACGCAGGTCGAAGCACTCACGCACCAGCTGGATGATCTTGTCGTCCGAGACCTTGCCGGTACCGAAGGTGTTGATCGAGATGGAGGTCGGCTGGGCTACGCCGATGGCGTAGGACACCTGAATCTCGCAACGTTCGGCCAGGCCGGCGGCGACGATGTTCTTGGCCACGTAACGGCCGGCGTAGGCGGCGGAGCGGTCGACCTTGGACGGGTCCTTGCCGGAGAACGCGCCACCACCGTGACGGGCCATGCCGCCGTAGGAGTCGACGATGATCTTGCGGCCGGTCAGGCCACAGTCACCCACCGGGCCACCGATGATGAAGTTGCCGGTCGGGTTGATGTGGTAATGGGTGTCCTTGTGCAGCAGTTCGGCAGGCAGGGTGTGCTTGACGATCAGCTCCATCACGGCTTCCTGCAGGTCTTTTTGCGAGACTTCAGGGTTGTGCTGGGTCGACAGGACCACCGCGTCGATGCCGACTACCTTGCCGTTTTCATAGCGGCAGGTGACCTGAGACTTGGCGTCCGGGCGCAGCCAAGGCAGCAGCCCGGATTTGCGCGCTTCGGCCTGACGCTCGACCAGGCGGTGCGAGAAGCAGATCGGCGCCGGCATCAGCACGTCGGTTTCGTTGCTGGCGTAGCCGAACATCAGGCCCTGGTCACCAGCGCCCTGGTCTTCCGGCTTGGAGCGGTCGACGCCTTGGGCGATGTCCACCGACTGTTTGCCGATGATGTTCATCACGGCGCAGGTGGCGCCGTCGAAGCCGACGTCGGAGCTGTTGTAGCCGATGTCGATGATGACTTTGCGCACCAGCTCTTCCAGGTCGACCCAGGCCGACGTGGTGACTTCGCCGGCGATGATGGCGACACCGGTCTTGACCAGGGTTTCACACGCCACGCGGGCGTATTTGTCCTGGGTGATGATGGCATCCAGGACCGCGTCCGAAATCTGGTCGGCGATCTTGTCCGGATGCCCTTCGGACACGGACTCGGAGGTGAAAAGGGAGTATTCGCTCATCTCGACGGGTTCCTAAAATTTACCGATGGTGTGTGTCGCCAGCCGTCCGCTGAAAATGGCGGACCTGTATCTGGAAACCGTTACGCAAGCCCACATAGAGGCTGTCCCCCGGGGCCAGCCCGGCAGCGTTGGCCCAACGGGCCAGGTCGTCCTGTTCAAAACCAAGCCAGAGATCGCCGCAGGCTTCCCGCGCCCAATCCTGATCGTGGCTGCACAGTTCGGTGACCAGCAGGCTGCCGCCTGCCTTCACCCGTTTGGCCAAAAGGCGCAGGGCCAGGGCCGGGTCGCTGAAATGGTGCAGGACCATGTTCAGCACAACGCAGTCGGCTTCCACATCCGTTGCACCCAGTGCATCGGCCAACTGCAGGTTTACATTATCCAGGCGTTCGCGTTCGCAGACCTGGCGCGCCAGCTCGAGCATGGTCGGGCTGTTGTCCAGGGCTGTGACACAGGCGAAGCGCCGGGCCAGGTCGGGCAAAAAGCCGCCGTCGCCGGGGCCGACTTCCAGCGCGCTGGCAGTCGGCTCGAAATTCAGTGTGTCGAGCAGCGCCAGCAGGCTTTCGCGGTACTGCGGCAGGCCGGCGATCAGGTCCTGCTGGGCGCGGAACTTTTCTTCCACGCGCAGGAAAAAGTCCTGGCTGGTGGCGGCGCGGCGTTGTTGCACCTGGGCGATGCGCGCCTGCACGTCCAGCGGCAGTGCCAGGTCGTCGACCTCTTCGAGCAGCGCGGTGTGCAGGCGGCCGCCCAGGCGGTGGCTGTCGGGCAGGGCCCTGCGGTAGAAAACCGCATTGCCTTCGCGGCGCGTAGCCACCAGCTCGGCCTGGGCCAAAACCTTGAGGTGATGGCTCATGCCCGACTGCCCGATGTCGAAAATCTGTGCCAGCTCCAGGACGCCGAACGAGTCGCTGGCCAAGGCGCGCAGGACATTCAGGCGCAGTTCGTCGCCACTGGCTTTGCACAGGGCTGCCAGTGTGTCGCTTCGCTGAGGGATCGGTTGCGCACGGAGGTTCATGACGCGGCAGTCTAGACAGGCATCGTTGCCCTAGCAAGACCAATATCAAAAAGTTTTGATATTGGCGATGAGCTGCAAGAAATAGAGCCTTGCGCGCACGGTTCGGCTTTCTCTTGCTGCTTAAAGCTTGCCGCTTGCCGCTTAAATGTTTGCCCCCAGCCCCCCAGTGGGGGAAAATGGCCGCCTTTTTCGTTACACCACCTATTCAAGCCCCAGGAGATAAGCGATGCCCAGCCGTCGTGAACGTGCCAACGCCATTCGTGCCCTCAGCATGGATGCCGTGCAAAAGGCCAACAGCGGCCACCCAGGTGCCCCCATGGGCATGGCGGATATCGCCGAAGTGCTTTGGCGCGACTATCTGAAGCACAACCCGAGCAACCCGAGCTTCGCCGACCGTGACCGCTTCGTGCTGTCCAACGGCCACGGCTCGATGCTGATCTACTCGTTGCTGCACCTGACCGGCTACGACGTCACCCTCGACGACCTCAAGTCGTTCCGCCAGCTGCATAGCCGTACCCCGGGCCACCCCGAGTTCGGCTACACCCCGGGTGTGGAAACCACCACCGGCCCGCTGGGCCAAGGTTTGGCCAATGCCGTGGGCTTTGCCTTGGCGGAGAAAGTGCTGGGTGCCCAGTTCAACCGCGATGGCCACAACATCGTCGACCACAACACCTACGTGTTCCTCGGCGACGGCTGCATGATGGAAGGCATCTCCCACGAAGTCGCCTCGCTGGCCGGCACCCTGGGCCTGAACAAGCTGGTGGCCTTCTATGACGACAACGGCATCTCCATCGACGGTGAAGTGGAAGGCTGGTTCACCGACGACACGCCCAAGCGCTTCGAGGCCTACAACTGGCTGGTGATCCGCAACGTCAACGGCCACGACGCCGACGAGATCCGCACGGCTATCGAGACTGCGCGCAAGAGCGACCGTCCGACCCTGATCTGCTGCAAGACCATCATTGGTTTCGGCTCGCCCAACAAGCAGGGCAAGGAAGACTGCCACGGTGCTCCGCTGGGCAACGACGAAATCGCCCTGGCCCGCAAGGAACTGAACTGGAACCACGCTCCGTTCGAAGTTCCTGCCGACATCTACGCCGAATGGGACGCCAAAGAAGCAGGCGCCAAGGCTGAAGCCGAGTGGAACACGCGGTTCGATGCCTATGCCGCCGCCTTCCCGGAACTGGCCAGCGAACTCAAGCGCCGTCTGAGCGGTGATCTGCCAGCCGACTTCTCCGAAAAGGCCGCTGCCTACATCGCTGAAGTCGCTGCCAAAGGCGAGACCATCGCCAGCCGCAAGGCCAGCCAGAACACCCTGAATGCCTTCGGCCCACTGCTGCCGGAATTCCTTGGCGGCTCGGCCGACCTGGCCGGCTCCAACCTGACCCTGTGGAAGGGCTGCAAGGGTGTGGACGCCAACGACGCCAGCGGCAACTACGTGTTCTACGGCGTGCGCGAGTTCGGCATGACCGCGATCATGAACGGGGTTGCCCTGCACGGCGGCCTGGTGCCTTACGGCGCGACGTTCCTGATGTTCATGGAATACGCCCGTAACGCCGTGCGCATGTCCGCCCTTATGAAGCAGCGCGTCATCCATGTGTACACCCACGACTCCATCGGCCTGGGCGAAGACGGCCCGACCCACCAGCCGATCGAGCAACTGACCAGCCTGCGCAGCACGCCGAACCTGGACACCTGGCGCCCGGCCGACGCAGTCGAGTCGGCTGTGTCCTGGAAGCACGCCCTGGAGCGCAAGGACGGCCCATCGGCGCTGATCTTCTCGCGCCAGAACCTGCAGCATCAGGACCGCGACGCCCAGCAGATCGCCGATATCGCCCGCGGCGGTTACGTGCTCAAGGACTGCGCCGGCGAGCCCGAGCTGATCCTGATCGCCACCGGTTCGGAAGTGGGCCTGGCCGTTCAGGCGTTCGACAAGCTGACCGAGCAGGGCCGCAAGGTGCGTGTCGTGTCGATGCCGAGCACCAGCGTGTTCGACGCACAGGATGCGGCCTACAAGCAGTCCGTACTGCCGCTGCAAGTGGGTGCCCGCATCGCCATCGAAGCGGCTCATGCCGACTTCTGGTACAAGTACGTGGGCCTCGAAGGCCGTGTCATCGGCATGACCACTTACGGTGAATCGGCTCCGGCCAGCGCACTGTTCGAGGAGTTCGGCTTCACCCTGGAGAACATCCTGGGTACTGCCGAAGAGCTGCTGGAAGACTGATGCAACCCTGGAGGGCTTGGCCCTCCATCGCGACGCAAGGCCGCTCCTGCAGTTACCGCGCAGCCTCGATGTTGGCGCGGTGCCTGTAGGAGCGGCCTTGTGTCGCGATGGGCCGCAACGCGGCCCCAACAGCCACCATGCGTTAGCGAGCCCACCAATGCCCCACCCGCGTCCCTACAAAGTTGCACTCAACGGTTACGGCCGCATCGGCCGCTGTGTCCTGCGCGCACTGTTTGAGCGTGGGGCAAAGGCTGGCTTCGAAATCGTTGCATTGAACGACCTGGCCGACCAGGCCAGTGTGGAATACCTGACACGCTTCGACTCCACTCACGGCCGATTCCCCGGCGACGTGAAGGTCGACGGCGACTGTCTGCATATCAATGGTGACTGCGTGAAGGTCATGCGCAGTGCCACCCCCGAGGGCGTCGACTGGGCCGCCCTGGACATCGACCTGGTGCTGGAGTGTTCCGGCGCCTATCACACCCGTGCCGATGGCCAGCGCTTTCTTGATGCCGGTGCGCCGCGTGTGCTGTTCTCGCAGCCCATGGCCAGCGAGGCCGATGTGGATGCGACGGTGGTCTACGGCATCAACCAGGCTTGCCTGACCGGCACCGAGCGCCTGGTGTCCAACGCCTCCTGTACCACCAACTGTGGCGTACCGCTGCTGCGGGTATTGGACCAGGCGTTCGGCATCGAGTACGTACAGATCACCACCATTCACTCGGCAATGAACGACCAGCCGGTGATCGACGCCTACCATCATGAAGATTTGCGCCGCACGCGCTCGGCTTTCCAGTCGGTGATCCCGGTGTCCACTGGCCTGGCGCGTGGTATCGAGCGCCTGCTGCCGGAACTTGCCGGGCGAATACAGGCCAAAGCGGTACGCGTGCCGACCGTCAACGTGTCGTGCCTGGACATCACCCTGCAGACCGCCCGTGACACCAGTGCGGTCGAAGTCAATCGGGTGCTGCGCGAGGCGGCGCTGGATGGCCCGCTCAAAGGCTTGCTGGCTTACACCGAATTGCCCCACGCCAGCTGTGATTTCAACCATGACCCGCATTCGGCGATCGTCGATGCCAGCCAGACACGCGTCTCGGGCCCCCGCCTGGTGAACCTGCTGGCCTGGTTCGACAACGAATGGGGTTTTGCCAACCGTATGCTCGACGTTGCCGAACATTATCTGCACGTCGTCCACCCAACCCGCACCAAACAGCCCTGAAGGACTGCATTCATGACCGTGTTGAAGATGACCGACCTCGACCTGCAAGGTAAACGCGTATTGATCCGCGAAGACCTCAACGTGCCTGTGAAGGACGGTGTGGTAACCAGCGACGCGCGTATCCTGGCTGCGCTGCCGACCATCAAGCTGGCCCTGGAGAAGGGCGCGGCGGTAATGGTCTGCTCGCACCTGGGCCGCCCGACCGAAGGTGAGTTCTCGGCCGAGAACAGCCTCAAGCCGGTTGCCGACTACCTGAGCAAGGCCCTGGGCCGCGACGTTGCACTGGTCGCCGACTACCTCGATGGCATCGAGGTCAAGGCCGGTGACCTGGTGCTGTTCGAGAACGTTCGCTTCAACAAGGGCGAGAAGAAGAACGCCGACGAGCTGGCGCACAAGTACGCGGCCCTGTGCGACGTCTTCGTCATGGACGCCTTCGGCACCGCTCACCGTGCCGAAGGCTCCACCCACGGCGTCGCCAAGTTCGCCAAGGTCGCTGCGGCAGGCCCGCTGCTGGCCGCCGAGCTGGACGCCCTGGGCAAAGCCCTGAAGGCACCGGCCAAACCAATGGCGGCCATCGTTGCCGGCTCCAAGGTTTCCACCAAGCTGGACGTGCTGAACAGCCTGAGCTCGGTTTGCGACCAGTTGATCGTTGGTGGCGGGATCGCCAACACCTTCCTGGCCGCCGCCGGCCACCCGGTGGGCAAGTCGCTGTACGAGCCTGACCTGGTGGAAACCGCCAAGGCCATCGCCGCCAAGGTCAGCGTACCGCTGCCAGTCGACGTGGTGGTTGCCAAGGAGTTTGCCGAGAGCGCCGAGGCCACCGTCAAGGCCATCGCCGACGTGGCCGCTGACGACATGATCCTGGACATCGGGCCACAGACTGCGGCCAATTTCGCCGAACTGCTGAAGTCGTCGAAAACCATCCTGTGGAACGGCCCGGTCGGTGTGTTCGAGTTCGACCAGTTCGGCAACGGCACCAAGGTACTGGCCAAGGCTATCGCCGAGAGCGCCGCATTCTCCATCGCTGGCGGTGGCGATACCCTGGCAGCCATCGACAAATATGGCGTCAGCGCCGAGATCTCCTACATTTCTACCGGTGGTGGTGCATTCCTCGAGTTCGTCGAAGGCAAGGTACTGCCGGCCGTGGCGATCCTTGAAGAGCGGGCAAAAGCCTGACAATGGCGGCGCCTGGCAAAGGGAGCGACCTGATGGTCAAGCAATTGCCTGTGATCTTGCTGGCTGGTTTGCTGAGCGCATGCTCCAGCAGCCCGTCCTCGGACAACGATCCGGCGCAGCCGCCCAAGGGCGGCTGCTACCAGTCTGAGTGGCAGGCCGAGACCGTGCCGGTAATCAGCAAGCGCGTGGGCCCGGAAGGCCTGGAAAAGTATGACGAAGACCACCAGCGCAAGGCGCCTGGCTGCCCATGAACCGATGCGCTTCGTCGGAGCAGGCAACCAAGCGACCATTGTGTGGTCATCTAGAGGATATGCAATGAAAGCGCTGATGGCCTTGATGGCCCTGGCGACACTGGCAGGATGCTCGCTGCTGCAGCCGGCGCAACCCGCCCCGGCAGCCGCCTGGACCCGTTGGGTCTGTGACAGCCAGACCGAAGTGCTCTGGCGCTTCGCCGATGCACAACAGGATTCGGTCGACGTGCGCCTCGGCGGCGGCGACCAGGTCTACCGGCTCAAGTCCGAGCCGAGTGCGTCGGGCGCGATGTACAGCGATGGCGTGCTGGCCTTCCACACCAAGGGCGAGGAAGGCCTGGTGTACTGGGTGGCAACCAACGATCTGATTGGGCGGGGCTGCAAGGCACCGTGACTGGCCGGGCCGCACCGGTGGCCCACACTACTTGAACAGCAACCGCCCCTGCGGCAGGCTTGCACGAAACAAAACGACGCTTGTCGGGAGAGAGATACACAATGGCACTCATTAGCATGCGCCAGATGCTGGACCACGCCGCCGAGTTCGGTTACGGCGTTCCAGCTTTCAACGTCAACAACCTCGAGCAGATGCGCGCCATCATGGAAGCGGCCGACAAGACCGACTCCCCAGTGATCGTCCAGGCTTCGGCCGGTGCCCGCAAATACGCTGGCGCGCCGTTCCTGCGTCACCTGATCCTGGCCGCCATCGAAGAATTCCCGCACATCCCGGTGTGCATGCACCAGGACCACGGCACCAGCCCTGACGTGTGCCAGCGCTCGATCCAGCTGGGCTTCAGCTCGGTGATGATGGACGGCTCGCTGGGCGAAGACGGCAAGACCCCGACCGACTACGAGTACAACGTCCGCGTCACTCAGCAGACTGTCGCCATGGCGCACGCCTGTGGTGTTTCGGTCGAAGGCGAGCTGGGCTGCCTGGGTTCGCTGGAAACCGGCATGGCCGGTGAAGAAGACGGCATCGGCGCCGAAGGCGTGCTGGACCACAGCCAGATGCTCACCGACCCGGAAGAAGCCGCCGACTTCGTCAAGAAGACCCAGGTGGATGCCCTGGCCATCGCCATCGGCACCAGCCACGGTGCCTACAAGTTCACCAAGCCGCCAACCGGTGACGTGCTGGCGATCGACCGCATCAAGGAAATCCACAAGCGCATCCCCAACACCCACCTGGTGATGCACGGTTCTTCCTCGGTACCGCAGGAGTGGCTGGCGATCATCAACCAGTACGGCGGCGACATCAAAGAGACCTACGGCGTACCGGTCGAAGAAATCGTTGAAGGCATCAAGCACGGCGTGCGCAAGGTCAACATCGATACCGACCTGCGTCTGGCCTCCACCGGTGCCATGCGCCGCCTGATGGCGCAGAACCCGAGCGAGTTCGACCCGCGCAAGTTCTTCGGTGAAACCGTGAAAGCCATGCGCGATGTGTGCATCGCACGTTACGAAGCCTTCGGCACCGCCGGTAATGCCTCGAAGATCAAGCCGATCTCCCTGGAAGGCATGTTCCAGCGTTACCTGAAAGGTGAGCTGGCCGCCAAGGTCAACTGATCACAGGCCGCCTTAAAAAGACCCACAGAAATGTGGGTTTTTTTATGGCTGAATGCCCGGCAAACGACCGTTAGTCGACTACCCTTACCTTTAGTCACTGATAGCGTTCTGATTGCATTGCGTGTTACACACTCGAGTCTAGAGTGTTAAACCGGATCCAGATGCAAGTCGAAGTCGGTCATAAAAGAGAAAGCAGCATGGATGGCGCTTACCCTCAACCACCGGATGGCAACTCGGTTCTCCTGGTGGTGGACGATTACCCTGAGAACCTCATAAGCATGCGAGCCTTACTGGCCCGCACAGACTGGCAGGTGCTGACAGCAGGTTCAGGGACGGAAGCCTTGAGCGCCTTGCTGGAGCACGAAGTCGACCTTGTCTTGCTCGACGTGCAGATGCCCGAAATGGACGGTTTCGAGGTTGCCCGGCTGATGCGTGGCAGCCACCGTACCCGGCTGACCCCGATCATCTTCCTCACCGCCAACGAGCAGTCCGATGCCGCCGTGCTCAAGGGCTATGCCAGTGGTGCGGTGGATTACCTGTTCAAGCCGTTCGACCCGCAGATCCTCAAGCCCAAGGTGCAGGCGCAACTGGACCAGCAGCGCAACCGGCGCATGCTGCAACGCTTGACGCGCGAACTGGAGGCGGCCAGGGCGTTCAATGCGTCCATCCTGGAGAATGCCGCCGAAGGCATTCTGGTGGTCGACGCCCACGGCAACATCAGCTTTGCCAACCCGGCGATCTCACGCTTGCTCGATGCCCCGGTCGAGCAATTGCAGGGCGTGCAGTTACTTGAGTTGCTGCAACTGCCCAATGCCACCCTCTGGAGCGAATCGGATTTCCATCAGGCCTACCAGTCACGGCAGATCTTCCGTGTACACGACGCCCACCTGCGCACGGCAGGCGGTCATCTGGTCCCGGTGGCATTGTCCTGCGCACCGCTGCCGGCCGATCAGCAGGCGATGGTGGTGACGGTGCTGGACATGTCGGCGGTGCGCAATTTGCACCAGCAGCTCGAATACCAGGCGGTCACCGACCCGCTTACCGGCCTGCTCAACCGCCGTGGGTTCTATCAGGCCGCTGAAAGCGTGCTGCTGCGCAACGAACGCTCAGACAAGGCCCAGGCCTTGATGTACATGGATTTGGATGGTTTCAAGCGGATCAATGACTCGCTCGGCCACGAGGCCGGGGACCGGGTACTGGGTTGGGTTGCCGAGCAGCTCAAAGACTGCCTTGGTAGTGAGGCGCTGCTGGCACGCATGGGCGGCGACGAGTTCACGGCGCTGTTCGATGGCCTGCCGTATCCGGAACAAGCCGGCCGCTTTGCCGAGCAACTGCTAGAGCGTATGTCCGTCCAGCGCCAGGTGGCCGGCCTGGATGTCTGCCTGGGTGTCAGCATCGGCATTGCCACCTTCCCGGACTGCGGTGCCACTGTCGAAGGCCTGTTGCGTGCCGCCGATGCGGCGATGTATGCGGCCAAGCAGGCTGGGCGCGGGCAGTACCGCTTCTATGACCAGGAGCTCAATGGCCGGGCGCGGTCACGGCTGATGCTTGAGGACAGCGTGCGGCACGCCGTCGAGTCGCAAGGCTTCAACATGGTGTACCAGCCCCAGGTCGCTTTCGCCGATGGTCACCTGCGCGGTTTCGAAGCCCTGCTGCGCTGGCAGCACCCCAGCGTCGGCGATGTACCGCCGGGGCTGTTCATCCCTTTGCTTGAGGAGGCGCGACTGATAACGCGCCTGGCCAGCTGGATCTACCGCCAGGGGGCGGCGCAGCGTCAGGCCTGGTGTGAGCGTTTTGCCCCGGATCTGGTGCTGGGTATCAGCCTGAGCCGCGCTCAGTTCGCCATGCCTGGGCTTGTCGATGAGCTGCAGCGGGTGATACAGGATTACCGGCTCAACCCGGCGCAACTGGAAGTGGAAGTTGCCGAGACCTCACTGATGTACAACATCGACGCGGCGATCAAGCAGATCCACCGCCTGCGCGAGCTGGGAGTGCGCGTGGCGCTGGACGACTTTGGTGCTGGTGACTGCTCGCTGCGCATGCTGCGCGACCTGCCTGTCGACACCTTGAAGCTGGACCGCCACCTGGTGGCGCGCCTGCCCGATTCGGCGCCGGACGCCGCCTTGGTGCGCAGCGTCATCGGCCTGTGCGCCGAGTACAACGTCACGGTCATCGCCGAAGGCGTGGAAACTGCGGCCCAGGCTGCTTGGCTCAAGGCAAACGGTTGCGCCTACGTGCAGGGCTTCCTTGTCGCCCGGCCGATGACCGCCGCCGATGCCAGCGGCTTTCCGGCAATTTTTCCCTGGCCGCAGTCCTGATTGGCTAGAATCGGCATTCGTTACGCCGAATGTCATGCCATGACCGTATTACGCTATTTGCAAGCTTACCCGCCGCACCTGCAAGAGCAGGTGCAGCAGATGATCGACAGCGACCGCCTGGGCGACTACCTGCAACGCCGCTATCCCGGTCGCCATGAAGTGCAGAGCGACAAGGCGCTGTACGGCTACGCCCAGGATCTGCGCCAGCAATACCTGCGCAGTGCGCCAAGCCTGGACAAGGTACTGTTCGACAACCGCCTGGACCTCACCCACCGTGCGCTGGGGCTCAATACTGCGGTGTCGCGGGTGCAGGGTGGCAAGCTCAAGGCGAAGAAGGAAATTCGCATCGCCTCGCTGTTCAAGGAGGCGGCGCCGCAGTTCCTGCGCATGATCGTGGTACATGAACTGGCGCACCTGCGCGAGCGTGACCACAGCAAAGCCTTCTACCAGCTTTGTCAGCACATGGAGCCGGACTACCACCAACTGGAATTCGACCTGCGCGTCTACCTGACCTATCGGGAGCTGCCGGGTAACCTGTAAGGATCACGCAGCATGGATGTGAGCAAGACCAAGAGCAGTTTCTATCGCCGCCTGTACGTGGCCTGGCTGATCGACAGCCAGACCGCTACCAGCGTGCCAGCCTTGATGGAAGCCACCGGGATGCCGCGCCGCACCGCGCAGGACACCATCGCTGCGTTGGCTGACCTGGACATTGTCTGCGAGTTCGAGCAGCAGGAGGGGGCGCGCAACCATGCCGGGCATTATCGCATCCATGACTGGGGTGCGATCGACAAGCAGTGGATCATCCGCCATCTGCGCCAGATCAGGGAAGTGCTCGGCTACCCGTAAATGCGGGGGGCTGCCTGCTTCGGCCAAAATAGAGGCTAATTGACACTATTGGCCGCTGCCCTGTGCGGCGGCTTTGTGTAGTCTCATGACCTGCGTTATCGAAGACCGCCATCAACAGCCTGTGCCTACCACTGCAAAAGGACTTGAGCATGCGGCCACTGCTTTGCGTTCTGGGATTGTTGGGTGTGATGCTGGCTGGGCCAGCCTTGGGCCAGGGCAAACTACGGCTGGTGGCCGATACCTGGCCGCCGTTCACCGATGCCGGCATGCCCGGTGGTGGCCTTGCCACCAGCATCGTCACCACGGCGCTGGCGCGTGCAGGTTACCCCAGCGAGTACGAGGAAGTACCGTGGGCGCGGGCGCTGCTCGGGGTTAGCGAAGGCCGTTACGACGTACTGATCAATGCCTGGTACAACGATACGCGTACCCGCATCGGCCAGTTTTCCAAGGCCTACCTGACCAATCGCATCCGTTTGCTCAAGCGCAAGGGCGACAGCTTCCGTTACAGGCGCCAGGCTGATCTGTATCCCTACAGCATTGCCGTGGTGCGTGATTATGCCTACTCACCCGAATTCGATAGCGACACCCGCTTGCACAAGGTGCCGGTACGCAACTTTTCCTCCGCCGTGCGCATGCTGGCGGCAGGGCGGGTGGATCTGGCAGTGGAAGATGAGTTCGTGGCGCGCTACAACCTGCAGCGCGAACCCGAGCAGGTGCGTGATGGGGTAGTGCTGGTCGAACCCGCGCTGGGCGAGAACACCCTGCATATTCTGGTGAGCCTCAAGCACCCTGAGCATCGGCAGATCGTCGAGCGGTTCGAGCGCAGCATTGCAGCGATGAAGGCAGACGGCAGCTATGCACGGCTTCTGCGCCAGCATGGCTTTTGATGTGCAGCGCAGGCAACGAACAATCAGGCCGGTGAGCCCTCTTTGATCAGGTGCGCGGCCAAGGTCCGCAACGGCCCCAACTGCCGGCAGATCAGCGCCAACTGGGTCTGCACCAATCGTTGATGTTCATCCAGTTCCTCAGGCATCTGCTCCAGCGTATTGGCCAAGGCTTCTTCGGCATCGCTGTGAATCGCCACGGGTAACCGCGCGGCCAGGCCGTTGGCGATTTCGTCGAGGCTGGCGGCCAATGCCTGCCCCGCCCCCTCGATCAACTGTTCATGGACCTCTGCCGGCAGCGCCGTATCACGGTGTGCCCCCAGCCCTGAGAGGTAGCTGAGCAAGGTATGCGACAGCACCAGGAAGCGGAAGCCCACATCGGCCTCCTTACGGAAGTGCCCCGGCTCCATGAGCATGTTGGCCAGCGTGGTGGACAGCGCCGCGTCAGCGTTGTGTGCGTTGCGCCGGGCCAGGCGGTAAGCCAGGTCATCGCGCTTGCCGTGGGCATACTGCTGCATGATCTGACGCAGGTACACACTGGCGCAGGCCAAGGTGTTGGCCAGTGCCTTGTTAAGGCGACGGCCCTGCCAGTCGGGGAGGAACAGGAACACGGCGAGAATGGCGATCAGGCTACCGACCAAGGTATCGAACAGCCGTGGCAGGAACAGGCCGTAGCCATCGCCGATCTGGTTGAAGCAGAACAGGATCATCAGCGTGATCGCCGCCGTGGCCAAGGTGTAGCGGGTGGTCCGGTTGACGAAGAACACCACCCCGGCCACCACTGCGAACGCCGACTGGATGAGCGGATTCGGGAACAGGTCGAACAGGGCCCAGCCCACGGTCAGGCCGATGGCTGTGCCGAAGATCCTCTGCACCAGTTTGCGCCGGGTGGCGCCATAGTTGGGCTGGCAGACGAACAGGGTGGTGAGGATGATCCAGTAGCCTTGGGTCGGGTGGATCAAGTGCACCATGCCGTAGCCCACCGACAGCGCCAGCGACAGGCGCAGGGCATGGCGGAACAGCAGCGAGGTAGGTGTGAGCTGGGTGCGCAACCGCTTCCACACATCCTTGAGGTTGCGTGGCGAACGGTCGAGCAGGCTGCTGTCGCTGGCGTCGGCCAGGCTGTCGGGGTTGCTGGCGGCGCCAAGCAGGCGGTCCAGCGTGGCCAGGTTTGCGGCCAGGGCGCGTAGTGAGCGCAACAGGCCACGCCAGGCCGGGTTGTTCTGGTTACGCAGGTGCTCAAGCGAGGCATTGAGGTCCTCGAGGGCCTCGGCGAAGCCGGTGGCCAGAACGAACGGCTGGCGCAGCCGGATCGAGCGTGCCAGTTCCTGGCAGGATGCCCCTTGTTTGCGCAGCAGGCGCTGGCAGCGGAACATCACATCACTGTGGAAGAACGCCTCGGTGAGGGCGTTGTAAGGGTAGTGCGAGGCGCTCACCCTTTCGTGGATGTCCTGGGCCAGGAAGTACAGCTTCAGGTAGCGGCTGACCTTGGAGTTGGGCTGGCTATTGCCCACCCGGTGTAGAATGATTTCCTTGGCGGCATTCAGCGCGGCCACCACCTTGCCGTTTTGCTGGGCCAATGCCAGGCGCTGGGCTTCGACATCGAGTGTGCGAATCGGCTCGAACAGGCTGGCCTTGAGCTTGAGGTAAGTGCCCAGTTCGAAGAACAGTTTGGCCAGGCTCTGCTGTACCGGTTGGTTGGAGAACAGCGCCTGCCACAGCACCGAGAGCAGACCATACCAAGCGGCACCGGCCACCAGCAGCAGCGGTTCATGCCAGAAGTCGCTGACTTCGCCGCCGCGCTGGTCCACGCCGATCATGGTGTACACCGACAGAATCAGCGTTGCCGATGCGATCGCTCCGTAGCGTTCACCCAATGCGCCAAGCATGGTCAGGGAGAAGGCGGCCAAGGCCATGGAAACGGCGAAGATCCAGGGGTAGGGGAACAGCAGTTCCACCGAAAGCGCGGCAATGGCGAAACACAGCAGGGTGACGAGCAACGCGCTGAGGCGGCCTTGCCAGCTATCGTCGGTCTCGGCCAGGGCGCTGGCGATGATGCCGAGGAACAGCGGGATGAGCAGGCTCATCTCGTTCTGGTACCAGCACCAGGCCATGCTGCCGGTGAGCGCGATGGTCACGCGGATGGCGTAGCTGAACTTGTCTTGACCCCACAGGCGACGCAATGACTGACGGAACGAGCTCGATGACATGATGGCCTGCTGGCAGTGATCGATTGAATGCATTGCGGCACGGACCAGCAAGAAGCGTTCCGTGCTGCTGAATGGATTCTACTCTACACGAACTGTGCTGCAGCGTTGGCCGATGCCCAGGCCCATTGGAAATTGAAACCGCCCAGGTGGCCGGTGACATCCAGCACTTCACCGATGAAATAGAGGTTGGGGCTCTTCAGCGATTCCATGGTTTTCGACGACACCTCACGGGTATCGACGCCACCCAAGGTGACTTCGGCGGTGCGATAGCCTTCGGTACCTGCCGGTACCAGCTGCCAGGCTGCCAGTTTGTCGGCGATCTGCGCCAGCTCCGCCGGGGTGTACTGCTTCATCGGCTTTGACTCGAACCACTGCTCGGCCAGCAGGTTGGCCAGTTTGCGGGTGAACACCTCGCCCAATACGGTCTTGAGTTCCGCGTTGGCGCGCTCGGTCTGCTGCTGTTGCAGCCAGGTCAGGGCATCACGGTCGGGCAGCAGGTTGATTTCGACCGTGTCGCCGGCCTCCCAGAACGACGAAATCTGCAGGATCGCCGGGCCGCTGAGGCCGCGGTGGGTGAACAGCAGGTTTTCGCGGAAGCTGGTGCCGTTGCAGCTGGCTGTGCAATCGAGCGAGGTGCCCGACAGCTCGGTGCACAGTGCCTTGAGCTGGGGCTCGGTAATGGTGAACGGCACCAGGCCTGCGCGGGTCGGCAGCAAGGTATGGCCGAACTGGCGCGCTACCTGATAGCCGAAGCCGGTCGCGCCCAGCGTTGGAATCGACAGGCCTCCGGTGGCGATCACCAGCGATTGGCAGGCAAACTGGCCGGCGCTGGTTTGTAGCAGATAGCCGCTTTCGGTCTTCTCGATATGCTCGATGCTGGTTTGCATGCGCAGTTCGGCACCGGCTTCGTCGCATTCGGCCAACAGCATGTCGAGGATGTCGCTGGCCTTGTTGTCACAGAACAGCTGGCCGAGCTTCTTTTCGTGGTAGGGCACGCCATGCTTGGCCACCAGCTCGATGAAGTCCCACTGTGTGTAGCGGGCAAGGGCCGACTTGCAGAAGTGTGCGTTCTGGGAGAGGAAGTTGGCCGGCTCGGTGTACAGGTTGGTGAAGTTGCAGCGCCCGCCACCAGACATGAGGATCTTCTTGCCTGGCTTGTTGGCGTGGTCGAGCAGCAGCACCCGGCGGCCACGGCGGGCGCTGAGCTGGGCGCACATCAGGCCGGCGGCGCCGGCGCCGAGGATGATCACGTCGGTGGTGTGCACGGGGTACCTCATAAAGAGTGCTGGGGCTGCTGCGCAGCCCTTTCGCGACACAAGGCCGCTCCTACAGGCGTACGCAATCCATTGGAGCGGCCTTGTGTCGCGAAGGGCCGCAAAGCGGCCCCCAAAGATTTCAGAGAATGCGAACTTTCAGGGCGCGGCCCTTGATCTTGCCGCTGTTCAGGCGCTGCATCGCCTGCTTGGCCAGCGCCCGCTCCACCGCCACGAAGGCCTGGAAGTCGAAGATGGCGATCTTGCCCACCTGCTTGCCCGGGATGCCGGCATCACCGGTCAGCGCACCGAGGATGTCACCCGGGCGCAGCTTGTCCTTGCGGCCAGCGGCGATGCACAGCGTGGTCATGACCGGCAGCAGCGGTTCGCCACCTTTGTTCTTCAGGCTGTCCAGCTGGTCCCAGCGCAGCGGGCTCTTCTGCAGCGCCTCGATGGCCTGGGCCCGATGGCCTTCGGCCGGAGCGACCAGGCTCACGGCAAGGCCTTTCTCGCCCGCGCGACCGGTACGGCCGACGCGGTGCACGTGGATCTCGGCATCGCGCGCCAGCTCCACGTTGATGACCATGTCCAGGCCATCGATATCCAGACCGCGGGCGGCTACATCAGTGGCCACCAGCACCGAACTGCTGCGGTTGGCGAACATGGTCAGCACCTGGTCGCGGTCGCGCTGCTCGAGGTCGCCGTGCAAGGCCTGGGCCACGATGCCCTTGGCGGTGAGGTGGGCGACCACGTCCTCGCACTGCTGCTTGGTGAAGCAGAACGCCACGCAGGACTGCGGGCGGTAGTGGCCGAGCACGCGGGTGACAGCCTCCAGGCGCTGTTGCGGGTCGATTTCGATGAAGCGCTGTTCGATCTGGTTGTCGGTGTGCAGGCTCTCGACCTTGACCTGCTGCGGCTTGCGCATGAAGTCGGCGGCCAATTGCTCGATACCGGCGGGGTAAGTGGCCGAGAACAGCAGGGTCTGGCGGCGCGGCGGGGTCTTGCCGATGATGCTGGCGATAGCGTCGAAAAAGCCCATGTCGAGCATACGGTCGGCTTCGTCCAGCACCAGGGTATTGAGCCCGTCGAGCACCAGGGTACCTTTGTCCAGGTGCTGCTGGATGCGCCCTGGGGTGCCGACGATGATGTGCGCGCCATGTTCCAGCGAAGCGATCTGCGGGCCCAGCGAGACGCCACCGCACAGGGTGAGGATCTTGATGTTGTCTTCAGCGCGGGCCAGGCGGCGCAGCTCTTTGGCAACCTGGTCGGCAAGCTCGCGGGTGGGGCACAGTACCAGTGCCTGGCAACCGAAGTAGCGCGGGTTGATCGGGTTGAGCAGGCCGATGCCGAAGGCGGCGGTCTTGCCGCTGCCGGTCTTGGCCTGGGCAATCAGGTCCTGGCCCCTGAGGATGACGGGCAGGCTCTGGGCCTGGATCGGCGTCATCGAGGCATAGCCGAGGGCGTCCAGGTTGGCCAGCATGGCGGGGGACAGCGGCAAGGTGGCAAAAGCGGTGGATTCGGTGGTCACGAGGCGGGCCTGCGTTGCGAAGCGAAAAATGCCGCATAGTCTACCAGCCTCGTGGCCATTCGCCCTAAGACTCCATGTGCGGTTCCGGACGACGGGCACGCCTTCCGTCCGTCGGCGACAGCTGCAGGAAGATCGCCGCCGCCAGCATGGCCATGATACCGATGGTCACGAAGGTCAGCTGGAAGGCGCCCAGGGTGGTTTCCACACCATCGGCATTGCCGGCTGCAGTGAAACCGCCCAGCAGTGCGCCTGCGCAGGCCACGCCCAGGCTCAACGACAGCTGCGCGACCACCGACAGCAGGCTGTTGCCGCTGCTGGCGCTGGCATCGTCGAGGTCAATCAGGGTTACCGTGTTCATGGCGGTGAACTGCATGGAGTTCACCGCGCCCAGCAGGGCCAGTTGCACCAGCAGTACGGCATACGGGGTCTGCCCGTCGACCAGCCCCAGGCTGGCCAGCAGCAGGCCGAGCAGCACGGTGTTGCCGGTGAGGACGATGCGGTAACCGAGGCGTTCGATCAGCGGCCGGGCAACGGACTTGGCGACCATTGCCGCCGCCGCCAGCGGGATCATGCTCATGCCGGCCTGCGCCGGCGAATAGCCCAGTGCCACCTGCAGCAGCAACGGCACCAGGAAGGGCAGGGCGCCGCTGCCCAGGCGTGCGAACAGGTTGCCCAGAATACCGATGGCGAAGGTGCGTACCCGGAACAGGCTGGGCGAGAACAGTGGCTCGGGATCGCGCCCGGCGCGCAGCCAGTAGGCCGCCAGGCAGGCCATGCCGGCGAACAACAGGAGCATCACCCGCAGGTGCGGCAAGTGCAGCTCGCCCAGGCCTTCCATGGCGATGGTGATCAGCACCATCGCCGCGCCAAACAGGATGAAGCCTGGGCCATCGAAGGTGGTGCGTTCGGCACCGCGCAGGTCGGGGATGAACTTCCACACGGCGTAACAGCCCAGCGCGCCCACGGGCAGGTTGAGCAGGAAGATCCAGTGCCAGGTGAGGATCTCGACCAACCAGCCGCCCAACGTCGGGCCTAGCAGTGGGCCCAGCAGGCCGGGGATGGTGATGAAGCTCATGATCCGCACCAGCTCGCTACGTGGATAGGCGCGCAGCACCACCAGCCGCCCGACCGGCAGCATCAGTGCGCCGCCCAGGCCCTGCACCACACGGGCGAAAATCAGAAAGCCCAGGCTGTTGGCCATGGCACACAGCAGTGAACCGAAGCTGAACAGCACGATGGCGCTGAAGAAGATACGCTTGGTGCCGAAACGGTCGGCGATCCAGCCCGAGGCGGGGATCAGCAGGGCCACGGTGAGCATGTAGGCGATGATCA
Source organism: Pseudomonas sp. TR47 (assembly GCF_044143025.1). Classification (NCBI taxonomy): domain Bacteria; kingdom Pseudomonadati; phylum Pseudomonadota; class Gammaproteobacteria; order Pseudomonadales; family Pseudomonadaceae; genus Pseudomonas; species Pseudomonas sp. TR47. Next base: position 179,889 of record NZ_JBHFCS010000003.1, on the reverse strand, counting down.
CACCCTGCATGCGCAGCGGGTTCTCTTCTAGCGAGCGGGCCATGGCCGGCAGTGCGGTGTTGAGGATGGTGCCGTCCAGGGATTGCATGAAGAAGGCGATCGCCACTACCCAGGGGATCCAGCGGGCGGTGACAGGGTCCAGCGGAGTGCGTTCGGGCATATGAACCTCAATGTTCAGTGTTGCCTGTCCTGGCCTCATCGCAGGCAAGCCGGCGAGGAGGCCGGGATAGCCGATCACAATGTCAGGGTCAGCCCTTTGACCAGCGCCCCCGGCAAATGACTCGAACCGGTACTGCGCTGTCCATAGGTGCTGGTCGACAGGATCATCTCTCGCTCACAGGTCAGGTCTTCCAGCTGGCTGCCCAGCAGACTGTACAGGCTGTCATCGAAACGCATGGTGCTTACCGGCCCCTGAATCTGGCCGTTTTCCACCCAGAAGGTGGCGAAGCGGGTGAGCCCGGTCATGCGCGCAGCCGGCAGGTCCGAGTAGTTCAGGTACCACAGGTTGCTGATGTACAAGCCAGTACCCAACCGCGCCAGGATGTCTGCGTTGGCAAGATTCCCCGCTGCAAGGCTGAGTGCGCAGGGCGATTCGTAGCTGTCCGCGCCATTGGCAAGCAGCTCGAACTCGGCGGCACTGCGGGCACTGACCAGCCTGCCCAGCGCTTGCCCTTCCCTTATCAGTGGTACGTCCTGACGCGGCGAACCCTCATCGGAAAACGCCGGGCTCAACGACCCGCTGACCTGCTCGTGGAAACACACCAGCGGGCTCAGCCGGGCATCGCCGCTGTACAGGCGCTGCAACGCACTGTTGCCAGTGGCCAGAGACTGCGCAGAGAAACCGCCCCAGCACAGCATGCCGGCGATTTCGTCCATCGCGGCAGGCGCAAGATAGGCGCGGTAGCTACCAGGCTTCAGGGTAATTGCCGGGCGGCCGAGGAAGCCCAGCTGTTCGCGGGCCTGGCGCAGGCGGGCGGTGAATTCGTCGGCATTCCACACCTGGCCGGCATAATTCGCCTTCACGGCCTGGCCGTTACTGTGGAACAGGCTCCAGTCGAAGTTGAAACTGTTGGCCTGGTGCCAGCCGAAGGCTCCGTAAGAGCTGGCAAAGCCCCTGCAGATCGGGCCGGCGGCATAGATCCCAACCAGGTCCAGGTCGCCTGCTTCGCCGTCGAGCAGCGCCAGTACTTCGCTCAACTCAGGCAGCGCCTGATCCTGCAGGCTGTGGCTGTGCCAAGCGCTCTGGTCCAGGCGCAGGTAGGGGTCCGCAGGCAGAAGGGGCAGCGTCTGGCGCAGCTGTTCAAGGGCTTCGCCCAGGCGCTGACGGTCCACTTGCGCATCGCCGCTCAGGGTCACTTGCTGTTCAGCCTGGCGCCCGTCGCGGATCAGCCGCAGGTGCGCACTGGCCTGGCTGACCTCGCCGGCCTGGCGCACCTTGGCATGGTTGAAACGCACGAATTGCGATTGTTCAGCGCTGTAGCCCAGGGTGAACTGTTCTTCTGCATGTTTCACTTCACGCAAGGCACTGACCAGTTGTTCGAAAGCATGCTGTGGTGTTGCGCTCATCAGGCGTCCCCCCCGAATACGTCGATCTGGCGGAACATGCAGGCCGGAGCGGCATGGCCCACCCGCACCACCTGGTTGGGTTCGCCCTTGCCGCAGTTGGGCGTGCCCAGTACCTGGAAGGTGCTACGGTCACCAACCGCCGCGAGGTTGCGCCAGAACTGCGCGGAGATGCCGCGGTAGTTGGGGTTTTTGACGATGCCTTTGAGCTCGCCGTTTTCAATCAACTGGCCCCATTCACAGCCAAACTGGAACTTGTTGCGCGCATCGTCGATGGACCAGGAACGGTTGGTGCGCATCAGGATGCCGTGCTCGATTCCCTGAATCAGTTGTTCAAGGGTTCGATCACCCGGCTCGACATTGAGGTTGGCCATACGGTCGATCGGTGCGCGGTTCCAGCCGCAGGCGCGGCTGTTGGCCACGCCATCGAGCCCGGAACGGAACTGCGACAGCGCGCCGCCCAGCGGGCGCAGCAACAGACCGTCACGGATCAGGAACTGCTTGCTGGCCTGGCTGCCGTCGTCGTCATGGCTGTAGCTGGCGAGTTCCTCCCCGATGGTCGGGTCGAAGGTCACGTTGAGCAGTGGCGAGCCGTATTGCAGGTGGCCGAAATCACTGGCTTTGACGAAGCTGGTGCCAGCGTAGTTGCGCTCGTCGCCGAGGATGCGGTCCATTTCCAGTGGGTGGCCGATCGACTCATGGATCTGCAGCATCATCTGGTCTGGCATCAGCAGCAGGTCACGCTGGCCACTGGGTGTGTTGGCCGCCAGCAGCAGCTGCAGCGCCTCGTCGGCCACATGCTGAGCAGCACCGACCAGGCCGCAGCGTTCGATGATTTCGAAGCCACCCTGCTGGCCGAAGTTGTCCCGGCCCAGGCTACGGGTCTGGCTGTCCTGGCCGTCGCTGGCGGTGACACTCAGCCCCGGGAACAGGAACCGCTGAGCATGGCGCAGTTCGGCACCGGCGGAGTTCAGGTAGGTCTGCTCGACCAGGCTTTGGCTCAGGCTGGTCTGCCAGTCCACCAGGCGGCTGTCCTTGGGTATGCTGGCTGATTCGGCGGCGAGCAGGCCCAGGCAGTCGGCGAGGCTGGGCAGTGGGCGGTCGAAATTTGGCGAAACATGGTCGTGGCGCGAGCTGGGCACCGGCTGGTCGCGCAGGTCAAGCAGGCTGTGCCTGGCGATCTGCCGGGCCATGGCTTCGGCATGTTCCAATGCTCGTTGTAGCCCTTGCTGGGACAGATCGGCGGTGGCCGCGTAGGCCTCTACGCCGTTGACCCGCACCGTGAGCATGGCGCCCTCGTCCTGGCTGAAGAATGGCGGTTCGGCCACGTTACGGCGTACCGAAAGCGCCTGGTGGGACTGTTTCACATGGCGCAGGGAAAACAACTCGGCCGTGCTGCGCAGCGTGGCAAAGCGCTGGCGCAGCAGGGCGCTGGAATCGAACATGGAAAACCTCCGTGTGCACGGTGGCTCCCCCTAGAACCACCCATCTTGCATGGCCAGGCAGGTATCGTCGCGTGCCTCGAGCAATGCCAGCTCATTATGGCAGCCTGGTACCTCCCAGGTCAGGAAATAACGGGCTGCCTGCAGTTTGCCCAGGTAGAAGTCGCGGTCTGCGGCATTGCCCTTGAGCAGGCCCAGCTCGGCATGTATCGCTTGTTCCAGCCAGCGCCAGCCGATCACGCAATGGCCAAAGGCCTTGAGGTACAGGGCCGAGTTGGCAAGGGCGCCGGCAGTCTGGCCATGGGCCAGATCACCCAGCAGGCCGAGGGTCACGGCTTGCAGGCGAGTGACCAGTTGCTCAAGCGGTTGGCGCAAGGCATCAAGGTTCGGGTGGTGGCTGGCGCGCTCACCGGTACTTGCGATCAGGCGAATCAGTTGTTTGAGGCCGGCTCCGTTGTGCTGTGCCAGCTTACGGCCCAGCAGGTCGAGTGACTGGATGCCTTCGGTGCCCTCGTGGATCGGGTTCAAACGGTTGTCGCGGTAGTATTGTTCTACCGGGTATTCGCGGGTGTAACCGTGGCCACCCAGGATCTGGATGGCCAGTTCGTTGGCCTTCAGGCAGAAGGTCGAAGGCCAGGATTTGACAATTGGCGTCAGCAGGTCGAGCAACGCTTGTGCCTGCTGGCGTGCGCTTTCGCCATCAGCCGTCTGGGTGTCGTCGAACAGGCGCGCTGCGTACAGGCCCAGGTCGAAGGCGCCTTCCACGTACGCCTTCTGTGCCAGCAGCATGCGTTTCACATCGGTGTGCTCGATGATCGGCACCGCCGGGCTGAGAGGGTCCTTGCTGTCCGGCAGCCGGCCTTGAGGCCGCTGGCGGGCATACTCCAGCGAATACAGGTAGCCGGCGTAGCCGAGCATCACTGCGCCCATGCCAACACCGATGCGTGCCTCGTTCATCATCTGGAACATGCAGGCAAGGCCCTGGTGTGGCTGGCCGACGAGGTAGCCGACGCACTGACCGTTGTCGCCGAAGTTCAGTGCCGTGGAGGTGGTGCCGCGCCAACCCATCTTGTGGAACAGCCCGGCCAGCAGTACGTCGTTGCGCCCGCCACAGCTGCCATCCTGATTGACCAGATACTTGGGCACGATGAACAGCGAGATGCCTTTCACACCGGGTGGCGCGTCCGGCAGCTTGGCCAGGACCATGTGCACGATGTTTTCCGACAGTTCGTGGTCACCACCGGAGATGAAGATCTTGTTGCCCTTGATCCGATAGCTGCCATCCCCGGCGGGTTCGGCACGTGTGCGGATGTCGGCCAGGGACGAACCTGCATGCGGCTCTGTCAGCGCCATGGTGCCGAAGAACCGGCCTTCGATCATTGGCTGCAGGAACAGGTGTTTTTGCTCGTCGCTGCCGAAGCTTTCGATCAGGTTGGCCGCGCCCATGGTCAGGAAGGGGTAGGCCGTGGTACCAGCGTTGGCGGCCTGGAAGTGGGCGAAGCAGGCCTGCGAGACCAGGCTGGGTAGCTGCATGCCGCCGACCTCGAAGTCGCGATTGGCGTTGAGGAAGCCGGCCTTGAGGAAAGCATCGACGGCAGGCTTGACCTCGGGGATCAGTTCAGCGCGGCCGTCCACGTAGCGCGGCTCGTTTTCGTCGGCCTTGCGGTTGTGCGGGGCGAAGTACTTTTCGGCGATGGTGCGCGCGGTGGTCAGCGCCGCGTCGAAGGTTTCGCGGCTGTGCTCGGCAAAGCGCGGGCGCTGGGTGAGGGCTTGGGCGTCGAGCACTTCGTAGAGTTCGAAGGCCAGGTTGCGGGGGCTGAGCAGGGTCTCGGGCATGGGGGCGGTCCTTGAGCGGGCTTGAGGCGAGTCTAGGATTGGCCGAATAAGACTGGCTACCATGATTGATTGAGATGATGTTCAGTCAAAAATCCTCGCATTTGGAGCCTCTGATGTTGGTTGACGGGGGAAGGGGCTGGGTTGAGTGAGCGTCAAGGCCACCCGTTCGCAGCAAATCTTGAAGCACGTGTGAGATCAAAAGGCATTCATCTGTCAGCCTTGGCACCTTTTAAGCTCTGCTATTCCACTGACTGCATGAAAAATTTGAGGCGTCAGAGGCGTGCTTGTAGAAGGCGACAGGAATATTCCTACGCGCTGCGCCGAAATCTCCTACGACCGCAGTGATGGAAAATGAGGTAGATATTGATTCTTCACTGTGGAGGAATTCTATGGACAGGATTTGTGAGTGGCGCGACGTTTGGAAAGAAGATTTAGAGAGGGTTGAAGACCCTTTTTTTGCTTGTTCGGTAGTTCAGAGGGCTTTGCTGGAAAATACGACCCTGCGTGGATTGTGTGACTTCCAGAAAGCATGTGATTTGCCTCTGGGGCGTCCTTTGCTGCAGGATGATATCTGGCGAGCTTTGAAGCTGGTGGAAGACGGCAGGTGGTTCCTTATTCGGGAGCAGCCAATTTCTCCAATTGATGTGTCGCGTTACCCTCGTTTGAGATGGGCGGAATCAAAGCTGGATTTACTGCTGTCTGAGAGTAAATACCCAGAAGCTGATGGCCCTGGCAAGTGGAAAACATTTAGTATTGATACAGATTTATTGTGGTCTGGGGTGGCGTTGGCCGCAAACTTTTTAACATCCCGAGGTGACGAGGGACGTCTTTTTTCGAGCGAGGGGAAAGACTATGCTAATACCCGTAGATTGGTAAGTCAGAGGTGGGTGCCATTAGGCGAAAAGGAGCGGAGCTTCGCCAGACTATCGGCTACACATCGATATGGGGATGTACGACGGATAACGCAAAACTATGTACAGGCAGATGATGCCTGGGCGATCACGGGGGAGTCCTGGCACTGGCGTCCTGTGGTACCTGACGAGGAGTATGAATATAGAATAGGGGCCTATTGATGGTGTCAACTACCAATAAGCAGCGAGCTCTATATTTGCTTTGGGCAAGTATGGATGCGTTTTATATTATTTTGTACATCTTGCGTAATATCGCCCGAGGCGCAATACCTTTTTTGTCGGATTTGAATAGTGGTCTTGACGTAGTGCGGAGTTGGGGTGGTTCAGGCATTGTGATCTGGGCCGGGCTGTTTTTACAGTTTTCAGTTATTGTTACATGCGTGGGTTTTTTCAGGTGTAAAAAAATCGTGGTGTTTTTGGCGCTGGTGCAGATGCCATTCAGATTTTTTTTCATCGTTCCGTCAGTTTCGGTGGTTTTGCTCTTGCCTATGGTCGTTGCTGGCATCAATAACTGGATATGGGTTGGGTTGTTGCTTGCTTCAGAAGCGTTTAAGGGGTGGAGTATCTGGTGGCTTTGGCGTAACTCTGGGGCGCGCATGGTGGAAAGATAGCGTGGCAACTGCTCGGCCATGGTTGCCCGCTTTGTGGTTTGACGGTATTTCCCTGTTGGCGCGGCTGCCGCCCCGCATTCCTTCGCTCATGCGACAAGGCTGACAACCATGGCCTCACAGGCATGGCCACGTTGCAACAAATGTGAGCAGCCTTGTGCTGCGCAGCGCCGCGCGGGCGGCGCTCGGCCTCACAGGCGCTGAAAAGGGTGAGGCGCGAACACCTGCCAGTCTCACCGCATTCCGGCCAGTTTCGGCAGATCATTTTAGGTTTTCACCTATTCCATGTAGTCCATTTCCCAAACATACTCCCAACCCCCTCCAAGCCATTGCGGTGCTCTGGGTAGGGCCCTAGTCTCGGGTGGTCGCTGCCGAATCAGTGACCGGCTTTGACAGGCCGCTTAGGTCAAACCGAATCGCTTTGCCTTTATGGCAGCTGTGCATGGGGCACTTCGTGTGCGCCGGGTTTTGGTTTGCCTACCGGTCTGTCAACCCATGTACAGCTGCCACCCTCTTGTTTGACAGCAGGTGTGTAGTGGCCTTTATCACTAGGTGAACCATGATGCTGAAGATAGTCCCCGATCCACCCTAACGCCCATTCCCTTGAAGACACCCTGATCCAGGCCACGGATCACGCGCTGTGTGCCGCAACCGTGGTGCACCACGCCATGCAGCTGCAGCCCAGGTCGCCGGCTTCGATCCTGATGATGACCACGATGCATGAACTGGAGGCGCTGCGGGCTTTGCTTGAGTCTGCATTGGTTCAGGTGCAGATGCCCGCTGAGGCCAGACCTGTGCATTGAGGCTGCGTAATGTGTTGCCTGGGCTGGCCTCTTCGCGGGTTCACCCGCGAAAGGGCCAGGCCAGGCAGTCGAGAATTATCAGGGGATTGAACAATGACAACAGAAGACACCCAGTTCACCGTCGGCAAGACCACCTTCTACCAGGGCGAGAATGGCACACATCCACTGTTTCGCATCGAGCCGGGTATCCCGTGCCGGGATGCCCGAGAGCAGTCTTCGGAGTTGATGGGCTATGTGCGCGAACTGACCATTACCGGGTTGATGGATGAGAAACCGATGATGCTCTGGGCTGCGCATTATTTGAGTGCGATGGCCAAGGCACTGATGGATGATGCTGAGTTGGGGATGAAGCAGTGAGGGCCTGGCTTCAGGCTGCATGAAGGCCCCAATGTATTCGCCGCAGCAGTTTCAGCGCCTGTGAGATCGAGCGCCGCGCGGGCGGCGCTCGATCTCACAGGCGCCAAACATCTCAAGATATGCGCCCATAAAAAAGGAGAGCCGAAGCTCCCCTTTTTTATCAACAGCAATCAGCCAATGGTCATCAAGCTGGCATTCCCCCCCGCCGCCGCGGTGTTCACACTCACCGCCCGCTCAATCACCAGCCGCTCCAGCGCAATCTGGTGATCCCCGCTGGACAGCCCGTGCACACCGACGATCGCACCAGCACGCTTGGCCACCTGCTGGCACACGCTGCGCAGCTGGTCCGAATCGCCATGGTGAATCACGGCGTCGAACGCCACTTCATCCTTGTTCCAGTCCGCCACCAGCTTGACCTTGGCCTGCAGCTCACGCGGCAGGCGGGCACGCAGGGCTTTGCCAGGCTCGCTGTCTGCCCACACCGCCGAGCTGCCGACGGCCAGTACTGCGGCCAACTGCGCCAGCAGGTCAGCCTCGTTGTCGGCCAGGCACAGCACGTGCTCGCGTGGCAGGATGGTGTAGCTGTTGCGCTCGCCGGTCGGGCCTGGCAGCAGGCGGGCGATGCCGCTCTGCGACTGGCTGGCGAACTGGCTGCAAAGCGCGGCCAGGTCAGCTTGCTGGTTGCTCTCGGCCCAGGCCTTGAGGCTGTGCAGCGGCTTGATCAGCTGATCGTGCAGGGTACGGTCCGGTTTGCCTTCGCCATCCTGTTGCTGGAAGTGACGGCCAATGGCGTCTGCCGGGCGGGTGGACAGCAGGCGGTACAGGTACAGCGGGCCACCCGCTTTCGGGCCGGTACCGGACAGGCCTTCACCACCGAACGGCTGCACGCCCACCACCGCACCAACGATGTTGCGGTTGACGTACATGTTGCCGGCGTTGGCGTTCTCCACCACCTTGGCGATGGTCTCGTCGATGCGGGTATGCACGCCGAGGGTCAAGCCGTAGCCGGAGTTGTTGATCTGCTCGATCAACTGGTCGAGGTTGCGGCGGTTGTAACGCACCACGTGCAGTACCGGGCCGAAGATCTCGCGCTTGAGCTCATCGAAGCTCTCCAGCTCGATCAGCGTTGGCATCACGAAGGTGCCACGCTTGGTTTCAGCAGCATCGGCGATGGCGACCTGATAAACAGGGCGGCCTTTTTCGCGCATGCCCTGGATGTGCTTCTCGATACCGGCCTTGGCTTCGGCATCGATCACCGGGCCAATGTCCACGGCCAGGCGGTCCGGGTTGCCCAGGCGGCTTTCGGCCATGGCGCCTTTGAGCATCTCGATCACGCGGTCAGCCGAGTCTTCCTGCAGGCACAGCACGCGCAGGGCCGAGCAGCGCTGGCCGGCACTGTCGAAGGCCGAGGACACCACGTCGATCACCACCTGCTCGGTCAGCGCCGAGGAATCGACGATCATCGCGTTCTGGCCACCGGTTTCGGCGATCAGCGGGATCGGACGGCCCTGGTTGTCCAGGCGCCCGGCGACGTTGCGCTGCAGCAGGCGCGCCACTTCGGTGGACCCGGTGAACATCACGCCCTTGACGCGTTCGTCGCCGACCAGGCCGGCACCAACGGTTTCGCCGCGCCCTGGCAGCAGTTGCAGCACGCCTTCCGGAATGCCGGCTTCGAGCAGCAGGCGCACAGCCTGGGCTGCGATCAGCGGGGTCTGTTCGGCTGGTTTGGCCAGTACCGGGTTGCCGGCAGCCAAGGCTGCGGCCACCTGGCCGGTGAAGATGGCCAGCGGGAAGTTCCACGGGCTGATACACACCACTGGCCCCAGTGGGCGGTGGGCGTCATTGCTGAAATCGTTGCGCGCCTGCACGGCGTAGTAGCGCAGGAAGTCAACGGCCTCGCGCACCTCGGCGATGGCGTTGGCGAAGGTCTTGCCGGCCTCGCGGATGAGCAGGCCCATCAGCGGCTGGATCTCGGCTTCCATCAGGTCAGCGGTGCGCTCCAGAATCGCTGCGCGCTCGGCGGGTGGAGTGGCCTGCCAGATGGGGGCGGCATTGAGCGCGCACTGGATGGCGTTGTCGACGTCGGCAACGGTGGCTTCCTGCACGTGGCCGACCACGTCGCGATGATCTGCCGGGTTCAGTACCGCTGTGGCAGCGCCTTCGCTGGCGGCGCAGGCCAGCAATGGGGTGGCTTTCCAGTCATTGTGGGCCGTGGCCAGCATGGCGCAGGACAGCGACGCCAGGCGGTGTTCGTTGGCCATGTCGATACCGGCCGAGTTGGCCCGCTCACTGCCATACAGGTCACGCGGCAACGGGATGCGCGGGTGCGGCAGGCCGATGCTGCCTTCCTGGGTGGCCATGCGCTCGATACTGGCGACCGGGTCGGCGACCAGTTCCTGGATGGAGATCGAGTGGTCGGCGATACGGTTGACGAACGAGGTGTTCGCGCCGTTTTCCAGCAGGCGGCGCACCAGGTAGGCCAGCAAGGTTTCGTGGGTGCCGACCGGCGCGTAGACGCGGCACGGGCGGTTAAGCTTGCCTTCCGAGACCTTGCCTACAACCTGCTCGTACAGCGGTTCGCCCATGCCGTGCAGGCACTGGAATTCGTACTGCCCCGGGTAATAATTCTGACCGGCGATGTGGTAGATAGCCGACAGAGTGTGTGCGTTGTGAGTAGCAAATTGGGGATAGATGGCTTCCGGTACCGCCAGCAACTTGCGGGCGCAGGCGACGTAGGAAACGTCGGTGTACACCTTGCGGGTGTAGACCGGATAGCCTTCCAGGCCCTCGACCTGGGCGCGCTTGATTTCGCTGTCCCAGTAGGCGCCTTTCACCAGGCGGATCATCAGGCGGTGACGGCTGCGTTTGGCCAGGTCGATGACGTAGTCGATCACATACGGGCAGCGCTTCTGGTAGGCCTGGATGACGAAGCCGATCCCGTTCCAGCCGGCCAGCGAAGGCTCGAAGCACAGGCGCTCGAGCAGGTCGAGCGACAGCTCCAGGCGGTCGGCCTCTTCAGCGTCGATGTTCAGGCCGATGTCATATTGCTTGGCCAGCAGAGTCAGCGACAGCAGGCGCGGGTACAACTCTTCCATCACCCGCTCGTATTGAGCGCGGCTGTAGCGTGGGTGCAGTGCCGAGAGCTTGATCGAGATGCCCGGGCCTTCGTAGATGCCGCGGCCGTGGGAGGCCTTGCCGATCGAGTGGATCGCCTGCTCATAGGAGGCCAGGTACTTCTGCGCATCATGCTCGGTCAGCGCGGCTTCGCCGAGCATGTCGTAGGAGTAGCGGAAGCCTTTGGACTCGAAGCGGCTGGCATTGGCCAGCGCTTCGGCGATGGTCTCGCCGGTGACAAACTGTTCGCCCATCAGGCGCATGGCCATGTCGACGCCCTTGCGGATCATCGGCTCGCCGCTCTTGCCGATGATGCGGGTGAGCGAGGTGGTGAGGCCGGCTTCGTTGTGGGTGGAAACCAGCTTGCCGGTCAGCAGCAGGCCCCAGGTGGCCGCGTTGACGAACAGCGACGGGCTGTTGCCCAGGTGCGGGTGCCAGTTGCCGCTGCTGATCTTGTCGCGGATCAGCGCGTCACGGGTGCCTTTGTCGGGGATACGCAGCAGGGCTTCGGCCAGGCACATCAGCGCCACGCCTTCCTGGGACGACAGCGAGAACTCCTGCAGCAGGCCCTGGACGATGCCGGCGCGGCCACCGGCGCTCTTCTGGTTGCGCAGCTTTTCGGCGATGCCGGCGGCCATCTTGTTGGTCGCCTCGGCCAGGGGCGCGCTCAGGCGCGCCTGTTCCAGCAGCATCGGCACCACTTCCTGCTCGGGGCGGCGATAGGCGGCTGTAATGGCCGAGCGCAGCACCGACTGGGGCAGGATGCTCTCAGCGAACTCCAGGAAGCACTGGTGCGCATGGTCGGGCTGTACTTCACCGGCATCGTCGGCCGGGCTGTTGGCCTGACCGTTGAGTTCGGTCAGGGTGGCGCCACCCTCGAGCTTCTCCAGGTAGTTGAAGATTGCTTGCTTGATCAACCAGTGCGGCGTGCGGTCGATGGACTGCGCAGCTGCCTTGAGTCGCTCACGGGTAGGGTCATCGAGTTTGACCCCAAGGGTGGTCGTCGCCATTTCTTATCCTCGTTATTGCCACGGTTGTGGCCTAAGCTAACGCCAAGAGTAGCCGTAGGACATTTCGGGTGCAACCAGGTGCAACCCGATTTTTTGACGGAAAAGGTGCAACTCGTCCGATGAATGATCCTACGCTTCAAATACGTTTTTTTCTGATGCGTTTTGTTCTGAAAAACGCGGGTTTTGCTCCATAAAGGAGCAAAAAAGCGGCATTACCTGAAAATGCACGAGAAGGTGCAACTGGCGGACGAAAAGTGGTTGCACCCTATTAACGTTGTTGCATAGGATTCGCCGCCTGGGTGCAACCGTCTCGATTCGGTTGTGCATGAAATAAAAACAAACGCCAGGGCACAAGCATGGGCAATCCACTAACGATCACTTTCGTGATCTATATCGCGGTAATGGTACTGATCGGCTTTGCCGCCTATCGCTCCACCAAGAACCTTTCCGACTACATTCTGGGCGGTCGCAGCCTGGGTAGCGTTGTCACCGCGCTTTCCGCTGGTGCTTCCGACATGAGCGGCTGGCTGCTGATGGGCCTGCCGGGCGCCATCTACTTTTCAGGTCTGTCCGAGGCCTGGATCGCCATCGGCCTGACCGTCGGTGCCTACCTCAACTGGTTGTTCGTCGCTGGCCGTCTGCGCGTGCAGACAGAGCACAACGGCGATGCGCTGACACTGCCGGACTACTTCTCCAGCCGCTTCGAAGACAGCAGCGGCGTGCTGCGGATCATTTCGGCCATCGTCATCCTGGTGTTCTTCACCATCTATTGCGCCTCCGGTATCGTCGCCGGTGCCCGTCTGTTCGAAAGTACCTTCGGCATGTCGTACGAGACTGCGCTGTGGGCCGGTGCTGCGGCAACCATCGCCTACACCTTCATCGGTGGCTTCCTGGCGGTGAGCTGGACAGACACCGTGCAGGCTTCGCTGATGATCTTCGCGCTGATCCTGACCCCGATCATCGTGCTGATCTCCACGGGCGGCTTCGACACGACCTTCCTGGCCATCGAAGCGCAGAACCCGGCGCACTTCGACATGCTCAAGGGTGCTTCTTTCATCGGCATCATTTCGCTGATGGGTTGGGGCCTGGGCTACTTCGGTCAGCCGCACATCCTGGCGCGCTTCATGGCCGCCGATTCGGTCAAATCCATCGCCAAGGCGCGCCGCATTTCCATGACCTGGATGATCCTGTGTCTGGTCGGTACCTGCGCCGTGGGCTTCTTCGGTATCGCTTATTTCTCCGCGAACCCTGACCTGGCAGGCCCGGTCACCGAGAACCACGAGCGTGTGTTCATCGAGCTGGCGAAGATCCTGTTCAACCCTTGGGTGGCCGGTGTGCTGCTGTCGGCCATTCTGGCCGCGGTGATGAGTACCTTGAGCTGCCAGTTGCTGGTGTGCTCCAGTGCGCTGACCGAGGACTTCTACAAGGCCTTCCTGCGCAAGAATGCCTCGCAGCGTGAATTGGTCTGGGTCGGTCGCCTGATGGTGCTGGCCGTGGCCCTGATCGCCATCGCCATGGCTGCCAACCCGGAAAACCGCGTGCTGGGCCTGGTGGCCTACGCCTGGGCCGGCTTCGGTGCCGCCTTCGGCCCGGTCGTGCTGATCTCGGTGCTGTGGAAAGGCATGACCCGTAACGGCGCGCTGGCCGGTATCGTGGTCGGTGCGCTGACCGTGATCCTGTGGAAACAGTTCGACACCATCGGTTTGTACGAAATCATCCCGGGCTTCCTGTTCGCCAGCATCGCCATTGTCGTGGTGAGCAAGCTGAGCAGCCCGTCGAGCAGCATGGTTTCGCGCTTTGAAACCGCTGATGCCGCGTATCACGCTGAAAAGTAATACCTGACACCTGTCGGGTCGAGGTGCCCCGGCCGCCGCTAAACCGGCGGTCGGGGCGCTGTCGATCGGCAGCCAGGCCTGACTCCGCCGGCAAGGCAAGGTAAACTTGCCGCTCGCGCAGGAGTTGCCATGAACTATCGTCACGCCTTCCACGCCGGCAACCATGCCGACGTCCTCAAGCACATCGTGCTGACCCGCCTCATCGCCCTGATGTCGCGCAAAGAACAGCCGTTCGCCTATATCGACACCCACGCCGGTTTGGGCCTGTATGACCTGCAAGGCGACCAGGCCACCCGTACCGGTGAGTACCTGGAAGGGGTCGCGCGCCTGTGGAACCGCGATGATCTACCGGCCATGGCCGCCGATTACCTGCGCATCATCAAGCGCCTGAACAGCGATGGCGAGTTGCGCTACTACCCCGGCTCGCCGGAGCTGGCCCGCCGCCTGATGCGCCAGCAGGACCGCGCCCTGCTCAACGAGAAGCACCCCGAAGACGGGCCGCTGCTCAAAGAGAACATGAAGAAAGACCCGCGCGTGGTGGTGCACCTGGGTGAAGGCTGGCATGTGCCGCGGGCGTTGCTGCCGGTGCCGGAAAAGCGCGCGATCATGCTGATCGACCCGCCGTTCGAACAGGCCGATGAGCTCAAACGTTGCACCACCTCGATGAAAGAGGCGATCGGCCGCATGCGCCAGACCGTCGCGGCCATCTGGTACCCGATCAAGGACCAGCGCTCGCTCACCCGGTTCTACCAGGACCTGACCAGCACTGGTGCGCCCAAGCTGCTGCGGATCGAGCTGTACGTTCACCACCAGGACAGCCCGCAGGGCCTCAATGGTTCGGGCCTGGCCATTGCCAACCCGCCATGGGGGCTGGAAGAAGAACTCAAGGAACTGCTGCCCTGGCTGGCCAGGGAGCTGGCGCAGACGGCCGGCAGCTACCGAATGGACTGGCTGATCGCTGAATAAAGCGGGTGCCCAGGCCGGCCCTGTCGCCGGCGCGGCGCCGCTCTTTGCGCGGCGCCGCGCCTGTCGGTGCCGGCTTGCCGGCGATAGGGCCAGTTGGAAGTGTTTGCGTTATAATCCCGCCTTTTAGCCGCCACCCGCCCCTGAGGCCGCTGGCGCATCTCTACCGAATGAAGAGGCTAATCCCTTGGCATTGACGATTCTTGGCCTGTCCGGCGCCCTTAGCCATGACCCTTCCGCGGCCCTGTACATCGACGGCAAACTGATTGCCGCCGCCGAAGAAGAGCGCTTCGTGCGTGACAAGCATGCGAAGAACCGCATGCCTTACGAGTCGGCGAAGTTCTGTCTGGAACAGGCCGGCATCAAGCCGTCCGATGTCGACGTGGTCGCCATCCCGTTCGCCCCGATCAGCCTGTTCGGCAAGGCTCGCTGGCACTATGCCAAGCGCTACTGGTATGCCCCGGACCGTGCCCTCGACGCGATCCTGATGGGCAACCGCCGTTACAAGCGCTACCGCAAGAAGATCGTCTGGTGCCTGGAGCAACTGGGCTTCGACCCGAAAAAAGTCAAGATCGAGCCGGTCGAGCACCACCTGGCGCATGCCTCCAGTGCCTATCACTGCTCGGGCTTCAAGGAAAAGACCGCGATCCTGGGTATCGACGGCAAGGGTGAGTACGCCACCACTTTCTTCGGCTATGGCGAAAACGGCAAGATCCACAAGATCAAGGAATTCTTCGACCCGGATTCGCTGGGCGGCCTGTACGGCGCGATCACCGAATTCCTCGGCTTCGAAATGCTCGATGGCGAATTCAAGGTCATGGGCATGGCGCCCTATGGCGATGCCAGCAAATATGACTTCTCCCGCCTGGCCAGCTTCGAGAACGGCGAACTGGTGATCAACACCGAGTATGCCAACGTCATCGGCCTGCGCCGCTATAAAGAGAAGGGCAAGGGCTTCTACTTCTCGCCGAAACTGATCGAATGGCTGGGCCCAAAGCGCGAAGGCGACATTGCCGACGAGCCCTATATCCATTACGCAGCGAGCATGCAGGCGCTGTTCGAGAAGCTGGCCTTGCAGATGATCGACCACTACCTGGGCGACACCCTGCGTGAAACCGGCAAGCTGGCCTTCGCTGGCGGCTGCGCGCTGAACGTCAAGCTCAACCAGAAGATCATCGCCCGTCCGGACGTCAAAGAGCTGTTCGTCCAGCCGGCCTCCGGTGACGCCGGTACTGCAGTCGGTGCTGCGGCCTATGTGTCGCATGCCCGTGGCGTACCGGTCGAGAAGATGGAGCACGTCTACCTCGGCCCTTCGTACTCCAACGAAGACGTGATCGCCGCCTGTGCCCGTCACCCGAACCAGCCGAAATGGCGCAAGCTCGACGACATGCCCCAGCAGATCGCCCGGATCATGGTCGACGGCAACCCGGTGGCCTGGTTCCAGGGCCGCATGGAATTCGGCCCGCGCGCGTTGGGTGGCCGTTCGATCATCGGCTGCCCGAGCGTCGAAGGTGTGGCTGACCGCATCAACCACCAGATCAAGTTCCGCGAACGCTGGAGACCTTTCTGCCCGTCGATGCTCGACACCGTCGCCCCGCAAATGATCAAGATCGATCACCCGGCGCCGTTCATGACCTTCACCTTCGAAGTGGCCGAAGAGTGGAAAACCCGTGTGCCGGAAGTGGTTCACGAGGATGGCACTTCGCGTGCCCAGGTGCTCAAGCGTGAGTACAACCCGCGTTACTACGACATGATGAAGGCACTGGAAGACCTGACCGGCAATGGCGTGTCGCTGAACACTTCGCTCAACCGCCGTGGCGAGCCGATGATCTGCTCGCCGACCGATGCGCTGAACATGTTCTACGGTTCGGACCTGCAGTACCTGATCATGGAAGACATTCTTGTTGTGAAGGACGGCGCCGCCGCGTATGACCAGCCGCTCTGAACCGCGCATCCTGCAGTTCTGCCATGGCTACGACGGGCCGTTCCTCGACTGCGCCCGTCAGTACGCCAGCCTGTTCCAGGGCAGCGGCTACAAGGTCACCACGGTATTTCTCACCGGCGCCGCCGACCCGCAGGTTGCGGCTGGCTGCGCGTCGGACGAGGTGCTGTTCCTCCAATTCAGCTCCAAGGCCGTCCGCGGCCTGAAGCTCGGCGCCATACGCGCCCTGCGCCGCATCGCGGCCGAGCGCAATTTCAGCTTCTGCATCGCCCACCGCTTCAAGCCGATCTACGTGGCTTTGCTGGCGACGGGCCTGCCGGTGATCGGCGTGCACCATGCGTTCGGCGACTATGAGCGCAAGGGGCGGCGCCTGTTCGCCAACCTGTTCAGCAAACGGCTGAGCCTGCTTGGCGTGTCGGACGCCGTGCGTGACGACATGCGCCGTTGCCTGCCTCAGTGGCCGGCCGAACGTATCCAGACGCTGTACAACCGTATCGACATCGAGGCCCTGCAGGCCGCACTGGTGCCGCGCGCTGAAGCGCGTCAGGCCCTTGGCCTGGATGCGCAGGCGTGGGTCGTCGGCAATGTCGGGCGCCTGCACCCGGACAAGGACCAGGCGACCTTGCTGCGCGGCTTTGCCCAAGCCCTGCCTGAGCTGCCGGCCGGCGCTCGTCTGGCGATCCTCGGCATGGGGCGCCTGGAAGACAAGCTCAAGGCGCTGGCTGGCGAGCTGGGCATTGCCGGGCAAGTCGACTTTCTGGGCCAGGTCCCGGATGCGCGCCGCTACTTCCAGGCATTCGACGTGTTTGCCCTGAGTTCCGACCATGAACCGTTCGGTATGGTCCTGCTCGAAGCCATGGTGGCCGGCGTACCTGTGCTGGCAACGGCCTGCGGCGGGGCTCGTGAAGTGGTCGAGGGCGTGGGTGTGTTGTTCCCGCTCGGCGATGCCTCGCAGCTGGCCCAAGGCTTGAAGCATATGGCGTTGCTGGACGAGCAGCAGCGCGATGCATGCGCCTCGCACATGCTGCAGCGCCTGCGCGAGCGTTTCTCCGATCAGGCCGTGCGCGAAGCCTTCTGGCAGCTGCCGCAGGTAAGCGCGCTGGTGGTGGGCAAGTGATGCTCAATCATATTCAGGCTTGGCGAGAACGCGGATGGCAGGTGATCGACGCTGCCGCCTACGCCGAGGCGTGGGCACGCTTCGGTGGCAGCGTTGCCACGCACCCGCTGGTGATCGAGCAGTTGGCGGACCTGGCGCAGATACCCGTGCGTTACCTGGGCTGGCATCAGGCAGGCGAGCTGAAGGCTGGTGTTGCGACCTGGGGGCGTCATTTGGCGCTGTCCAAGGACGTGCTCAAGCGTGCCGGCAAGAAAGGCCTGTTTGACCTGGGCAATGCCGAGATCATTCTGCCAGGCGCTGGCGATGCCGCCGCACCCTTGCGCCATACCGCGCGCTACCTGTCCGAGCTGAACCAGGGGCGCTTCAGCGGCCTGAAGGCTCAGAAAGAGCAGTTGGCGATGGCCCGGGCGCATGAAGACCTGTCGAAGAAATTCCGCTACAACCAGCGCCGCGAGTTGCGCCTGCTGGAAGAGGCGGGTGGTGTGGTGCGCCCTATTACCGATTTCAATGCCCAGCAGATCGCGGCCATGTACTGCGACCTGTTCCAGCGCCGATGGGGGTTCCCGGCCACCGGTGCCGAGCGTATGGCCGATGTGCTCGAGCGCCTGCGTGAGCTGCTGATCGGCTCGGTGCTGTTGCTCGACGACAAGCCCATCGCCATCCAGTTGGTCTATCGGGTCGAAGCACCGCAGTGGATCAGTGTCGAGTACGTCAACGGCGGCGTCGACCCTGAGACCAAGGCGTTCAGCCCTGGCAGCGTGCTGAGCTTCCTCAACACCCAGGCTGCCTGGGACGATGCCCGCGCACGCAACAAACCTCTGCGCTTCTCGTTTGGCCGTGCCGACCGCGAGTACAAGGACCGTTGGTGCAACCCCGTGCCGGTGTTCCAGGCGTGAGCCGCAAACAGCAGTTGCTCAAGCGCCACCGGCGCAACAAGCGCCTGGGGCTGCTGGCCGGCCTGGCGGTGCTGGTTGCCCTGGGCGTATTCGCCTGGTGGTGGCTGCCGTTGTTGCTGCTGCCGCTGCTCTGGGCTGCCCACGAAGCTTGGTTCGCTGATCATCTGTTCTATGCACCGGGCGAAGATTACGCCTACAACTTCGGCGAGCAGACCGGCGAAGCGCCTGTCACCTTGCGTGACGGCGTGCTCAAGGTCGATACGACGCTGCAGGGTAATGAAACACTGATCCTCGAAGTGCGGGTCAAAAGCGGATGGCTTGGGCGTTTTCTCGACCCATGTGTCGAGCTGCTGGCCGATGAGCGTGCAGACCGGCAGGCGTTCGAGCGCGGTGTCGACGGCGTTCGCTTCCTGAACCTGACCGGGCTGGCTGCACCGCTGCAGGCCGGTACGCTGCGCGTGCGCGGCCGTCACTGTCGTTTGCAGGGCCAGCCGCGTCTGTGGATAACCGCCGGCGTCGAAACGCAGCGCCGTCGCGTGATGGTGATCGCGCCGCATGCCGATGATGCCGAGCTGGCGGCCTATGGCCTTTACAGCCAGGCGGACGAAGCCTGGGTGGTGACCTTGACCGCTGGCGAAATCGAAGCAGAGCACTACCAGCAGATGGGCATGGGCAAGGCCGAGGCGGCACGGCTGAAGGGCCGTCTGCGCGCCTGGGACAGCATTGCCGTGCCGCGCTGGGCCGGGGTGCCAGAGGCGCGTTGCGTGCAATTAGGCTACTTCTGCCTGCAACTGCCCGCCATGCAGGCAGCGCCCGATGTGCCGGCCGTTTCCCGAGAAGCCGACATGGCCGATATCCGCCCGTTCCGTCGCTTCAACCCGTTGCGGTTGCCGGCCGACAGCGATGGCGCGCCAACCTGGAACAACCTGCTGGCTGACTTGCGTGCGCTGCTGGAGATGGCCCGGCCTGAAGTGCTGGTCATGCCGCACCCGCAACTGGACCCGCACCCTGATCACATCTGCGCCCATGTTGCCGTCATGCAGGCACTGCAGGGCTTGGCGTGGCAGCCGCAGACGCTGCTGTGCTATGCCAACCATCTGCACGACAACGACCGCTGGCCCATGGGCAACAGCGGCGATGGAGTGGCCTTGCCACCGCAATTGAGTGCCGACCAGCCGTGGGCACCCTGCAGCCTGGTGCTGGACCTGCCAACGCAGCGCGACAAGGCGATGGCCCTGGGCATGATGCACGACCTGCAACCTGGCGCACCGTTCAAGCGCCGAGTGCGTCGGCTGTTGCAGCGCTGGCTGGCCGGGCGCCGGCCATCGCCTTACGGTGAGAACGAGTTCTTCCGCAAGGCCGTGCGCCGGCATGAACTGTTCTGGCGCCGTGAGCTGTAGATAATGCCGATGGTTGACCGCGAAGGCGCAGAGCGCCCAAGGAAAGCAATGAAAGTCTTATTTCTGGTGCAGAAGGAACAGCGGGCGATCCTCGATCGCCTGTACGACGGCGTCGCGGCCAACTGTGAGTGCGACCTGCGCTGGTTGACCAGCGATGACCAGCGCAACCTGCGCCGTTATTTCAAACGTGAAGTGCAGGTCGAGCGCTATGACCGCATCGTCTTCTTCCTGCGCTTCAAGCAGGAGATACGCCAGGCGGCGTTCATCCGTACCGTGCCGAACCTGGTGATCCTCGAGCATGATGCCTACCAGAACTACATCCCCTGCAAGTACACCGGCAAGTTCAGTGCGCATTACCGCAAGCTGCCGTGGGCACGGGTGATCAGTTCCGGCTACATGGTCAGTGAGCGCCTGCGCCAGGAAGGTTTCGATGCGGTGTTCGTGCCCAAGGGTTATGACGAGCGCCTGCTCACGGACCAAGGGCTTGAGCGTGATATCGAGCTGGCGTTCGTCGGCAGTACCAACAGTGTTGCCTACAGCGGGCGCAAGGCGTTGCTGGATGAGCTGGGGCGGGTGGAAAACCTGGTGGTGACCCGCACCAAATCCGGCGAAGACTATTGCAACACCCTCAACCGGATCCGTTTCTTTGTCAGTGCCGATGTGGGCATGGGCGAGTACATGATCAAGAACTTCGAGGCCATGGCCTGCGGCTGCGTGTTGCTGGCGTTCGACCAAGGGGCAGAAGAAAATAGCGCCCTGGGCCTGCAGGATATGCACAACGTGGTGTTATACGACAGCATCCCGATGCTCCAGGCGAAGCTGAGCACCCTGCGCGCCGATCCGGGCCTGGCGCAGCAAATTGCGGAAAATGGGCGGGACCTGGCGGTTTCCCGCTTCAGTTTCGCTGAAGTTGGCCGTAGCATCGTCGACCATATGCGCCCGGCACTCAGGCCGCACCCGCCCTTGTCCGCCTGGCAGAGGCTGCGGTTGACGCTGGGCATTTAATCTAAAGAGCTTTCGTGGCCAGGGAGTGGCTACGCAAAGTCTGTTGTCGCAACGCGGAGGGAGTCCGGTGCGCTTTTCAAATGATAGTGATGTCACGCTTGTCGTGACCAGCTGCGGTCGGTTCGATCTGCTCAAGGAAACCCTTGAGAGCTTCGATCGCTACAACACAGCGCCCATTCGCGAGGTCTTCATTACCGAGGACTCCGGTGACGACGCTGTTCACGGTGCCGTACCCGAGCACTGGAAACCCCACTGCACGGTGTTCGTCAACCGCCCCAAGCTTGGGCAGCTGGCGTCGATCGACCTGGCGTACAGCCATGTGAAGACAGCTTACATCTTCCATTGCGAGGACGACTGGCGCTTCTATCGCCAGGCCTTCGTCGAAGACTCCAAGGCGATCCTCGAGGTCAGCCCCGATGTGCTGCAAGTCTGGTTGCGCAGCCACGCCCATGACTTGTCGATCCACAGCCCTTACATTCATCTGGGGGATCGCCAGGTGATCGCCGGCGTGCCGTGCTATCCATTGCACTCCGAGAAAGCCGAATGGCAGGCCTTTTCCCTCAACCCGGGCTTGCGTCGGCTGAGCGATTATCAGCGCTGTGCGCCATTTGCCGCCTATGCCGGCGAGAAGGCGTTGTCGCGCCGTTACGCGGAGTTGAAACTGACAGCGGTGACCCTGGAGGGTGACGCGGTACTGCACACAGGCTTTGGCAGCCACGTCACCGTGCCTGAAGAAGTGCACCGCAAGGCCAAGCGGCGTAATCGCGACCGGGTCAAGCTCGCATTGACGCTGGTGATCGGTGCCTTGGCAGGTATGGGTATATCCATCTTCGTGCACTGACACCGCGCCTGGCAGGTTTTTCAACGGCCTGCCAGGCGCTGCCGGGCTGATGTTCAACGCGCCAGCAGGGCCGCTTGGAAATCGGCGAGGGGGAAGCGGTCGCCCAGTTTCTCGCGTGCGATGTAACTCACCATATGTTGCACGTTGCGTCGAACCATACGGGCAGACAGCGGCGGGCGCAGGAAGCGCATGTCCGCAACGTCGATCAGGCCCAGCTGCTGGTCGGGCGTGACCACCACATTGCCCAGGTGCAGCGAGCGGAAGTACACGCCGCTACGGTGCAACTGGCGGATCAGGGTGATCAGGCGGGGCAGGTAGATGTCCCAGCTGAAGCCTTCGTCCCGTGACATCTGCAGCAGCGTGCGCCCCGGCAATGGCCGGTACAGCACCGCTGTTCTGCCCGGCAGGTCGAGCTTGTGCTGGCTGATTACCTCGAGCGTAGGGATGCCCAGCTGCGCAAGGCGCGCAGCGTTGTCCACGAAGCGCTGGGAGTAGGGGCGCAGCAGCGCAGATGAAATCAGACGCTTGCGCCGAAAAACCTTGAGGAAGTTACCATCCTCAAGCAGGTAGACTTTGGCGCCATGGCTGTCCGCCTCCAGTATCTGGGCGCCAAGTGTCAGCTGATCGAAGTCGACCTGGGTGAGCCGAGAGCATTGCATGAGTTGAGCCTTGTCGTCTGGCGAGCAAAATGACCGGCAATAATGCCGAAAATAATCCTCCAGCACCACGTTGGTCTCTTTTGACTGACCAGGGGGGCTCATACCGTACGAAAAAAACCGGGTGCAAGCCTTGTGGGCCGCCGGCCTGGCATGTTGTTGCCTCGCAGGCGTGCCGAAAATGACGCCTGTGGTAAAATTTCCGGTTCAACCTGAACAGCGAGCTCGATGATGGCCGAAACACCGCTACCGGCGGAGCACACCTCCAGCCTGAAGATCTACTTCCGGTTGCTGAGCTACGTGAAACCCTATATCGGCATTTTCCTGCTGAGTATTATCGGTTTCGTGATCTTTGCCTCGACCCAGCCAATGCTGGCCGGGATCCTCAAGTACTTTGTCGATGGCCTGAGCAACCCCGAAGCGGTGTTGTTCCCCAACGTGCCCTACTTGCGCGACCTGCAATTGCTGCAGGCGGTACCGCTGCTGATCATCCTGATCGCCGCATGGCAGGGCCTGGGTTCGTTCCTCGGCAACTATTTCCTGGCCAAGGTTTCCCTTTCCCTGGTGCATGACCTGCGCGTGGAGTTGTTCAACAAGCTGCTGGTACTGCCCAACCGCTATTTTGACAATCACAACTCCGGGCACCTGATTTCACGCATCACCTTCAACGTGACCATGGTAACGGGGGCCGCCACCGATGCAATCAAGGTGGTGATCCGTGAAGGCCTGACCGTGGTGTTCCTGTTTGCCTACCTGCTTTGGATGAACTGGCACCTGACCCTGGTAATGGTCGCCATCCTGCCGGTGATCGCGGTAATGGTCAGCGTCGCCAGCAAGAAATTCCGTAAACAGAGCAAGAAAATCCAGGTGGCGATGGGCGACGTGACCCACGTAGCTTCCGAAACCATCCAGGGCTACCGTGTGGTGCGCAGCTTCGGCGGCGAGGCTTACGAGCAGCAGCGCTTTGGCCGTGCCAGCCAGAGCAACACCGACAAACAGCTGCGCATGACCAAGACAGGCGCCCTGTACACGCCGATGCTGCAACTGGTGATCTACAGCGCCATGGCCGCTTTGATGTTCCTGGTGCTGTTCCTGCGGGGCGACTCGACCGCCGGTGATCTGGTGGCCTACATCACTGCTGCGGGCCTGCTGCCAAAGCCGATCCGCCAGCTTTCTGAGGTCAGCTCGACCATCCAGAAAGGCCTTGCCGGTGCTGAAAGCATCTTCGAGCAGCTCGACGAGCAGCCCGAGATCGACCGCGGTACGATCGAGAAGGAGCGGGTGGCCGGTCGCCTCGAAGTACGCAACCTGAGCTTCACCTACCCAGGTACCGATCGCGAAGTGCTGAGCGACATCAGCTTTACCGCCGAGCCTGGGCAGATGATCGCACTGGTCGGGCGCTCTGGTAGCGGCAAGTCGACCCTGGCGGCGCTGATCCCGCGCTTCTATCACCACGATCAGGGGCAGATTCTGCTCGATGGCGTGGAGATCGAAGACTACCGCCTGCGCAACCTGCGCCGGCACGTTTCGCAGGTGACCCAGCATGTGACCCTGTTCAACGACACAGTGGCCAACAACATTGCCTACGGCGACCTGGCCGGCGCGCCGCGCGCAGACATCGAAGCTGCGGCTGCCGATGCCTATGCCAAGGAGTTCGTCGACCAGCTGCCCAAGGGCTTTGACACCGACGTGGGTGAAAACGGCGTGCTGCTGTCCGGTGGCCAGCGCCAGCGCCTGGCGATTGCCCGGGCCCTGTTGAAGAACGCGCCGCTGCTGATCCTCGACGAAGCGACTTCGGCACTGGACACGGAGTCCGAGCGGCATATCCAGGCTGCCCTGGACCATGTCATGCAGGGCCGCACCACGCTGGTGATCGCGCACCGCCTGTCGACCATCGAAAAAGCCGACCAGATCCTGGTGATGGACCAAGGCCGCCTGGTGGAGCGCGGTACCCATGCCGAGCTGCTGGCAGCCAATGGCTATTATGCCCGCTTGCACGCCATGGGGCTGGACGAGCCGGCGAAGGCCGATATCACCTGAGTTGCCCTTGATCGGGGCCGTACGGCCCCGATTGTCACCGGAATTTTCCAGGGCCCGATCTGGCCGTAAAGCCGTCGCCTACCCTGTGCTAATATCCTGCCCCTGTTCATTATTTTCATATGGGTTGCCCATGAAGTTGTCCATGCCGCGTTTCGATCAAGCCCCGGTATTGGTGGTCGGCGATGTCATGCTGGACCGCTACTGGCATGGCGGTACTTCGCGTATCTCGCCTGAAGCGCCAGTGCCGGTGGTCAAGGTCGATCAGATCGAGGATCGCCCCGGCGGCGCGGCCAACGTTGCGTTGAACATCGCCGCCCTCGGTGCCCCGGCGGCACTGATCGGCGTTACCGGCCAGGATGAGGCCGCCGACAGCCTGGCCAACAGCCTGCAGGCTGCGGGGGTGCGTTCGGTGTTCCAGCGCATTGCGCACCAGCCGACCATCGTCAAGCTGCGGGTCATGAGCCGTCACCAGCAGCTGTTGCGCATCGATTTCGAAGAGCCGTTCGCCACTGACCCGCTGTCGCTGGGCGCCGAAGTCGAGAGCCTGCTCGAGGGTGTCAAGGTGCTGGTGTTGTCCGACTACGGCAAAGGCGCACTGAAAAATCATCAGAGCCTGATCGAAGCCGCACGTGCCAAGGGTATTCCGGTACTGGCCGACCCCAAGGGCAAGGACTTCTCCATCTACCGCGGTGCCAGCCTGATCACGCCGAACCTCAGCGAGTTCGAGACCATTGTCGGCCGCTGCGCCGATGAGGCCGAGCTGGTCGCCAAGGGCCTGCAGCTGCTGCTGGACCTTGACCTGGGCGCGTTGCTGGTGACCCGTGGCGAGCACGGCATGACCCTGCTGCGCACCGGCCAGCCGGCGCTGCACCTGCCGGCCCGTGCCCGCGAAGTGTTCGATGTGACCGGCGCTGGCGATACCGTGATTTCCACCCTGGCTGCGGCCATCGCGGCCGGTGAAGACCTGCCCCACGCGGTCGCCCTGGCCAACCTTGCGGCTGGCATCGTGGTCGGCAAACTGGGTACTGCAGCGATCAGCGCACCTGAGCTGCGTCGCGCGATCCAGCGCGAGGAAGGTTCCGAGCGTGGCGTGCTGGGCCTGGAGCAATTGCTGCTGGCCATCGACGATGCGCGTGCGCACAACGAGAAGATCGTGTTCACCAATGGGTGTTTCGACATCCTGCATGCAGGGCATGTGACGTACCTCGAGCAGGCGCGTGCCCAGGGTGATCGTCTTATCGTCGCGGTCAACGACGATGCCTCGGTAAGCCGTCTGAAGGGCCCTGGCCGCCCGATCAACAGTGTCGATCGGCGCATGGCCGTGCTGGCTGGGCTGGGCGCGGTGGACTGGGTCATCAGCTTCCCTGAAGGTACGCCGGAGAACCTGCTGAGCCAGGTGAAACCGGATGTGCTGGTCAAGGGCGGTGACTACGGTATCGACCAGGTGGTGGGTGCCGATATCGTCAAGGGCTACGGCGGCACCGTGAAGGTGTTGGGCTTGGTCGAGAACAGCTCGACGACCGCGATAGTCGAAAAAATCCGCAAGAACTGATGTGCCCGGGGCCGTAAGGCGGCCCCGGATATTCATTTGTTCAGCGAGGTGCGCGCGCGCTCCAGCAGTGCCCGCGCCTTGTCGCCAAAGCGTCGCAGGTGCGAAGCCTTTGCGGTTTTGCGCTCCACCAGCCCCTGCTGCTTTACCCAATCCTTCCAGCGTATCCGCTCGTCCGCGACCACCCACCCGTCCTGCCGGGCAAAGCTCTCCGCCAGGTACAGCCCGCGGGTGCTGGCCGGCACCAGTTCATCTTTCCTCAATGTATACAGCTCGGCCTGCGGCTGACCGTCCTGCACCGGCATCAGGTACAGGTCGGGCCGTTTACGGTTGAGCCGGGCGACCAGCTGATCACCTTCAAGGCGTTCATCGACATGGAACAGGCTCAGCTTCTTGGCGTCCCTGGGTACTTGCAGGCGCATGTCGTAGATCAGTTGCAGCGATGCCGTAGGCAGGTGCACGTAGGCCCGTGGGCGCTCCAGCAACATCAGGTTGCCGCAATGCACCGGCCGGGCGGCACCCGATTCCGGCGTCAGCACGAACGGCAGCGCTTCCCGGTAGTGCAGGGCAGCAGCGTAAGGTGCAGGTAGCCAGGTGTCGTTGAAGCGACCACCCAGCCAGCCCTCCGGGGTTTCCAGCAGGCACTCTTCCGCCACTTCCTGTACCGCGGTGTGCAGCGGCAGGTTGAGCTCCTGAGCCGGGACATACCCTGAAATCAATTTAAGCACCACGTCGCCCCGGTCCTGGCGGCGCTGACGCACCAGTACCCAGTAGTCGCGGTTCTGCCAGTGCAGGGTCAGGCGTACCGAGACACCCAGGTTGGCCAGTTCCGCTACGAAGCGCTGGTTATCGGGTAGCTGGATGGCCCGGCGCCGTTGTTGGGTCTGGGCGAAGTTCACCGGCATGCCGATGCTCTGGTAGACCAGGCTCTCGGGGGTGGCTTCGACATGCAATGGCAGTGTTTTGAAGTTGCTCGGGTTCTTGCGAATCAGCGTACGCGGCACGAGGCTCCTCCTTGCGTCGGGTCAGTCTCCAGGCCCGGGGTGGGGACAACTCAATGCTGGCCCAAAATGCGGGCGACCGTGGCCACATTGTGGGCCAGGTGCAACGGGTTGATGGTGCCGACGATAGCACTGCTGACGCCAGGGTGGGCGAACAGCAGTTCGAAGCTGGCGTGTACCGGGTCGACACCAGGTGCGAGGCAGACATGCCCACTGGCCAAGGCCTTCTTCACCAGAATGGCTTTGCCGTGCTCGGCAGCGTAGTCCAGTACCGGTCGTTCTGCCTGCTCGTTGAGGTTGAAGGTGACCATGGCACAGTCGCCCTGCTCGAGTGCCTTCAGCCCGCCGGCGACAGTTTTGCCCGACAGGCCGTAGCCGAGGATCTTGCCCTCCTGCTTGAGGGCTGCGAGGGTCTGATAGACCTCTTGCTGCTCGAGAATCTCCAGGTCGTTGCCATCGGAGTGCACCAGCACCAGTTCGATACGGTCGGTTTCCAGCCGGCGCAGGCTGCGTTCGACCGAAAGACGGGTGTGGGCTGCACTGAAGTCGAAGCGCGACAGGCCGTTTTCGAACTCTTCGCCAACCTTGCTGACGATCACCCATTCATCGCGCTGGCCGCGCAGCAGCGGCCCCAGGCGCTCTTCGCTGCGGCCATAGGCCGGTGCCGTGTCGATCAGGTTGATACCCAATTCGCGCGCCTGGGCCAGCAGCAGGCGCGCTTCGTCATCGCCGGGGATCGTGAACCCGGTGGGGTACTTCACGCCTTGGTCGCGGCCAAGCTTGACCGTGCCCAGGCCCAGAGGGGACACCTTCAAGCCTGTGCTGCCCAGCGGGCGGTAGAAGTCGTGCAGGGTCGGCAGGGTCATGGCAGCAGTTGCTCCCAGGCGGGCACGCCGAGTGGCGGGCGTGGCAGCCCTGCAAGCTCGGCCTGGGCGCTTGGGCGGATGCCGTCACGTTCCAGGCTGGCCAGCACACGGTCACTGAAGTCGGGCGCCAGGGCAAGTTTGGTCGGCCAGCCCACCAGTAGGCGCTGCTGGTCGGCGAGGAACGCGTTGTCGGGCCGCACCAGGCCCGATTGTGCAGGCTCAGCGCGGTCGACCCGCAGCGTGGCCCAGCGGACCAGGCGTTGATCTACCCACGGCAAGAGCTGGCTGATTTCCTTCTGGGCTGCGGCAATCTGTGCAGCCGTGTCGCGTGCTACGCCATCGGCTTCAGCCAGGTCGCCGCCCAGGTACCAGACCCATTGGCCATCGGCTGCGGGGTGGGTGGTGATGGTGACGCGCGGCTTGGGGCCGCCGCCCAGGCAGTGGGCATACAGTGGTTTGAGGTTAGGGCCTTTGGCCATGACCATATGCAGCGGCCGTGTTTGCATGGCCGGTTGCTCAAGGCCCAGGGCGTGAAGCAGGCCCTCGGTGCCCGCGCCAGCACTGAGCACGATGCGCTGGGCCCGTACTTCACGGCCGTCCACGCGCAGGCCAACCAGTGAATCACCTTCACGCAGGGGCTCGATGTGCTCACCGGCGAGCAAGGAGTCGCCAGCCAGTTCAGCCAGGTTGGCCAGCAGGCTGGGGACATCGATCACCAGTTCGGCCAAGCGATACACCTTGCCTTTGAAGGCGCGGTCTTGCAGTGCGGGAGGCAACTGGTCCCCCTTGACCTGGTCAACCCGGCCGCGCACGGCTTTGCTGGCGAAGAAGCTGGTGAGGTTGCCGGCCAGGGTGCCGGGCGACCACAGGTAGTGGGCGTCGGAAAGCAGGCGGGTGCGGCTCAGGTCCAGTTCGCCGCTGCCGGCCACGGCTTCGCGCCAGCGCCGTGGCATGTCGGCGATGGCTTCCGAGGCCCCCGTCAACGCACCGTGCAGGGCGTACTTGGTACCGCCATGGATGATGCCCTGGGACTTGATGGTCTGTTCGCCGCCAAGGCTGGCGCGCTCCACCAGCACTGTCGAATAACCCAGGCGGCGCAGGCGGGCATTGAGCCACAGGCCTGCGACCCCGGCGCCGACGATGAGCACGTCAGTGGAAATGGCGGATGGCATGGCGGTACCTCGAAGTCTGGGACAGCTGGCAAGTATACAGGCTATGCCTGGCTTGGCTCATCGCCGACAGGCCCCATCAATGCCCGGCAGTCTTGGAGAACAACTGGATCACCACCACGCCGCCAACGATCATCGCCATCCCCAGCATCGCCGGCACATCGAGTTTCTGCCCATAGATCACCAGCGCCGCCACGCTGATCAGCACAATCCCAAGCCCCGACCAGATCGCATAGGCGATACCCACCGGAATGCTGCGCACCACCAGCGTCAGCATCCAGAACGCGATGGCATAGCCGACCACCATCAGCAGAAGGGGCAATGGCGTGCTCAGGCCTTTCACAGCCTTCATGGAGGCTGTGGCGATGACTTCGGCGACAATGGCGATGGCGAGGTAGGTGTAGGCGTTCATGGTTCGTTCCTCCGGTTCTGGGCGGGCATTCTAGAGTGTCCCTGAATGCGGTAAAGTCATTACCTATCACTCTGGGAGATAGGTTGATGGCCGAACAGTGGAGCCTCGAGCAGTTGCGTACCTTTGTGCGCGTCGTCGAACTGCGCTCGTTTTCTGCCGTCGCCCGCGAGCAGCGCAAAGCGCAGTCCGCCATCAGCAATGCCATTGCAATGCTCGAAGCGGACCTCGGCGTCACTTTGTTCGAGCGCAGCAGCGGCCGTCAGCCCAGGCTGACCGAAAACGGTACCGCGCTGCTGGAGGATGCCCGCGAACTGCTGCGCCAGTGCGAACGGCTCGATGGCCGCGCTCTGGCCCTGATGCGTGGCCAGGAAGCCTTGTTGCGGGTGGCCCAGGATGAAGCCATGCCTTATCAACCTGTGATCGACAGCCTCGACGAACTGGCCAGTCATTACCCTTTTCTGGAAGTGCAACTGGCCAGCGGTGCCCAAGGTGATGTAGCGCGCAAGCTGGTGGAGCGACGTGCAGACCTGGGTTTGTTTTTCCACCATGAAAGCATGCCTGCCTCACTGGAGCGGCGTGCCCTGGGTAGCGTGGAGATGGTCACGGTGTGCGCGGTGGATCATCCATTGGCGCGTGAAAGCCGCGTCACACGCCAGCAGCTGGCACGTTACCGCCAGTTGCTGATCGCCCCGCAGCAAAGTGGCTACCCCGGCGGCGAAGCGATCAGCCCGCAGGTATGGCGCGCCGACAGCTTCTACGCCATGGCCGAGCTGTTGATGCGAGGGCTGGGCTGGGCGTGGCTGCCACGCCACGTGGTGCAATACCCGACCTACCAGGCGCACATGGTCGAGCTGGCCAGCGAATGGCGGCCCCCGGCCTTGGTCGTCGAACTGGCCTGGCGCCGTGACGAACCGCTGGGGCCCGCCGCGCAATGGCTGGCCGAGCGCTTTGCGGTGCACTTGCGCGCGATCGGGTAAACTTCGCCGCCATGAACAGAACTCTCTATACCCTGTTGTTCCACCTGGGCCTGCCGCTGGTCGCGCTGCGCCTTTACCTGCGTGCACGCAAGGCCCCGGCCTACGGCCAGCGTATCGGCGAACGTTTCGCCCGCAATCTGCCGGCGATGCGCCAGGGTGGCATCTGGGTACATGCCGTATCGGTAGGTGAAAGCATTGCCGCCGCGCCCCTGGTGCGAGCCTTGCTCAAGGCCTACCCGGACCTGCCGGTCACGCTCACCTGCATGACCCCCACCGGCTCAGAGCGCATTCGCGCGCTGTTCGCCGATGAACCACGCATCCAGCATTGCTACCTGCCTTATGACCTGCCGTGGGCGGCGGGGCGTTTTCTCGACCATGTGCGCCCGCGGCTGGGCATCATCATGGAAACCGAGCTGTGGCCCAACCACATTCACCAATGCGCCAAGCGTGGCATTCCGGTTGCGCTGGCCAATGCTCGGTTGTCCGAGCGTTCCGCTCGTGGCTACGCGCGTTTCGCCAAACTGACCCGGCCGATGCTCGCCGAGATGAACCTGATTGCAGTGCAGACCGAAACCGAGGCGCAACGCTTCCGCGACTTGGGTGCGCGTCCTGAGTGCGTGCAGGTCACAGGTTCGATCAAGTTCGACCTGAAGGTCGATGACCAGCTTTTGCCGCGTGCCAGGGCACTGCGTGAACAGTGGGGCGCAAGCGAGCGGCCGGTGTGGATTGCGGCCAGTACCCATGAGGGTGAGGACGCGCTGATCCTGCAGGCTCATCAGCAGTTGCTGCAGGCGCATGGCGACGCGCTGCTGATCCTGGTGCCGCGCCACCCCGAG
Source organism: Pseudomonas sp. TR47 (assembly GCF_044143025.1). Classification (NCBI taxonomy): domain Bacteria; kingdom Pseudomonadati; phylum Pseudomonadota; class Gammaproteobacteria; order Pseudomonadales; family Pseudomonadaceae; genus Pseudomonas; species Pseudomonas sp. TR47. Next base: position 148,740 of record NZ_JBHFCS010000003.1, on the reverse strand, counting down.
CGTTTCGATGCAGTGCATGCCTTGTGCTGCGGGCAGTTCGCTACCGTGCGCCGTTCTGCCGGTGCGGCGGTCGATGGCCAGACCCGCGTGCTGCTCGGCGATACGATGGGCGAGCTGCTGTTCCTCTACGCACTGGCCGACATCGCTTTCGTTGGCGGTAGCCTGGTCGCCACTGGCGGCCACAACCCTCTGGAGCCGGCAGCGCTGGCACTGCCGGTGATCATGGGGCCGCATGTGTTCAACTTCCTCGAAATCAGCGCGATGTTGCGTGATGCCGGGGCGTTGCAGCAGGTGGACGATGCCCAAGGGTTGGCACAGGCAGTGCGGCAGTTGATCGAATTGCCGCAGGATGCCCGGCGCATGGGTGAGGCGGGCAGGGCGGTGATGCAGGCCAATCAGGGGGCCTTGCAGCGGTTGCTGGATGGGCTGGCGCGGTTGACCCGCTGAGCCGCATCACGGTTCGTGAGCCCCCTGCGGCCCTGTTCATCTCTAGTAGAAAAGCCGCGGCTCGGACGAATCCAGCAAGCTGGCGAGTTTGGTCAGGGCAAAGCTCAGCTCGGCGCGGCTTGGCGTCATCAGGGCGATGCGCACGCCACAGCTGGCTGGGCTGCGCTCAGGCAGGAACTGGCTGCCGCTGACCACGGTTACGCCATTGTTGCGCGCCAGGTTGGCGAACTCATCGCTGGTCCATGGCTCAGGGAGTTCCAGCCAGATATGGAAGCTGTTGGGCTGGCTGCGCACCTTGTACCTGCCAAGGATTTCCTGGGCCATCAACTGGCGTGCGGCGGCTTCTTCCTGCTGCACCCGCACCAACTGCTCGGCCATGCCGCTGTTGATCAGGTTGCTGGCCAGCTGAGCCATCAGCGGGGAGGGCATCCAGACGCTGCTGCGCACCATAGACGACAACCGTGACAGCGTTTGTGGCGGCGCGTAGAGGTAGCCGATACGCAGGGCCGGCAGCACGCTCTTGGACAGGCTGGTCAGGTACACCGAGCGCTCAGGTGCATAGGCGGCCAAGGGCTTGTAGTCAGGCGCCGGTTCGAGGAAGCCGTAGATATCGTCATCCACGATGAACAGGTCGAACTCGCGGGCAATCTGGGCGATAGCCTCGCGACGCGCGTGCGGCATTACCGAGTTGGTCGGGTTCTGGTGAGTGGTCACACATACCAGCAGCGAGGGGCGGTGCTCCAGGCAGGCGGCCCGCAAGGCCTCGGGCATCAGGCCGTGCTCGTCCATGGCTACCCCGCGCAAGCGGCGGCCCATGCTGTGGGCAAGGGAAATGATGCCGGGGTAGCAGAGCGACTCGCAGAGGATCACATCATCGCTTTTCGACAGGCTGCTGATCGCTACCAGCAGGCCATGCTGGGCGCCGGAGGTCAGCACCACCTGTTGCGCGCGAGCTTCGGGCAACCAGCGCTGAATCCATGTGGCGCCAGCCTGCTTGTGCGTCGCATGGCCACCGTCGGTAACGTAGTCGAGCACTTGGTCAAGGTCGGGGGAAGCCGCCAGCTCGGTGATCGCTCCGCGCAGCCAGTCGGCCATGTGCGCATCGTTGGGCTTGATGATCGAAAGGTCGATCTGGCCGCTTTCATGCTTGAGCGGTGCGGGCCGCGAGAATGCGGTGGGGGTAGGCGCCGGTCGTTGCTGCAGGACGAAAGTACCGCGGCCAACCTCGCCCACCACCAGGCCCCGCTTGGCCGCTTCGTCATAGGCTCGGCCAATGGTGCCAGGCGTCACGTGCAATGACTCGGCAAGATCCTTGAGTGTTGGCAGGCGGTCGCCAGGCGCCAGCCGGCCGTTGCCTATGTCCTGTTCAAGAGCATCGGCAATCATCAGGTAGACCGGCTGCGCCAGGTCGCTGTAGTGAGGAACCCACATGGAAATGGCACCAGAATCTGCAAGAACGCGGAAGCCTAGCACGAAAGGCAAGATCGGAGTAATCGCGTTTTTTGTATGTGAATTGCCTCTATTGATATGACTTGAAGGCTTGTCGCAGCGGGTCCTCCCTACACAACGGGAGCGCAAGCGTGAGCGCGATCAATCCACGTTCAGAAGAAATCTTTTGAAATCAATAAGTTGATTGATTCGATTCAATGCTGATGGCAATCGGCCAATGAAATAAATTGAATCGATTCTATTTTTGTAATTACAATGATTGAGTCGGTGCAATTTGGTGGTGCCTGGAGCAGCACCCCTCGTTCGCATCGCTTAGCTGTGAACGGTTTCAAAAAAAGACAATGACTGCCGCCTCTGCCCGGCATGGCACGACACCGAATGGCCAATGGAATAGCACTCGAAATGGAAAGCGCATACCTGCAACAAGCAGCCGAGCCTCAGACTTCACTGGAGATCCGCCTGCCCTGGGTTGTCTCCAGTGCCTGGCAAACCTTGCTGAGCAACACCCCGCTCGATTTCGAAACCAGCAAAGAGCTTTACCCGCAACTCAAGGAGCAGGCGCAGGAGGTCTTGGGCAAAGCGCTGTGCCAGCAAATCCGGGGGTTCGTTGAAGATCCGCAACTGACCAGCATGATCGTGCGTAATTGCCCGCGCGATCGCGATGTGCCTCCTACCCCTTACTCCGGTGTGCTCAGCCCACGCAGCACGCCGATTGCCTGCCTGGTCAGCCTGACCATGCAGAACCTGATGGGCATCAACCCGGTTGTCTACGAGGGTGAAAATGACGGTCGGCTGTTTCGCCATGTCATCCCGGCCCGAACTTCATCCAGCCACAAGAGCTCGCATGGCTCACGGCTGCGATTTTCCTATCACGTAGACAATCCCGACCTGCCATTGTCTTCCGAGCCGCTGGGTACGGTTTCCTGCTGCCCGGAATACCTGTCGTTCTTCGGCATGCGCTGTGATCCACGTATCAGCACCACCTTGGTCAACCTGGATGCAGTGATCGCGTCGCTGCCCTTGGCTACCGTGCGCGAACTGTGCGAAGCGCAATTCGAAATCCGCCGCCCTGACTCGTTCACCGGTAACCGCCGCTGCACCGCCGAACTGCCGGTGCTGGTGCGTGGCCATTCAGGCGAGTGGTTGTGCCGCTTCGACAGCGAGAACACCCACGGGCTGAACCTGCGCGCCGAGCAGGCCCTGGCCACCCTGCGCGGCTTGCTGGAAACCCGGCGTTTCGATGAGCCGCACCTGCTGCTGCCAGGCGACTTCATGATCTTCAAGAACCAGCGCGTGCTGCATGCCCGCGATGGCTTCGAGCCGCAGAACGACGGCGCTGACCGTTGGCTGCTGCGGGTGTTCGCGGTCAACGACCTGAACCGTGTGCGCTTCGCCCGGGCCGACCACCTTTACGAAGTGCTCTCCTGATTTCTTTTCATTTTTCGACGGAATTACTGCTATGGAACTGTTAGGCGCTTACTGGGCAGAACACTGGCTGCTGGCGATCCTGCTGCTGGGCGCCATTGCCTTTGTCGCAGGCTTTGTGGACAGCATTGCCGGGGGTGGCGGGTTGTTCCTGGTACCAGGGTTTCTGCTGGTGGGCATGCCGCCTCAGGTAGCCCTGGGGCAGGAAAAACTGGTCAGTACGCTGGGCACGCTGGCTGCCATCCGCAATTTCCTGGCCAACAGCAAGATGGTCTGGCAGGTGGCACTGGTCGGCGTGCCGTTCTCACTGCTCGGCGCCTACCTGGGGGCGCACCTGATCGTGTCGATCTCTCAGGAAACCGTAGGCAAGATCATTCTGGCGTTGATCCCTTTCGGCATCCTGATCTTCCTCACCCCCAAAGACCGCCCGATCGAGGAGCGAGAGCTGTCGGCGCGGATGCTCTACACCGTCGTGCCGGTGACCTGCCTGGCCATCGGTTTTTACGACGGCTTCTTCGGCCCAGGCACTGGCAGCATGTTCATCATCGCCTTCCACTACCTGCTGCGCATGGACCTGGTTTCCAGTTCGGCCAACTCCAAGACCTTCAACTTCGCCTCCAACATCGGTGCGCTGGTCGCATTCATCATGGCCGGCAAGGTGGTCTACCTGCTGGCGTTGCCGCTGGTGGCCTGCAACATCCTCGGTAATCACATGGGCAGTGCACTGGCGCTGCGCAAAGGCAACGACGTGGTGCGCAAGGCGCTGGTGTTCTCGATGTTGTGCCTGTTCACCAGCCTTGGCGTGAAGTACCTGGTCTGACATTACCTTCTGGGAGACAAACCTTATGAAAACTGCATTCGTAACCGGCGCCTCCTCAGGCTTTGGCCGGGCCATATGCCGCACCCTGGTTGCCAAGGGCTATCGCGTGATCGGTGGCGCCCGCCGTATGGACAAGTTGCAGGCCCTGGAGCATGAACTTGGCGACAACTTCATTCCACTGGCGCTGGATGTGACTGATATGCAGTCGGTCAGCGCAGCGGTGGCGCAGATCAACGAAGCTGCGCCGGGCATCGATGTGCTGGTCAACAACGCAGGGTTGGCGCTGGGTATCGAGCGGGCCCAGGCCTGCAGCGCCGAGAACTGGCAGCGCATGATCGACACCAACATCACCGGCCTGGCCATGGTCACCCATGCGGTATTGCCGCAGATGGTCCGGGCCGACAGCGGCATGATCATCAACATTGGTTCGATTGCCGGCACTTATCCCTACCCGGGCGGCAACGTTTATGGCGCGAGCAAGGCGTTCGTGCGTCAGTTCAGCCTGAACCTGCGCGCCGATCTGGCGGGGACCCGCGTGCGAGTCAGCAACATCGAACCTGGGCTGTGTTCCGGGACCGATTTTTCGGTGGTGCGCCTGAACGGCGACCTGAATGCAGTGGATGCGTTGTACCGTGATGTGCAGGCGATTTTGCCCCAGGACATTGCTGCCACGGTTGCGTGGATCGCTGAACAGCCGCCACACGTAAACATCAATACGCTCGAAATCATGCCGGTGGCGCAGAGCAGCGCGGCCTTGAATGTGGCGCGCAATCTGCCGCCTTGCTGACTAGGGTCAATCGCACTTTTGGCATTCTTGGCTAGTCTTAACGGTTGGCGGCATCGCTTAGCCGCCACCGTGATGACCCGAGGCGCCGGCAATGCCCCGAGCGCCCGAAACCTGATCAGGAGTGCACGATGGACCTCAACCGTCGGCAATTCTTCAAGGTCGCCGCTGTCGGCCTTGGAGGCTCGAGCCTGGCGGCGTTGGGCATGGCCCCGACGCCGGCCTTCGCCGAGCAGGTGCGCCACTTCAAGCTGGCGCACACCAAGGAAACCCGCAACACCTGCCCCTACTGCTCGGTCGGCTGCGGCCTGATCCTCTACAGCCAGGGCGATGCGGGCAAGAACGTCAAACAGAACATCATCCATATCGAAGGCGACGCCGACCACCCGGTCAACCGCGGCACCCTGTGCCCGAAAGGCGCCGGCCTGCTGGACTTCATCCACAGCGAGAGCCGCCTCAAATACCCTGAGGTGCGCAAGGCGGGCAGCAAGGAGTGGGTACGGGTCAGTTGGGACGAGGCACTCGACCGCGTCGCCGGACTGATGAAGCAGGACCGCGACGCCAACTTCATCGAAAAGAACGCCCAGGGGCAAACCGTCAACCGCTGGCTTACCACCGGTTTTCTCGCTGCCTCCGCCGCCTCCAGCGAGGCCGGCTACCTGACCCACAAGGTCATCCGCGCAACCGGCATGCTGGGGTTCGATAACCAGGCACGTGTCTGACATGGCCCGACGGTGGCAAGTCTTGCCCCGACGTACGGCCGTGGCGCCATGACCAACCACTGGTCAGATATCGCCAACGCGAATCTGGTCCTGGTGATGGGTGGCAACGCAGCAGAAGCTCACCCGTGCGGCTTCAAGTGGGTGACCGAGGCCAAAGCGCACAACAAGGCGCGGCTGATCGTGGTCGACCCGCGGTTTACCCGTACCGCCTCGGTGGCGGACTACTACGCGCCAATTCGTACCGGCAGCGACATCGCCTTCATGGGCGGGTTGATCAACTACCTGCTGAGCAATGACAAGATCCAGCACGAGTACGTGCGCAACTACACCGACGTGTCGTTCATCGTCAAAGAAACCTATGGTTTCGAAGACGGGCTGTTCAGTGGTTACGACGCGGCCAAGCGTGTGTATGCCGACAAGTCCGGCTGGGGGTACGAACTGGGCGAGGACGGTTTCGCCAAGGTCGATCCGACCCTGCAGCACCCGCGTTGCGTGTTCCAGTTGATGAAGCAGCATTACAGCCGCTATACCCCGGAACTGGCGAGCATGACCTGTGGCATGCCGCAGGACGCCATGATGAAGATCTGGGAAGAGATCGCCACCTGCTCGGTACCGGGCAAGACCATGACGATCCTCTATGCACTGGGCTGGACGCAGCATTCGATCGGCGCGCAGATCATCCGCAGTGCGGCCATGGTCCAGTTGCTGCTGGGCAACGTCGGCATGCCGGGTGGCGGGGTCAATGCCCTGCGCGGGCATTCCAACATCCAGGGCCTGACCGACCTTGGCTTGCTGTCCAACTCGCTGCCGGGCTACTTGAGCCTGCCTGGCGATGCCGAGCAGGACTATGCCGCCTACATTGACAAGCGGGCCTCCAAGCCGCTGCGCCCTGGGCAGTTGTCCTACTGGCAGAACTACGGCAAGTTCCATGTCAGCCTGATGAAGGCCTGGTATGGCGCCAATGCCACGGCAGAAAACAATTGGGGTTACGACTGGTTGCCCAAGCTCGACGTGCCGGCCTATGACGTGCTGCGCATGTTCGAGATGATGAGCCAAGGCAAGGTCAACGGTTACATCTGCCAAGGCTTCAACCCGATCGCCGCGTTGCCCGACAAGAACCGCGTGACTGCTGCCCTGGGCAAGCTCAAGTGGCTGGTGGTCATGGACCCGCTGGCCACCGAGACCTCGGAGTTCTGGCGCAATGCCGGGCCCTTTAACGATGTCGACACGGCCAATATCCAGACCGAAGTGATTCGCCTGCCCACCACCTGTTTCGCCGAGGAGGATGGTTCGCTGGTCAACAGCAGCCGCTGGCTGCAGTGGCACTGGAAGGGCGCCGACGGCCCGGGCGAGACCCGCACCGACGTGCAGATCATGAGCGAGTTGTTCCTGCGCATGCGTCAGCGCTATCAGACCGAGGGTGGCACTTACCCTGATCCGATCATGAACATCAGTTGGCCCTACAAGCTGCCTGACGAGCCGTCCCCGGAGGAACTGGCCAAGGAAATGAACGGCTGGGCGGTCACTGATGTGACCGACCCCTCGGGCGCGCTCATCAAGGCCGGGCAACAGTTGGCAGGCTTCGGCCAACTCAAGGACGACGGCAGCACTGCGTCCGGCTGCTGGATCTTCGCCGGTTGCTGGACCGAGCAGGGCAACCAGATGGCGCGGCGTGACAACAGCGACCCGTATGGCATGCACCAGGCGCAGAACTGGGCCTGGGCCTGGCCGGCCAACCGCCGCATCCTGTACAACCGTGCCTCCAGTGACCTGCAAGGCAAGCCATGGGACCCGGAGAAAAAGCGCCTGGTGTGGTGGAACGGCAAGGCCTGGACCGGCACCGACGTGCCCGACTTCAAGGTCGATTCACCACCGCAAGCGGGCATGAACCCGTTCATCATGAACCCCGAGGGCGTGGCGCGGTTCTTTGCCATCGACAAGATGGCCGAAGGGCCGTTCCCCGAGCACTACGAGCCGTTCGAGACGCCGATCGGCATCAACCCGCTGCACCCGAAGAACAACAAGGCCACCAGCAACCCGGCCGGGCGGATCTTCGATTCGGTGTGGGACACCCTCGGCAAGCACGACGAATTCCCGTATGCGGCGACGACGTACCGGCTGACCGAGCACTTCCACTTCTGGAGCAAGCATTGCCGGCTCAACGCCATTGCCCAGCCCGAGCAGTTCGTCGAGATCGGTGAGGTGCTGGCCAACGAGAAAGGCATCAAGGCGGGCGACCGGGTGCGGGTGTCGAGCAAGCGCGGGCATATCGAAGCGGTGGCGGTGGTGACCAAGCGGATTCGCCCGCTGCAGGTCAACAACCAGACCGTGCACCAGATCGGCATCCCGTTGCACTGGGGCTTCACCGGCGCGACACGGCACGGTTACCTGACCAACACCTTGGTGCCCTTCCTCGGTGACGGCAACACGCAGACGCCGGAGTCCAAGTCGTTCCTCGTCAAAGTGGAGAAAGTCTGATGGCCAGCCAAGACATCATTGCCCGCTCGGCCACCACCACCGTACCGCCTTCGGTACGCCTGCAGCAGGAAGTCGCCAAACTGATCGACACCACCAAATGCATCGGCTGCAAGGCCTGCCAGGTGGCGTGTTCAGAGTGGAACGAGCTGCGTGACGAGGTCGGCCACAACCACGGTACCTACGACAACCCCCAAGACCTGACGGCCGATACCTGGACCCTGATGCGCTTCACTGAACACGAGCGCGACGATGGCAACCTGGAGTGGCTGATCCGCAAGGACGGCTGCATGCATTGCGCCGAGCCGGGTTGCCTGAAGGCGTGCCCGAGCCCGGGAGCGATCATCAAGCACGCCAACGGCATCGTCGATTTCAACCAGGACCATTGCATCGGCTGTGGCTATTGCATCACTGGCTGCCCGTTCAACATTCCGCGCATCTCGCAGAAAGACCACAAGGCCTACAAGTGCTCGCTGTGTTCCGACCGCGTGAGCGTGGGCCTGGAGCCTGCCTGCGTGAAAACCTGCCCGACCGGCGCGATCGTCTTTGGCAGCAAGGACGAAATGAAGGTGCATGCTGCCGAACGCATCGTCGACCTCAAATCGCGTGGCTACGACAACGCCGGGCTCTACGACCCGGACGGCGTCGGTGGCACGCACGTGATGTATGTACTGCACCATGCCGATACGCCCCGCTTGTATGCCGGCCTGCCGGACCAGCCGGTGATCAGCCCGCTGGTGGGCTTGTGGAAGGGCATCACCAAGCCGCTGGCACTGCTGGCGATGGGCGCGGCGGTGCTGGCCGGGTTCTTCCACTATGTGCGGGTTGGCCCGCAGCGGGTCGAGGAGGACGAACACCCCAGCCCCACGCCACCTGATGACAGCGTGCACCAGGTGGACCCGGCGGTGCATGTCTATGATCCGAAGCAGCCCGGTGGGCAAGGGGAGCAGCGGCCATGAACGACGACAAACCCATCCTGCGCTACAACGCCAACGAGCGGACCAACCACTGGATCGTCGCCATCCTGTTCGTGCTGGCCGGGCTTTCGGGGCTGGCGCTGTTCCATCCGGCGCTGTTCTGGCTCAGCCATCTGTTCGGCGGCGGGCCGTGGACACGCATCCTGCACCCCTTCATCGGGGTGGCCATGTTCGTGTTCTTTCTGTTCCTGGTGGTGCGTTTCTGGCGCGCCAACTTCATCACTGCCAACGACCGCCTGTGGCTGCGCCGCATCGACCGGGTGATGCTCAACAAGGAGGAGGGCGTGCCGCCGATCGGCAAATATAACGCCGGGCAGAAGCTGCTGTTCTGGACGTTGTTGGTGTGCATGCTGGTGTTGCTGTTCAGTGGCGTGGTGATCTGGCGCGCTTACTTCAGCCATTTCTTCGGCATAGGTTCGATTCGCCTGGCGTCGTTGGCCCATGCGCTGGCGGGCTTCGTGCTGATTCTCAGCATCATCGTGCACATCTACGCCGGTATCTGGATCAAGGGCTCGATCGGCGCCATGCTGCATGGCTGGGTCAGCCGCGCCTGGGCGCGCAAACACCATCAGTTGTGGTACCGCGAGGTGACCGGCGACAAGACGCCGAGTGACCATGGACGTAAAGAAGGATGAACGCTTGAGCACGATACTCGAACCGGGGCAGATCGAAGCGTCGGCGGTGATGCCGCCGTTTCTTCACCTGCCGCCCGCCAACCTGTTCGAACTGCGCGCCATGCGCCTCGAACAGCTCGCTGCAGGGCATGCCCTTGGCGACTACCTGCGCCTGATCGCCCGGCTGTGTCGCATTCAGCAGCAGCTTGTGGATAACCCGCCTGGTGGTTTGCCAGTGGCCGATGACCGACAGCGCCTGTGCATAAGTCATGGTTTGCCACCCCTTGCGGCCGACGGCCTGGTGCGCGAGGGGCCGTGGCTGGCGTGGTTGCAGGCGCTGATCGATCATTTCGACGGCGAGGCCAATGGCCCTTTGGCGGCAGCACTGCTGGCGCTGCGTGGCAGTGATGACAGCCAGCGCAAAGGCTGGGGGAGCGCATTGCTGGCCGGGCAGTACGACGCTGTGCCCGCAGCACTGGTGCCGTTTCTGGGGGCCGCGCTGCAGGCGGCCTGGTCCAGCTGGTTGCTGGCGCTGCCGGCAGTTGAACTCAAGCCGTCGGGCAGCCAGGCCCAGTGCCCGGCCTGTGGTTCGCCGGCCATGGCGGGGGTGGTGCGTAACCGTGGCAAGCACAACGGCCTGCGTTACCTGGCGTGCTCCTTGTGTGCCTGCGAATGGCATGTGGTGCGGGTCAAGTGCGTGTATTGCGAATCGAGCAAGGGCTTGTGCTACACCAGCCTGGAGGATGACCGCCATGCGCCGGGCAAGGCGCCGCTGCGGGCGGAGTGCTGCCCGGGGTGCAATGCCTACCTGAAACAGAATTACCTTGAGAACGACGCTGCTGCCGAGCCGTTGGCCGATGACCTGGCCAGCCTGGCGCTGGATATCCGGTTGGACGAGGAGGGCTTTCATCGGCTGGCACCCAACCTGATGCTGGCGCCGGGTGGTGGGTGAGTGTCTACACTGCACAATTGAGTTGCCTCCATCGCCGGCAAGCCGGCCACAGCTATTTCACCGCTCCCGAGAGCGATGCAGTCCTGTAGGAGCCGGCTTGCCGGCGATGAGGCCCGAACAGACAATGGATAAGGTAGTACCTGATGTCTTCAAGCCTTGCCAGCAATACGCCACGGCTCCCTTCCATCGACACCCTGCTACGCCACCCGGCCTGCCTCCCGCTGATCGAGCGCCATGGCCGCGACGCTGTGCTCGCCACCCTGCGCCAGCTGCTCGGCGACCTGCGCGAACCTGTTCGCAACGGCCAACTCGGCGCTGCCGAACTGGGCGCTGAAATCCTCCTGGGCCGCAGCGGCGAGCGCCTGGCCGCCCAGCAGCGCAGCCAGGTACGCCGCGTCTTCAACCTCACCGGCACGGTACTGCACACCAACCTCGGTCGTGCCCTGTTGCCGGAGGAAGCCGTTGAAGCCATGCAGACCGCCGCCCGCTATCCGCTCAACCTGGAGTTCGACCTTGCCACCGGCAAGCGTGGCGACCGAGATGATCTGATCGAAGGGCTGATCCGCGAGCTGACCGGCGCCGAAGCGGTCACCGTGGTCAACAACAACGCTGCCGCCGTGTTGCTTGCGCTCAACAGCCTGGGCGCGCGCAAGGAGGGCATCATTTCCCGCGGTGAGCTGATCGAGATCGGCGGCGCCTTTCGCATTCCCGATATCATGGCCCGTGCCGGTGTACGCCTGCACGAGGTCGGCACCACCAACCGCACCCATGCCCGCGACTATGAAGCTGCCATCGGCCCGCGTACCGGCTTGTTGATGCGGGTGCATTGCAGCAACTACAGCATCCAGGGCTTCACCACCCAGGTGCCGACCGCGGAGCTTGCGCGAATCGCCCATCAGCATGAACTGCCGCTGCTGGAAGACCTGGGCAGCGGCAGCCTGCTCGACCTGACCCGCTGGGGCCTGCCCGCCGAGCCGACCGTGCGCCAGGCCCTGGCCGATGGTGCGGATATCGTGACCTTCAGCGGTGACAAGCTGCTTGGCGGCCCGCAGGCGGGGATCATCGTCGGTCGCAAGGATTTGATCGCGAGGATCAAGAAGAACCCGCTGAAACGTGCACTGCGCGTCGACAAGATCACCCTCGCCGCCCTCGAAGCCGTGCTGGCGCTGTACCGCAACCCGGACAGGCTGGCCGAGCGCTTGCCCAGCCTGCGCCTGTTGACCCGCAGCCAGGCTGAAATCCACGCCCAGGCCGAGCGCCTGGCACCCGAGCTCAAGGCTCGCCTCGGGGGGCAATGGGCCGTCAGCGTCGAGCCGGCGTTCGGCATGATCGGCAGCGGCAGCCAGCCGGTTGCGCGCCTGCCCAGCGCCGCGCTGTGCCTGCGCCCACAGGTGTCGAAGAAACTGCGCGGGCGCAGCCTGCATGTGCTGGAGCGCGCCTTGCGCGATCTGGCGGTGCCCGTGCTCGGCCGTATCGACGATGACGCGCTGTGGCTCGACCTGCGCCAGCTGGACGATGAAGCCCAATGGCTGGCGCAGCTACCGGCCCTGCAACTGGGGCCGGTGCAGTGATCGTTGGTACCGCCGGCCACATCGACCACGGCAAGACCGCATTGCTCCAGGCCCTGACCGGGCAGGCCGGCGACCATCGCCAGGAAGAACGCGAGCGCGGCATGACCATCGACCTGGGCTATCGCTATGCCGCCTTGGCTGAAGGCGCGCCACTGACGGGCTTCATCGATGTGCCCGGCCACGAGCGTTTCATCCACAACATGCTTGCCGGCGCCCAGGGTATCGATCTGGTGTTGCTGGTGGTGGCTGCTGATGACGGCGTCATGCCGCAGACCCGTGAGCACCTGGCGATCATCGAGTTGCTGGGCATTCCCCAGGCGCTGGTAGCAATCAGCAAGTGCGACCGGGTCACGCCGGCGCGCGTGGCCCAAGTGCAGGTGCAGATTGCGCAGTTGCTGGCGCCCGGGCCTTATGCCGGGGCGGCGCAGTTCCCGCTGTCGAGTGTCACCGGCGCGGGGGTCGAGGCGCTGCGTCATGCGTTGCTGGCGGCGGGCGAGGGTTTGAAGCAGCGCAGCGTGCGTGGCGGCTTTCGGTTGGCTATCGACCGCGCCTTCGCGGTCACCGGGGCTGGCCTGGTGGTCACGGGTACGGCGCTGGCCGGGCGTGTCAGTGCGGGTGATACGTTGTTGCTGGGCAAGGCCGGTAAAGCGGTGCGGGTACGTGGCCTGCATGCGCAGAACCAGGCGGCGCTGGTGGCTGAAGTGGGGCAGCGTGTAGCGCTGAACATTGCTGCCGAGCGCCTCGCGGTGGAGCAGGTGCGCCGTGGCGATTGGCTGGTATCGCAATGGCTGCACGCGCCCAGCACACGGGTCGATATCGAACTGCAGCTGCTCGCCGGCGAGTCCCGTCCTTTCGAACATTTCAGTGCCGTGCATGTACACCTGGGGACCCAGGACGTCACCGCACGGGTCGCCCTGCTCGAAGGCGAGCGCCTGCTTGCAGGCCAGCGCATGTTCGCCCAATTGTTGCTCAATGCGCCGCTGCAAGCCGTGCATGGCGACCGCCTGGTGCTGCGTGACCAGCGTGCCCAACGCACCCTTGGCGGCGGTACGGTGCTCGACCCGTTCGCACCGAGCCGGCAGCGTCGCAGCGAGGCGCGCTTGCGCCAGTTGGAAGTGCTGCGTGATGCCGAGGGCCTGGAGCAGGCCTTGATGGCGTTGCTCGACAACGCACCGGGCGGGCTCGACCCGCAGCGGCTGGAGCGCCAGTTCAACCGCTTGCGTGAGGGCTGGCAGTTGCCAGCTGACGTGCTGGTGGTCGCAACCAGGCAAGGCCAGTTGTTGTTCGCTAAAGCCCAGTGGCAGGCGCTCAAACACCAGGTGCGCGAACAACTGGCGTTGTTCCATGAGCAGGAACCCGACCAGCTTGGCCCGGACCGTGACCGCCTGCGCCGCTTCGCCGCCTTGCCAGTCGAGCGTCCCGCATTCGTCAGCCTGCTCGAGGAGATGCTCGGCGAAGGCACTATCGCCAGCAGCGGGCCGTGGTTGCATCTGCCTGGTCACAAGGTGCAGTTGAGCGAGGCCGACAGTGCGCTATGGTCGCGGCTGCAGCCAAGGTTGCTGGAAGGGCGCTTCGATCCGCCTTGGGTGCGGACGCTGGCCAGCGAAGAGAAATGTGCCGAGGCGGATGTGCGCCTGTTGTTGCGAAAGTTGGCCAGGCTCGGCGTAGTGCATCAGGTGGTACGTGACCTGTTCTACCCCGAGGCGACGCTACAGCGCATGGCAGAGCTGCTGCTAGGGCAAGCGAATGAAACACCGATAGTGCAGGTGGCCGCATTTCGCGATATGTTGGGCATCGGTCGCAAGCGCAGTGTGCAGATTCTGGAATACTTCGACCGTATCGGCCTGACCCGCAGGGTTGCCGATCAGCGTCACATCCGCGCCGACAGCGCCCTGGCCCAACAGCAGGCCAGGCACTGAGTTCAAGGAAGGCAATCGCGCCCGGTGGCGCGGCCGGGCTTCAAACCCGGTTGGGGACGGCAGCCGTTCCCGGGCAGGTTCGACTCCCGCTGCCTTCCGCCAATTTCCTGTTCAAGCGCGCTCGCCGCACAGGTCCAGCGCAAACCACTGCTCTGCAGCATCTGCATCCAGCCCCGCGCCCAGCAGCGCAAACATCTTGCCCAGCGCAGCCTCACGGGTCATGCCACCGCCACTGACCAGCCCGGCACCGCGCAGGCGGTTGCCCGCCGCATAGGTATCGAACACCACCGAACCCTCGGGGCACTGGCTGATGGCAACCAGCATCACCCCACGCTGGCGCGCCGAGCGCAGCACGTCGAGCAAGGCTTGGTCATCCGACGGCCCGGTGCCGCTGCCGTAACATTCAAGCAGTAGCCCTTGCACCCCGGTGTCGAGCACCGCCCGCAGGTGTTCGGCCTGCAAACCGGGGAATACCGGCATCACGGCAATGTTCACCGGTTGGCGCTGCTGGCGATAACCCAAGGTGGCAGGTAAGTCGTTCGCCCGCTCGCCTTCACGATGACGCGGCAACGCGGCGAAGGCGTCGAACGCTTCGCTGCGAAGCTTCGAGGCGCGGCAGCCCTGCAACAGCTGGCCATGGAAGTACAGCTGCACGCCAGCCTCAAGGCCTTGCTCGAACTGGCGCAGGGCACCGCACAGGTTGTCCCAGGCATCACTGCCCGGTGCACCGGCCGGCAACATTGACCCGGTCAGCAGAACTGGCACCGGCAGGCCCAGCAGCAGGAACGACAACACCGCAGCGCTGTGGGCGAGGGTGTCGGTGCCATGCAGCACCAGCACGCCATCGTGGCCGTCATTGTCCACTGCACAGACGATGGCATCGCGCATTGCCAGCCAGTTGTGCTGCTGCATGTTGGCACTGTCGAGCAGCGGGTTCATTTCCTGCAGCGTCCACTGCACCTGGGGTGCATCGCCCAGTTGGGCGAAGTGTTCGCGCATCCGCGCATCGAAACCACCGGCCGGTGCCAGGCCTTCGGCGGTTTCGAGCATGCCGATGGTGCCGCCGGTGTAGAGGACGAGAAGATTCGTGACTGCACGCATGGAAAGCATCCGTAGTGGTGAGCGGAGAGTAGGCAGCCGCCCGCGAACGGGGCGGCTGGGCAGGCGAGGATATCAGCGCTGCGGCTGAACTTCGCCGACGGCTTTGTCAACGGCTGTTTCGGCCTGCGGATTGGCCGGCCAGGCCTTGCGGTCCAGGTCCAGGTCGGCGAACTTGCTCGAGTCGAACACGGGCTGCTTGATGCCGGCTTTGCGCTGGTCGTCGTAATCGCGCATCACACGCAGGCCGACCTTGAACAGCAAGGCCAGGGCGACCAGGTTGACGAAGGCCAGGCAGGTCATGGTGATGTCGGCGAAGGCGAACACGGTGGTCAGGTCCTGTACCGAACCCCAGACCACCAGCGCCAGTACCAGGCCACGGAACACCAGCAGTACCAGGCGGTTGCGGCTGAGGAACTGCAGGCTGTTCTCGCCCAGGTAGTAGTTGTAGAGGATGCAGGTGAAGACGAACAGCGACAGCGCGACGCTGACGAACAGGCGGCCCCAGTCACCGACCACGGCGGCCAGCGAGTTCTGGGTCAGGACGATACCGTCACCTTCGAAGCCCGGGGTATAGAAGCCAGACAGCAGGATCAGCAGGGCGGTGCAGGTGCAGATCAGGAAGGTGTCGAGGAACACGCTGAAAGCCTGGACCACGCCTTGCGCGCCCGGGTGCTTCACGGCAGCCACGGCAGCGACGTTGGGCGCACTGCCCAAGCCTGCTTCGTTGGCGAACACGCCGCGTTTCACGCCCATGACGATGGCGCTGCCGAGCAGGCCGGCGAATGCAGGGTCCAGGCCGAAGGCGCTTTTGAAGATGGTTTCCAGCATTGCCGGTACGTGTTCGATCTGGGTGCCGATCACGTACAGGGTCACGCCGATGTAGGCCAAGGTCTTGACCGGTACCAGCAGGTCGGAGACTGCGGCGATACGCTTGATGCCACCCAGGAACACGATAGCCAGCAGCACCGCCAGGGCGATACCGGTGTGGCTTGGGTCGAAGCCGAAGGCGTTCTGCAGCGAATGTGTCACGGTGTACGACTGCAGGCCCATGAAGGCGAAGCCGTAGGTGACCAGCAGCAGGATCGAGAACACGATGGCCATGCTCCTGAGCTTCAGGCCGTGCAGGATGTAGTAGGCCGGGCCACCACGGTACAGGCCATCGCCATCGGCGCGCTTGTACACCTGGGCCAAGGTACATTCGAAGAAGCTGCTGGCCATGCCCACCAGTGCGGTGACCCACATCCAGAACACGGCCCCCGGGCCACCCAGGGTCACGGCGATGCCGACACCGGCGATGTTACCGGCGCCAACGCGGCCGGCCAGGCTCAGCATCAGGGCCTGGAAGGAGCTCAGCTGGCCTGCCTGGCCACGCAGCGATTCCTTGAACACACTGAACATGTGGGCGAAATGGCGGAACTGTACGAACCGCGAGCGGATGGTGAAGTAACCGCCGAGACCGACGATCAGCACGATGAGAAGCTTCCCCGAAAGGAAATCGTTGAGTGCTTCGAGCATTGGAAAATGACCTCGATTCTTATTCTTCGCGTGAAAAGACCAGCGGACGGCAGGCGCACCGCTATCGTTGGGGCGCATGGTTGGCCATGACAAGAGTGGTTACAATTTCGCGGGTTGCTCTGAATTGATGCGACTTGATGCTACACTTGCGCCATTCGCGTCACCCTGGATTCAGAACATGAGCGATCATTTCGCTACCAACCTCAAATTGGCCTGCAGCCACTACCGCTCTATCTCCGAAGTTTGCCGCCAGCTGTCGATCAACCGTGCGCAGTTCAACAAGTACCTGAGCGGGCAGAGCCGCCCGACGGCGTTCAACCTCAAGCGCATCGGTGATTTCTTCGGTGTCGAGGACTACGAGCTGAACTTGCCTCCCGAGCAGTTCGCCCGCCTGATCGGCGCCCGGGTATCGGCCGTGGCCGATCAGCCCAGCGACCCGATCAGCGAGCTGTTCCGCCCGCTGCACGAGCACGCCGGCAACCTGTCGCGCTACTGCGGCTATTACTTCGAGTACTCCAACTGCATGTCGGTACCCGGCACGATCCTGGTGTCACTGGTGCACCTGCGCGAGGAGCGCGGCCGCTTCCTGTTCGAGCGCCAGGAGCGTCAGGAGCGCTCTAGCGCCACCGACCTGCATGCCGAGGTGCGTTGCCGCTACCTGGGCGCGGCGTTCCAGCTGCAGGACCGGATGTTTCTCATCGACTACGAGTCGCTGACCCTGAACGAGATGAGCCAGACCATCCTCATCCCCAGCTTCAAGAGCCGCATCACCCGCTTGAATGGCCTGAAGACCGGTGTTTCCAGCGGCGACCGGCGCAACCCGGCCTGCACCCGGGTGGTGTGGGAGTACCTGGGTGAGGAGATCAACCGCATCAACGCCTACCGGCAGGTGAAGCTGTATCAGCCGGACGATCCGCGAATCGATGACGACGTGCGTGAGCGGCTGAGTGTGGGGCCACTCAGTAACGGCTTGTTCGAAATCGAATAGATTGAGCGTCTGTATGGGTATCGCCTCTTGGCGTCCGATGTCACGGGACAGGCCCAGCTGGCTTGCAGTTTATTGAATGCGAGATGGCGGATCTCGGGTCCGGCCTTAGCGTTTACCCCGGTAGTGCTGTCAGCCTCAGGGTTGGACTTCCCCGTCTGGAAACCGCAAAATGAACCCTTTCCCTCATCAACCTGTTCGGATCTGCTGACTCTATGCGTATGCGCCTGATGCTGTTGGGTGGTGGCAATGCCCTCGGGCAAGCGCTGATTCGTCTCGGGGCCGAGGAGGACATCGCATTTCTGGCGCCGCGCCCGCCGGAAGACGGCTGGACGCCAGCAAGCCTGACCCAGCTGCTTGACGATCATCGCCCCGATGCGCTGGTCAACCTGGCTTACTACTTCGACTGGTTCCAGGCCGAGTCGGTCAGCGAGCCGCGCCTGGCTCAGCAGGAGCGGGCGGTGGAGCGCTTGGCGGAGCTGTGCCAGCATCACCAGATCACCTTGGTGCAGCCTTCCAGCTACCGGGTGTTCGATGGTTCGCGTGCCACGGCCTATAGCGAAAAAGATGAGCCGGTGCCGTTGGGCCTGCGTGGCCAGGCCTTGTGGCGCATCGAACAGAGCGTGCGTGCGGCGTGCCCGCAGCATGTGCTGCTGCGCTTCGGCTGGTTGCTGGACGAGAGCATCGACGGTGCCCTGGGCCGCTTCCTGACCCGCGCCGAGCAACCGCAGGAGCTGTTGCTGGCCGATGACCGCCGCGGCAACCCGACGCCGGTCGACGATGCCGCGCGGGTGATCCTGTCGGTGCTCAAGCAGCTCGATTGCACCGCGCCGCTGTGGGGCACTTACCACTACGCCGGTAACGAGGCGACCACGCCGCTGGCGCTGGGCCAGGCGATCCTCACCGAGGCCGGGCAGCATCGCCAGCTGGCCGTGCAGGCACCGACCGCGCAGGCGCATGCCGCCCGCCCGGATGCCAGTGAAGAGCCGCAGAACGCGGTGCTGGCCTGCAAGAAAATCCTTCATACCTTCGGCATCAAGCCGCGTGCCTGGCGCGCCGGCCTGCCGCCTCTACTGGACCGTTTCTACCGCCATGGCTGACGCCCCCATCCTGATCACCGGCGGCGCCGGCTTCATTGGCTCCCACCTGTGCGATGCGTTGCTGGCTAAAGGCTACGCGGTGCGTGTGCTGGACGACCTTTCCACTGGCAAGCGCGACAACCTGCAACTGGGCAACCCGCGCCTTGAGCTGGTGGAGGGTGATGTTGCCGATGCCGCACTGGTTCAGCGCGCCGCGGCAGGTTGCAGCGCTGTGGTTCATTTGGCCGCGGTGGCTTCGGTGCAGGCTTCGGTCGAAGACCCGGTAAAGACCCACCAGAGCAATTTCATCGGCACCCTCAATGTCTGTGAGGCCATGCGCCTGCAGGGTGTGCGCCGGGTGCTGTTCGCCTCCAGCGCGGCGGTGTACGGCAATAACGGCGAAGGCCAGTCGATTGCCGAGGAGACGCCCAAGGCACCGCTGACCCCCTATGCGGTGGACAAGCTGGCCAGCGAGCAGTACCTGGACTTCTACCGCCGGCAGCATGGGCTGGAGCCGGTGGTGTTTCGCTTCTTCAACATCTTCGGGCCGCGCCAGGACCCTTCGTCCCCGTACTCCGGGGTGATCAGCATTTTCAGTGAGCGGGCCACCCAAGGGTTGCCGATCACGGTGTTCGGCGACGGCGAGCAAACTCGGGATTTCCTGTATGTGGGCGACCTGGTGCAGGTGATGGTGCAGGCGCTCGAGCAGCCGCAGGTGGAAGAGGGCGCGGTGAATATCGGCCTGAACCAGGCGACTTCGCTGAACCAGTTGCTCAAGGCGCTGGAAACCGTGGTCGGCAGCTTGCCGCCTGTCAGCTATGGCGAGGCTCGTTCGGGTGACATTCGCCACTCGCGGGCGGATAACCAGCGTTTGCTGGCACGATTCGATTTTCCGCAGCCGACTTCGATGGTCGAAGGGCTGGCGCACTTGCTCGGCAAGGCCTGACTTAGGCCGCTTTGCGGCCCATCGCCGGCAAGCCGGCTCCCACGCTGATTGATGTACTCCGCACCTTGTGGGAGCTGGCTTGCCGGCGATGGGCTGCGTAGCAGCCCTAATGAGACTAACTGACTGGCATCAGGCCTTGGCCGCCCTGCATCGCAGTGGTCAGAACTTGTAGCCAAGGCCGACCATGTAAACCCACGGGTCGACTTCCACGTTGACCTTGGTCTTGCTGTAGCCCAGCGCGCTCGGGCCGTCGACGGTGGCCTTGGTGTCGATATCGACGTACCAGACCGAAGCGTTGACCAACAGGTTATCGGTGAGCATGTAGTCCATGCCCAGCTGACCGGCGATACCGACCGAGTCCTGCAGCTTGAGGTTGCTGAAACCTTGTTGCTTGCGCGCGCTGCTCAGGTCTTCGTCGAAGAACAGGGTGTAGTTGATGCCGATGCCAGCGTATGGCTGGAAGCGCGAGTTCGGTGCCATCGGGTAGTACTGCAGCGACAGGGTCGGTGGCAGTTGCTTGATGTCGGCCAGCTTGCCGTCCAGGCCGCCACCCAGGCCCTTCACGCCCACGGTGTGCTGGAACGGCGTGGCCGCCAGCAGTTCAAGGCCGACGTGGTCGGTGAGCATGTAGGCGAAAGTCAGGCCCAGTTGGGTGTCGCTGTCCAGGGTCGCCTTGGTGCCCGACACCTTGTTGCCGTCGAACTTCAAGTCGCCGCTGCTTTCGTTCGGGGCGGTGGTGATCGCGCCTGCGCGCAGGATCATGTCTCCCGCCTGGTAGGCGTGGGCGGCAGGGGCGGCGAGCGCAAGGGCCACAAGTGAGGCGCCGAGCAAGGACTTGTTCATGGAAGCTCCGAAAGGACGTGAGTAATCAAGTTGTCCAATGGTACGGAGCCGTCTAAACCGAATGTTTGACCCAGCTCAAAGAACTGCGTTCACGAATTAGAAACAGTTCTCACTTCAGCTCATAAACGTATATTTTCTCGGCTTCCATCTGGTAGCCGGCGTCGGCCAGTTCGCTGCTGGAGGCTCTGACGTGCAGCTTTCCTTCAATCCAGTAGGGCTGGTACAGGTCTTCGACGCGTACGCCCATTTCGCTGAAGATATGCACGATCTGGTTGGAGGGCGGTGGCGGTACATGGATACAGGCGCCGTAGTAGGGCACTAACAGGAACTCGGTAGTGCGACCTTCTTCGCTGACTTCCAGTGGCACGATATAGCCGGGAAGTTTGATTTGCTGGCCGTCCAGGTCCTTGACCACCGGCGCATCGGGCGCTTGCTGGCGCGCCGCTGGGGCTGACTCAGCGGACAGGGCGCTGCTCAGTTGCGACATGTCGTGTAGCGGGGCGAGTTGCGGCGGGATGATCGGCGCGCCTTCCGGGATCAGTGCAGGCCAGTCGAGTTCGCGGGGTTCGGCCGCCCAGGTGGGGGCGGCGAGCATCAGCAGGGATAAAAACAGCGCGCGGAACATGGCGTTTTCTCAGAGGTGAATCGACAACCCATCGGCCAGCGACTGCCGGTAAGCGCGCCAGGCCGGCACGCTGCCCATCAGCAGCGCTGCGCCGAGGATGATAGCAAGCAGCGTCCACTCGTGCGTGCTGGGCCAGGCCAGCGGCAGGTACAGGCCGTAGTTGGCCTGAACGTAGCCTTGGGCGAGGGCGATGCCGGCATACAGCAGGCCAAGCCCGGCAACGATACCGGCACTTGCCAGTGCCAGCGCTTCAAGCACCAGCAACCCGGCAATGTGCCAAGGCCGGGCCCCCACCGAGCGCAGAATCGCCATTTCCCGGCGACGTTCGTTGAGGCTGGTGAGAATGGCCGTGAGCATGCCGATCAAACCGGTCAACACGACGAACAGCGAGACCACGAACAACGCCTGTTCGGCCGTACCCATCAGGCTCCACAACTCCTGCAGCGCTACCCCGGGCAAGATCGCCAGCAGCGGCTCGCTGCGGTATTCATTGATCTCGCGCTGCAGGCTGAAGGTGGCGATCTTGCTGTTCAGGCCCAGCATGAACGCGGTGATCGCGGCGGGCTGCAGGTCCATGGCGCGAGCCTGTTCGGCGCTGATGCGCCCGGCACCACGGGCAGGCACGCCGTTATGCCAGTCGATATGGATCGCCTCCATGCCCGCCAGGCTGATGTGCAGCGTGCGGTCGACAGGTGTGCCGGTGCGTTTGAGCACGCCGACCACGGTGAACGGCTTGTCGTCGTGCTTGACCAGGCTGATTGCCGCCACGCCATGGGCAAGCACCAGCTTGTCGCCAAGCTTGTAGTTCAGCGCCTCGGCCACCTCGGCGCCCAGCACCACCTCGAACGGGTCGCTGGCGAACTCACGGCCTTGGCTCAGCTCCAGGTGCTGCCGGCGACCGTACTGGTAATGGCTGAAGTATTCACCGGTGGTGCCCATTACCCGGTAGCCGCGGTGCGAGTCGCCGAGCGAGATGGGAATCGCCCACTTCACCCGTGGGTCCTGGGCGTAATGCTGGTAACTGTCCCAACGGATATTGTTGGTGGCGTTGCCGATGCGGAACACCGAATACAGCAGCAGGTTTACCGAACCCGAGCGGGCGCCGACGATCAGGTCGGTGCCGCTGATGGTGCTGGCGAAACTGGCGCGTGCTTCGGTGCGCACACGTTCCACGGCCAGCAGCAGGCACACCGACAAGGCGATGGCGAAGGCAGTGAGAAACGCCGTGAAACGGCGATTGGCCAGGCTGGCCAGGGCAAGGCGAAGCAGGTACATCAGGCCTCCCGGGGCGTGGCTGCGCGGTTGAGTTCGGCCAGTGACAGATGACGGTCGAACAGCGGTGCCAGGCTCTGGTCATGGCTGACGAACAACAGGCTGGAGCCGGCGGCGCGACATTCATCGAACAGCAGGCGGATGAACGCCTCGCGGGTGTCGGCATCCAGTGCCGAGGTCGGTTCGTCGGCAATGACCAGCTCGGGTTGGCCGATCAATGCTCGGGCAGCGGCCACCCTTTGTTGCTGGCCGATCGACAGGCTGTCGGCGCGGCGGGCAAGCAGTGCCGGGTCGTTCAGGCCCAGATGGGCAAGCAGCTCGCGGGCAGCTTGGTCGACACTGCCGTGGCGTTGGCGGGCGCGGTCGGCCCGGCTGTGCGAAAAGCGGCAGGGCAGTTCGACGTTTTCCCGTACCGAGAGGAACGGCAGCAGGTTGAACTGCTGGAAGATATAACCGGTGTGATCGACCCGAAAGCGGTCGCGGGCGCCCTGGCCAAGGCTGCCGAGATCCTGGCCGAGCAACTGGATACGGCCCTGGGCTGGCACGTTCACCCCGCCCAGCAGGCCCAGCAAGGTGGTCTTGCCACTGCCGCTGGGGCCCTTGAGGAACAGGGCCTCGCCTGCTTCCAGGCGAAACGCGGGTATATCCAGCAATGGCGGCTGCCCTGGCCAGGCGAACACCAGGTCTTGCAGCGCGATCAACGGCAGGCTCATTCAGAACGCGACCACGGCCTTGGCAGGCGAGGTTTCCAGGCCCTTCTGGCCGTTCGGGCCGATCAACTGCACATTGATTTTCTGCGTGGCGGGGAAGGTCTTGAACAGCGGTGTGAGGTCGAGCTGAGAGAGTTTTTCCGGGGCGGAGCATTTGAGCTGATAGTGCGCACTGATGTCGCTGTGCTGGTGGCCATGCTCATGTTCATCACCGTCGTCATCTTTTGCCGCATCACCGAACAGTGGGCTCTCCAGCTCCTGAGCATCTTCCTGGCAGCCAGCAGCCGCTGCCAGGCCAAACAGCTTCAGAGGTTGCTCGAGCTGCTGGCGCACGGCGGCGACCTTGGCTTTGTCGGCATCACTGCTGGCGCTGTGTTCAAAGCCGACCAGGTTCATTGCCGGGCTGTCCAGCTCCAGCTCGAGGGTGTTGCTGTCGAGCACCACATTGAGCTTGGCCACACCGTGCTCATGCGCCCCGAGCGTGCCGTGGGCGTGATCATGGTCATGGTCATGGTCATGGTCTTCGTGGCCATGAGCCACGGCCAGGGGCAGCAGGGCGAAGGGCAGGGCGAGCAGCAGGCGACGCATGGACGACTCCAGAAGCAGACGGGGAATGATTTGGTAATGTTATAACAACTTTTCTCTCTCCCGCCAGCCTGCGTGGTGCAGGTTTCATGTTGTTGTAGCATGAGGGTATTGAACGCGCTTGAAGGAATGCATCGTGAGAATTCGTGGACAGATTGGTGACTGGCCGGTGGACCTGACCATCGAGCTGGAGCCCGCGGAGTGGGCGCAGTTGGGGCGGCAGCTTGCAGTGCCTGTGGCGGCCGAAACGGTATCGCAGGCTATAGCGGCAGCGCCGCGCCAGGATGACGGGCAGTGGACGGCTGCGCGGGAGGTGCTGCGTCAGGCGGGGCAGATGAACGGGCCAGAATTGCTGGACCGGTTGGAAGGGCTGGCGGGTAGTACGGCGGCGGGCAAGCGGCTGCTGGTGCGGTTGCGACACAGCAGTGAGGTGAAGGTGGAAAGTGGCGCGGATGCGCCGGTGTATCACTGGGTCGGATAAAACTGCAGGCCTGTGTTGCCCCACGAGCGAGGGCATGGCCCTCGCCTGTTGGGCGAATCAGAACATGGCCGAAGACAGCCTGCGGCGGTAAACAGCCACCAGCGGATGGTCGCCACCGAGCAAGTCGAATACCTGCAGCATCGCCTTTTGCGGCAAGCCGTTTTCATAGGCGCGGTTACGCTGGAACAGTTTCAGCAGCCCATCCAGCGCCGCTTCATACTGCTGGCGCGCCAGTTGCTGGATGCACAGCTGGTAAGCCGCTTCATCATCCTGCGGGTTCTGCGCCAGGCGGCTTTTCAGGTCGGCGACTTCCGGCAGGCTGGCAGCCTGACGCAGGAAGGTCAGCTGCGCTTTGGCACCGGCCAGGGCGGCCTTGTGCTCATCGGTCTTGACCGCGTCCAGCACAACCTGCGCTTCGCCCAGCTCGCCGCGCTCAGCCAGGCAGCGGGCATACAGGATCAGCGCCTCGGCATTGCTGTTGTCTTCACCCAGCAGGGCCTGCAGCAATGCCTCGGCCTCGGCGAAACGGCTCTCGGCGAACAAACCTTTGGCTTGCTCCAAGGGCGAGGCGGCCGGTGCGGCAGGCATCTGCACATGAGGCTCGAGCATGGCGCGGATCGCCGACTCCGGCTGCGCGCCGGCAAAGCCGTCGACCGGCTGGCCATCCTTGAACAGCACAACCGTGGGCAGGCTGCGAATGCCGAACTGGGCAACGACTTGCTGCTCAACGTCGCAGTTGATCTTGGCCAGCAGCAGCTCGCCCTGATAACCCTCGGTGATTTTCGCCAGCAGTGGCATCAGCGCCTTGCAGGGCGCGCACCACTCTGCCCAGAAGTCCACGAGGACCGGCTTGTGGAAGGAGTTTTCGATCACCAGTTGCTGGAAGTTGGCATCGGTGGCATCGAAGATAAACGGTGTTTCCTGGCTCATCGTGACTCTCGCAAATCCGTGAATGGCACCACTATAAAGGCTCGCGGCTGGCGTGGTACAGGCTGACCCGGCGGAATTCGTGCGGCTCGGCCAGGTCCGGCAGGGTCAGTGCTTCAAGCACGCCCAACTGCTGGTAAAGCGGGTGGCTGAAATCGCGTACTCGGGAGTCTGCCACCAGCGCCTGGCGACCGCGGCCGAGGAAGGCATCGAGCAGCGGCAGATTGGCGCGGTCGTACAGCACATCGGCAACCAGAATCAGGTCGAAACGGTCTTCTTCGGCGAAGAAGTCATTGCTGTAACTGAGCTCGACCCCGTTCAGCTCGGCATTGGCGCGGCTGGCATCGAGTGCCAGCGGGTCGAGATCGCAGGCCACCACTTCCAATGCCCCAGCGCGCGCTGCAGCAATGCCGGCGATGCCGGAACCGGCGCCAAAGTCCAGCACGCGCTTGCCGGCCACCCATTCAGGGTGCTCGGCCAGGTAGCGGGCCATGGCCAGGCCGCTGGCCCAGCAAAAGCTCCAGTACGGTGGGTCGTCGAGGATGCGCCGGGTTTCTTCGCTGCTGAAGGCGCGGTCCATGTTCTGATCGTCGATCAACCAGAGTTTGAGCGCGCACCCCGGCAGTTCGCTGACGACCAGCCGCGCTTCGCCGATCAGGCCGCTGAGGGCCTGTTGCAAGGCAAGCGGCGCCACCTAAGGCGCCTTCTTGAAACGCAGCGGGCCTGTGGCTTGAGTCTGGGCCTGGGTGATGCGCACGGGCGGCAGGTGCATGATCAGTTGGCCCGACTGGCTGGCGCGGCCACGCAGTTCGACCCGAGCCCCGGCCGGGAAGACCTCCGGGTTGAAGCGCAGGCGGTAGGGCAGCGTCTGGCCGGTCCCGGTCAGGGTGCTGCTGGCCAGAAGCTGTTGCGGCCGGTCGCGCTCGTCGATGACCAGCAAGGCCAGCTCCACGTCGGCACCGCGGGGGATTTCCAGCAAGGTACCGCTCAGTTCGCGTTGATAGGCGGGCAGCGGGCCCAGCGGTTCGGCCTTTTTCGCCACCTTGGCGGGCGCAGGTGCCGGGGCTGGCTCGGTCTTCGGCCGATCGCTGCCACAGGCGGCGAGCAGGGCGGCGCAGCCCAGCACGACGAGCGCTCGATAATGCATGGGGTAGTCCTTCAGGGGCAGATTTACCTTGGATGTTAACCCCTTTGGCTTGTCTTGCCAGTGGGATGCGCTACCATGGCCCTCCCTTTTTTTGTTGCCTGCCACCATGCACTGTCCCTTTTGCGGTGCCAACGACACCAAGGTCATCGACTCGCGCCTGGTCGCCGAGGGCGAACAAGTGCGCCGCCGTCGCGAATGCGTAGCCTGCGGCGAGCGTTTCACCACCTTCGAAACCGCCGAGCTGGTATTGCCCCGGCTGATCAAGCAGGACGGCACGCGCCAGCCTTTCGACGAAGAAAAGCTGCGTGCCGGCATGCAGCGGGCGCTGGAGAAGCGCCCGGTCAGCGTCGAACGCCTCGAGGCGGCCCTGGCACATATCAAGAGCCGGCTGCGCGCTACGGGTGAGCGCGAGGTCAAGTCGCTGGTGGTGGGTGAGCTGGTGATGGCCGAGCTGCGCAAGCTCGATGAAGTGGCCTACATCCGTTTCGCTTCGGTGTACCGCCGCTTCCAGGACCTCGATGAATTCCGCGAAGAAATCGACCGCCTGGCCCGCGAGCCGGCTAAAGAGTGAGCATGCCGAGCCAGACCGCGATCCTCGACGCCCATTACATGGCCCGTGCCCTGGAGCTTGCCCGCAAGGGTATCTACACCACTCACCCCAACCCGCGCGTGGGTTGTGTGATCGTCCGTGACGGCGAAGTGGTGGGTGAGGGCTGGCATGTGCGCGCCGGTGAACCACATGCCGAAGTGCATGCCCTGCGCCAGGCCGGTGAGCGTGCCCGCGGCGCCTGTGCCTACGTGACGCTCGAGCCTTGCAGCCACCATGGCCGCACCCCACCGTGCGCCGAAGCGCTGGTACAGGCTGGTGTGGCGCGGGTGGTGGCAGCCATGCAGGACCCCAACCCGCAGGTCGCCGGGCAGGGCCTGCGCCGCCTGGCCGAAGCGGGCATCGAAGTCGCCAGTGGTGTGCTCCAAGCCCAGGCCCGTGCCCTGAACCCCGGTTTCCTGAAGCGCATGGAGCATGGCTTGCCGTTCGTGCGGGCCAAGCTGGCCATGAGCCTGGATGGCCGTACCGCCATGGCCAGCGGTGAAAGCCAATGGATCACCGGCCCTGCCGCCCGCTCTGCAGTGCAGCGCCTGCGTGCCCGTGCCAGCGTGGTACTGACCAGCGCCGCCAGCGTATTGGCCGACAACGCACGGATGACTGTGCGCGGTGCCGAGCTGGGCCTGGACCCCGACGCCACCGCGCTGGCGCTGAGCCGCCCCCCCCTGCGCGTACTGATCGATGGCCGCCTGCGCCTGCCACTGGACGCGCCGTTCTTCCAGGCTGGCCCGGCCCTGGTGGTAACCGCCATGGGGAGCGACCCGCGGTACGCCCAGGCTGGCCACGAGCTGCTCAGCCTGCCGGGCAGCAATGGCCAGGTCGATCTGCTCGCCTTGATGCAGGCACTTGCAGCGCGTGGCGTCAACGACATCCTGCTGGAAGCTGGCGCAGGCCTGGTCGGCGCTTTTGCCCAATTGGGCCTGATCGACGAGTACCAGCTGTTCGTCGCCGGCACCTTCCTTGGCTCCCAGGCCCGTCCGTTGCTGGACTGGCCGCTGTCGAAGATGAGCGAAGCGCCACGGCTGAAAATCACCGAAATGCGTGCAGTGGGCGATGACTGGCGGGTCACGGCCATCCCTCTGCCGGCGCCCGGCGTATAATGCCGGGCTTGCCCTGCGCAACCCGTTTTTGAGGAAGTCCCCATGTTCACCGGCATCATCGAATCCATCGGCACCATCCGCAGCCTGACCCCCAAGGGCGGTGACGTGCGCGTCTACGTCGAGACCGGCAAGCTCGACCTGGGTGACGTCAAGCTCGGCGACAGCATCGCCGTCAACGGCGTGTGCCTGACCGCCGTCGAACTGCCGGGCGATGGCTTCTGGGCCGACGTCAGCGTCGAGACCCTCAAGCGCACCGCTTTCATCGACCTCAAGAGCGGCAGCAAGGTCAACCTGGAGAAGGCCCTGACCCCGACCACCCGCCTGGGCGGCCACCTGGTCAGCGGCCACGTCGACGGTGTCGGCGAAATCATCTCGCGCAGCGATAGCGCTCGCGCCATCCAGTTCCGCGTGCGTGCACCCAAGGAGCTGGCCAAGTACATTGCCCACAAGGGTTCGATCACCGTCGACGGCACCAGCCTGACGGTCAATGAGGTCAATGGCGCCGAGTTCGAGCTGACCATTGTCCCGCACACCCTGTCCGAAACCATCATGGCCGACTACCGCGCAGGGCGTCGGGTCAACCTTGAGGTCGATTTGCTGGCCCGTTACCTGGAGCGCCTGCTGCTGGGCGACAAGGCTGGCGAACCGAGCAAGGGCAGTGGCATTACCGAAAGCTTCCTGGCCGCCAACGGCTTCTTGAAATCCTGATTGAGAAGGGGGTGCCGCGTGGCGCTCAACAGCATCGAAGAACTGGTCGAAGACATCCGCCAGGGCAAAATGGTCATCCTGATGGATGACGAAGACCGTGAAAACGAAGGCGACATCATCATGGCGGCCGAGTGCTGCCTGCCTGAGCACATCAACTTCATGGCCAAGCACGCCCGTGGGTTGATCTGCATGCCGATGACCCGCGAGCGTTGCGAAATGCTCAAGCTGCCGCTGATGGCGCCGCGCAACGGCTCGGGCTTCGGCACCAAGTTCACCGTGTCGATCGAAGCGGCCGAAGGTGTTACCACCGGCATCTCGGCGGCCGACCGCGCACGCACCGTGCAGGCCGCAGCCGCCAAGGATGCCAAGGCCGAAGACATCGTAAGCCCGGGCCACATCTTCCCGCTGATGGCCCAGCCCGGCGGTACCCTGGCACGCGCCGGCCACACTGAGGCCGCCTGCGACCTGGCGCGCATGGCCGGTTTCGAGCCGAGCGGCGTGATCTGTGAAGTGATGAACGATGACGGCACCATGTCGCGTCGCGCCGAGCTCGAAGTGTTCGCCGCCGAGCATGGCCTGAAAATCGGCACCATCGCCGACCTGATCCACTACCGCATGATCCACGAACGCACCGTGCAGCGCGTTTCCGAGCAGCCGATCGAGAGTGAGCTGGGTGAGTTCAACCTGGTCACCTACCGCGACGCCGTGGAAGGCGATGTGCACATGGCCCTGACCCTGGGCAAGGTCTGCGCCGAAGAACCGACCCTGGTGCGTGTGCACAACATGGACCCGCTGCGCGACCTGCTGCTGGTCAAGCAGCCTGGCCGCTGGAGCCTTCGCGCCGCCATGGCTGCGGTTGCCGAGGCCGGCAGCGGCGTGGTGCTGTTGCTGGGCCACCCACTGGATGGCGACGTGCTGCTGGCACATATCCGCGAAAGCGCAGGCGATGCACCGACCAAGGCACCGACCACCTACAGCACCGTGGGTGCCGGTTCGCAGATCCTGCGTGACCTTGGCGTGCGCAAGATGCGCCTGATGAGTTCGCCGATGAAATTCAATGCGATATCCGGATTCGATCTGGAAGTTGTAGAATACGTGCCCTCCGAGTGACTTGAGGCGGCGCTTGCGCCCTCACGCTCGAGTCCAAACCCTCCCGAGGCCGCCAGAGCGCGGCCTCGCTCTTGAAGATGAGAACATCGGAATGACCCTGAAGACCATCGAAGGTACCTTCATTGCCCCCAAAGGTCGCTATGCTTTGGTGGTTGGCCGCTTCAACAGCTTCGTCGTAGAAAGCCTGGTGAGCGGTGCCGTTGATGCCCTGGTACGCCACGGTGTCAGCGAAAGCGACATCACCATCATCCGTGCCCCGGGCGCGTTCGAAATCCCGCTGGTGGCTCAGAAAGTCGCCCAGCAAGGTGAATACGACGCGATCGTCGCCCTGGGCGCAGTGATCCGTGGCGGTACCCCGCACTTCGAATACGTGGCGGGCGAATGCACCAAGGGCCTGGCCCAGGTGTCCATGGAGTTCGGTGTGCCGGTGGCCTTCGGTGTCCTGACCGTCGACTCCATCGAGCAAGCCATCGAGCGTTCCGGCACCAAGGCCGGTAACAAAGGTGCTGAAGCTGCCCTGTCCGCTCTGGAAATGGTCAGCCTGCTGGCGCAGTTGGAGGCCAAGTGATTAGCGACGAAAGCGATCGTTTCAACCCGCGCGATCCAAAACCTGCGGATGCCGGCAAGCCATCGAAGAGCGCCAAGCGCCGCGAAGCCCGCAAGCTCGCGACCCAGGCCCTGTACCAATGGCAC
The DNA here is from genome assembly GCF_044143025.1 of Pseudomonas sp. TR47. Taxonomy (NCBI): domain Bacteria; kingdom Pseudomonadati; phylum Pseudomonadota; class Gammaproteobacteria; order Pseudomonadales; family Pseudomonadaceae; genus Pseudomonas; species Pseudomonas sp. TR47. Next base: position 118,154 of record NZ_JBHFCS010000003.1, on the reverse strand, counting down.
ATGGCTCAGCATTCGCTGAACGAGATCGAAGCGCAGTTCCGGGTCGATAACGATTTTACCGATGTAGATGGCGCCTATTTCCGCGAAATCCTGCATGGGGTTCCGGCCATCAAGAGCGAAATCGACAGCGCGCTGAAACCGTGCATGGACATCGCCCTGGAAGAGCTCGACCCGGTCGAACTGGCCGTATTGCGCCTGTCCACCTGGGAGTTCATCAAGCGTGTCGATGTACCGTATCGCGTTGTGATCAACGAAGGCGTAGAGCTGGCCAAGGTCTTCGGCGCCACTGACGGCCACAAGTTCGTCAACGGCGTGCTGGACAAGCTGGCACCTTCGCTGCGCGAAGCAGAAGTCAAGGCGAACAAGCGCTGATCCTGGCGCTGTCGAGCCATGGGTGAGTTCGAGCTGATCAACCATTACTTCGCCGCCGCGCCCTGTGCGCAGGGCGGTGAGGGCGTGGCGCTGGGCATTGGCGACGACTGCGCCTTGCTCGAGCTTGCCCCGGGCGAGCAGTTGGCGGTGTCTACCGACACCCTGGTTGCCGGGGTGCACTTCCCGACGGTCTGTGACCCGCGCTTGCTGGGGCAGCGCTCACTGGCCGTGGCGGCCAGCGACCTTGCAGCCATGGGCGCCAATGCCATCGGCTTCACCCTTGCCCTCACCCTGCCCGATGTCGGTCCCGACTGGCTCGCCGCCTTCGCCGACGGCCTCAGCCGCATGGCCCAGCGTTGCCGCATGAGCCTGATTGGTGGCGACACCACTCGCGGCCCCTTGAGCATCACCGTCACTGTTTTGGGCAGCGTCCCGGCTGGCCAGGCCCTGCGCCGCAGCGGTGCCCGGCCGGGTGACCTGCTGTGTGTGGGGGGCGTGCTGGGCAAGGCAGCCGGTGCGTTACCGTTGGTGCTGGGCGAGCGGGAAGCGCCTGCCGAGCAGGCCGAGCCCCTGCTGGCCCACTACTGGTCGCCGCTGCCTCAACTCGGCCTGGGCCGGCGCTTGCGCGGGCGGGCGACGGCGGCGCTGGACATTTCCGATGGCCTGCTTGCCGATTGTGGGCACATCGCCAAGGCCTCCGGGGTCGCCCTTGAGGTGAACCTGGCGCAGGTGCCAGTGTCTCCTGCACTAGAGGCCTTTCTCGGCCGCGACGCGGCGGTGCAAGCGGCGCTCACCGGTGGCGACGATTACGTATTGGCGTTCACCCTGCCGCCTGAGGCGCTTTCATCCCTGGCGGACGCCGGCGTACATGTCGTCGGCCGAGTGCTCCAAGGGCAGGGCGTGACCCTGCGTGACCCCCAAGGCCAGGACATCACCCCCGTACAGCGGGGCTATCAACACTTTAGGGAGACACCGTGACCGACCACCCCAACCAGGTGCCTGCGGAGTTCGTTCCGCCATCGGTCTGGCGCAACCCGTGGCACTTCATCGCTTTCGGCTTCGGTTCGGGCACGCTGCCCAAGGCACCCGGCACCTGGGGCTCGATGGTGGCCATTCCGTTCATCCCGCTGTGGCAGATGCTGCCCGATTGGGGTTACTGGCTGCTGCTGGGCATCACCATGCTGTTCGGCTTCTGGCTGTGCGGTAAAGTCGCCAATGACTTGCGCGTGCACGACCATGAAGGCATTGTCTGGGATGAAATGGTCGGCATGTGGATCACCCTCTGGCTTGTGCCGCAAGGGTGGCAGTGGATTCTGGCGGGGTTCCTGATGTTCCGCTTCTTCGACATCCTCAAGCCATGGCCGATTCGCTGGATCGATCGCCATGTGCACGGCGGTGTCGGCATCATGCTCGACGATATCCTGGCCGGCGTGTTCGCCTGGCTGGGCATGCAGGTTCTGGTGTGGGCGGTAGGCTGAGACAGGGAGCGCTTTGATGGCCATTCGGACTGTGCTGCTGGCAATGATGCTCAGCTTTGCCCATGGGGCGCTGGCGGCCGAAGGCGTACCGAAACAGGTCCATCTGGTCAGTGAAGAGTGGCTGGACTACACCAATGCCGATGGTACCGGCGTGGCCTGGGATGTCTTGCGCAAGGTCTTCGAGCCTGCCGGCGTCAAGGTGGTGGCAAAAAGTGCTCCTTACAGCCGTGCCGTCGGGCTGGTCAAACGCGGCGAGGCCGATGCCTGGGTCGGTTCCTACAAGGATGAGAACGACGACAATCTCTACCCGCGTTGGCACTTCGACATGGACCACATCTATGCGCTGGGGCTTGCCAGCAAACCGGTGCCTACCCTGGAGACCGTTGGTCAGTATCGCTTGGCCTGGGTGCGTGGCTACGATTACGGCAGCTACCTGCCGAACGTAAAGGAGTCGCGCGAGATTCAGCGCCGCGAAGGCATCCTGCCAATGCTTGAGCATGATCGCGTGGACTTCTACATCGATGCGCTGACCGAAGTTGACTACGTGCTTGGCCAAACCTCTCAGCCAGAACGGTTCCGGCGAACCCATGTCGCCGAACTGCCGTTGTACCTGGCCTTTGCCCGCAACGAGCACGGCAAGGCCCTGCGTGAACTGTTCGACAGACGCATGGCTGAACTGGTACGCAGCGGCGAGTTGAAGCCTATCTTCCAGCACTGGAAACAGCCGTATCCCTTTACTGCCGACAGCAAGCCTCAATAGCACCATGGGCTGCCACAGGCTAACCGAACATCGAACTTTTCGATCTTAACCCACGGTATTCAGCCAGCGCACAGGCGCTGACCTGCTGATACAATCGCTTCACGAGAATTTTCCTACTTATCCAGGAGCACAACGTGCCCGTCGTCTTTGTTGCCGCCTCTAAACTCCCGACCCCCTTCGCGACTTTCACCATGCATGGTTTCCTCGACGAAGCCACCGGCCGTGAGCACGTGGTGCTCAGCCTGGGTGACATCGCCGACGGTGAGCCGGTGTTGGGGCGCCTGCACTCCGAGTGCCTGACTGGCGATGCCCTGTTCAGCCAGCGTTGCGACTGCGGCTCGCAACTGGAAGCCGCCCTGCAGGCCATTGCCCGTGAAGGGCGCGGCGTGCTGCTTTACCTGCGTCAGGAAGGCCGTGGCATCGGCCTGCTGAACAAGATCCGCGCCTATGAGTTGCAGGATGGTGGTGCCGACACTGTAGAGGCCAACGAGCGTCTGGGGTTCGCTGCCGACCAGCGTGATTACGCGATCTGCCTGCCGATGTTCGAACACCTGGGCGTGAAATCGCTGCGCCTGATGACCAACAACCCGCGCAAGGTCAAGGCGCTGACCGACATGAACATCAAGGTTGCCGAGCGCGTGCCGCTGCATACCGGGCATAACCCGCACAACCGTTACTACCTGGCGACCAAGGCCGACAAGCTTGGCCACATGCTGGGTAACGAACACCAGGGTGAGGTCCCCCAGGCGTGACCCGCAGCGAGGTGAAGCGGCGCCTGGCGCTGGCCTGGTGGCAATACCTGGCGGTTGGCCTGGTGCCGCTACCGGTGATGGCCTGGGCCTTTGGCGGTGGCGATGCGCTGATCCCGGTGCTGGCGATGCCGCTGTTCATCGCCGGTGCGGCAACCATGTTCCTCAGCCTGCCGCGTTTCGGCGCCTACAAGCGTGCTTTGATCGCCACCTCCAAGTTGCTTGGCACGGCTGAAGAGCCGGCTGCCTGGATCGAGTTGGCCCGGGTGCGGCGCATGGCCATGCTGTTCGCCTGTTTCCCTGCCTGGGTCGCCGCGCTGTCGGTGCTGGTAGGGCTCGAAGCTGTGCCGCAAATCCTCTTGGCGTTATCCACAGTGGTGGTGCTTTACCTCTACCGCATCCCGCGCCAGCTGGGGTGATGCGCCGCCTGCTCTGCCTGCTGGCGCTGCTGGCCTGCACCGTCCAGGCTGGCGAGCCTCTGCGCGTGGTCAGCCTTGCGCCTTCGATGAGCGAAATCATGCTTGAGCTGCAGGCCGATGACCTGCTGGTGGGCGTGCTCGACGGCGGCGAGCGCCCAGCGGCGCTGCGTAACCTGCCTTCGGTAGGGCGCCAGGGGCAACTGGACATGGAACGCCTGCTCAGCCTCAGGCCTGACCTGCTGTTGCTCTGGCCCGGCAGCGTGGCTCCGGCCCAGCGCGATCAGCTTACGCGCCTGGGTATCGCGACTTTCAGTGCAGAACCCCACGACCTTGAGCAACTGCTTGAACAGATCGAGGCCATTGCCGTGCGTGTAGGGCGGGCAGAGCAGGGGCGGCAGTATGTGGGAGGCCTGCGTGAACGGTTGCGGCAACTGCGTCAGCACTATCGGCGTGAACAGCCGCTACGGGTGTTCTATCAGGTCTGGGACCGGCCGCTGTACACCTTGGGTGGGCGACAGGTGGTGAGTGATGCCTTGGCGGTGTGTGGGGCGCGCAATATCTTTGCCGACCTGAGCCAGCCGGCACCGCAAGTGAATGTGGAATCAGTGCTGATGCGCGATCCGCAGGTGATTCTGGCTGGCGACCAGGGGCAGTTGGCAAGCTGGAAGGCTTGGCCAGATTTGGGCGCTGTGGCCGGTGATCGTCTGCTGGTGGTGCCGGACAAGGGCCTGGAGCGGCCCAGCGGGCAGATGATCGAAGCCACCGCCCGCTTGTGTGCGCTGCTCGAAGCTAAAGCACCGGCGTCCAGGTGACGCTGAACAGGGCCGTGCGGCCCTCTTCGCGGTAGCCGTAGCTGGCGCCATCGTAGCTGTAAAGCGCACGGCTGTAGCCTTTGTCCAGCAGGTTATCCAGCTTTAGTTCCAGCTTCAGCTCGTCGGTCGCTGCCCAGCTGCTGCGCAGGCCCAGCAAGCCATAGCCGCCGAGGCGGTTGCGGTTGGCCTCGTCGTCGTAACTGGCGCTGACGGCCTGCCAGCTGCCTCCTACCGTAAAACGCTCGAATTGACGGTCCAGGTCCAGGCTCAAGGTGCGCCTTGCGCGGCGGGCGAGGGTGTGGCCGCTGTCACGATCACGCGGATCGATCAACGCCAGGCCCAGCTGGCTGCGCCATTGGCCCCACTGTTGCTCCAGTGCCATTTCCACGCCGTTGATACGCGCCGAGGCCACATTACGCGGGATCGAGTCCTGGCCAAAGATAATCGCATCGCGCAGGTCAGTACGGTACAGCGAAGTTTCCAGGCGGCTGTCGCGGCTGAGCTGGCTGCGCCATTGCAGCTCGTAACTTCTGGAATGCTCCGGGTCCAGCTGCGGGTTGCTGTACTGCGGGTAGTACAAGTCGTTGAAGGTCGGCGCACGAAAGCCTTCGCTGTAGGACAGCAGCACATCGTTGTGCGTATTCAGCGGCACGGTCAGGCTACCGCTCCATGTGGTCTGGCCGCCAAACTGCTGGTTCTGGTCGCGGCGCACGCCCAGTTCGGTAGAGACGTGCTCGCCGCGCAAGCGATGCTGGATGAAAGCGGCGCGGTTCCAGCGGCTGTCTTCGCTGAAATCGGTGCTGGCGTGCACGCGGTCTTCGTACCAGTCGCCGCCGATCAACAGGTTCTGCCGCTCGCTCAGGGCCAGGTCGTTCTGCCAAGTGACCTGGTCGCGATAGGTGTTGAACACCGAGCGTTCGTCACTGAGCTTGTCGCGCTTGTCGTCGCGGTTTTCGCTATGGCCCAGCTCCAGGCGTGAATGCCACACGTCATTGAGCTGTGCATCGAAGTAAGTACCCAGGCTGCTGACGCTGAAGTCGGTGTAGGGCTTTTGCCCGAAGCTTTCGAAGGTGACCGGGTCGAAGCCACCGAACGGATTGTCGTACTCGCTGCGCCCTCGGCTGTCGAGCAGGTTCAGGCCGGCTTCGAAACGTTCGCCAAAGGTGTGGCTCAGGCTCAGGTTGAACGACTTGTTGCGGTAGGCGTCATGATCGCCGTCGCTGGCGAAGGACGGGCCGGTCGAGTCGATGCCTGCCGTTTCGTCCAGGCTGGCGCCCAGGTTGAAGCGGGTCGCGCCCTCGCCTCCGGACAGGCCCAGGCTGCGTTGCCAGGTCTGGTTGCTGCCTGCCGCCATGCGCAGGCGCGGCTGCAGGCCCGTGCCGTTGCTGCGACGGGTGAAGATCTGAATGACACCGCCGATGGCATCGCTGCCGTAGATCGCCGAGCGTGAGCCGCGCAGCACTTCGACACGCTCGATCTGGTCGACGTGGAGAAACTGCAGGCCGCTGTCGCCCGAGGTGGCGTTGGCGATGCGCACGCCGTCGACCAGCACCAGGTTCTGCGCGGCCTTGGTGCCGCGGATGAAGATACCCGGCAGGCTACCGCGGCCACCGGTGGGCGCGACTTGCACGCCGGGCACGCGGGCGAGCAGGTCGGTGACGCTGGTCGGTTGCAGGCGGTCGATGTCGTTGCGGGTGAAAACGGTGTTGGCGGCGCTGGTGGCGGTGCGTGATTCGACCTGGCGGTTGGCGCTGATCAGCACGTCGGGGAGCTTCAGGGCGTCGTCGCGTTCGGCGGCCAGCAGCGGCAGGGGCAGGCAGAGCAGGGTGGCGAAGGTTGAGGTTTTCATGGGCAGTACCAGTTTGCGAGGGCTGCGCCCTCGATCGCGACACGAGTCCGCGGTCCTGTGTAGGAGCGGCCTTGTGTCGCGATGGGCCGCAAGGCGGCCCCAGGGATTACAGGCCGAGCCTGGCCATGCGGGCCTTCACCGAAGCTTCGATGCCGGCCGCATCCAGCCCACATTCAGCCAGCATCTGCGCAGGCTTGGCGTGCTCGACATAGATATCCGGCAGGCCCAGGTGCAGCAGCGGCTTGATCACGGCCTGGCTGGCCAAAAACTCACCCACCGCAGCCCCCGCACCGCCCATGATGGCGTTCTCTTCGAGGGTCACCAGCAGCTCATGACTGCCTGCCAGCTCCAGCACCAGTGCCTCGTCCAGCGGCTTGACGAAACGCATGTCGACCACGGTGGCGTTGATTTGCCCGGCAACCTGCAGGGCTTCGGCCAACTGCACGCCAAACACCAGCAAAGCGACCTTTTCGCCCTGGCGACGGATGACGCCCTTGCCGATTTCCAGCGGTTCCAGGTCACCACTGATCGGCGCGTTGGGGCCGGTGCCGCGTGGGTAGCGCACCGCTGCCGGGCCGTTGTACAGGTGGCCGGTGCTGAGCATCTTGCGCAGTTCGTTCTCGTCGCTGGGCGTCATCACCAACATGCCCGGGATGCAGCGCAGGTACGACAGGTCGTAGCTGCCCGCGTGGGTCGGGCCGTCTTCGCCGACCAGGCCTGCCCGGTCAATGGCGAACAGGACGTCGAGGTTCTGCACCGCCACGTCGTGGATCAGCTGGTCGTAGGCGCGCTGCAGGAAGGTCGAGTAGATCGCGACCACCGGCTTGCTGCCTTCGCAGGCCATGCCCGCCGCCAGCGTGACGGCATGCTGCTCGGCGATGGCCACATCGAAGTAGCGCTCGGGGTAACGCTCACTGAAGGCAACCAGGTCGGAGCCTTCCTTCATTGCCGGGGTGATGCCCACCAGACGGTTGTCGGCAGCGGCCATGTCGCACAGCCACTGGCCGAATACCGCAGAGTACTTCGGTCCGCTGGCCTTCTTCGGCGCGGCCGGCTTGTCGGCAGGCTCGAGCTTGGTGATGGCGTGGTAGCCGATCGGGTCGATCTCGGCCGGCGCGAAGCCTTTACCCTTCTTGGTCACCACGTGCAGGAACTGCGGGCCTTTGAGGTCACGCATGTTGCGCAGGGTGGCGATCATGGTCGGCAGGTCGTGGCCATCGATCGGGCCGATGTAGTTCCAGCCCAGCTCTTCGAACAGGGTGCCGGGTACCAGCATGCCCTTGGCGTATTCCTCGGTGCGGCGGGCAATCTCCCAGGCACCTGGCAGGCGCGACAGCACTTTCTTGCTGCCCTCGCGCATGCTTGCGTAGGTGCGGCTGGAAAGAATCTTGGCCAGGTAATTGGACAGCCCGCCAACGTTGCGCGAGATCGACATGTCGTTGTCGTTGAGAATGACCAGCATGTCGGCGTTGACTTCCTGGGCGTGGTTCAACGCCTCGAACGCCATACCGGCTGTCAGGGCACCGTCACCGATCACTGCAATCGACTTGCGCGCGCTGTTCTGCAGGCGGGCGGCAATGGCCATGCCCAGTGCGGCGCTGATCGAGGTGCTGGAGTGGCCGACGCCAAAGGTGTCGTACTCACTCTCGCTGCGGCGCGGGAAGGCGGCGATCCCGTCCTTCTGGCGCAGGCTCAGCATGCGGTTGCGCCGGCCGGTGAGGATCTTGTGCGGGTAGGCTTGATGGCCGACGTCCCACACCAGCCGGTCGTCCGGGGTGTCGAAGACGTAGTGCAGGGCGATCGTCAGTTCGATCACGCCCAGGCCGGCGCCAAAATGCCCACCGGTCTGACCCACGGTGTAGAGCAGCTCCTGGCGCAGCTCGTCGGCCAGGTGCTCAAGGTCGGCTTCGGCCAGCCGGCGCAGGCCGGCAGGCGTGTCAGCGCGGTCGAGCAGCGGCGTGACCGGGCGTTCGCGGGGGATCTCTTGAAACGTCGTGGGCATCAGGCGAGTCGTTATAGATGTTAAGACGCGGCAGTTTACCCCATTGTGGGAAAAGTGCCCATTCGACCAGAGGTTGCAGCCCCCTGTGTGCGGGTTTGGAACCAGTGCTTCTTAATGGCGGCGTTCGACGATGTAGCGCGCCAACGCCCGCAGAGGTTCTGCGTTTTCACCAAACCCTTCAAGTGCGACCAGCGCCTGGTCGCGCAGTTCGATCGCATAGGCCTTGGCCGCTTCCAGGCCAAGCAGGGCCGGGTAGGTCGGTTTGTCACGGGCGATGTCGGCACCCTGGCGCTTGCCGAGGGTGGCGGTGTCGCTTTCCACGTCGAGGATGTCGTCCTGCACTTGGAATGCCAGGCCAATGGCCTGTGCATAAGTCTGCAGGGCGTCCAGCTGCGCCTGCTCGGCGCGGCCGCTGGCCAGGGCGCCAAGGCGCACGCTGGCTTCGATCAGCGCGCCGGTCTTGTGCCTGTGCATGAACTCCAGGGCCTGCTGGTCCAGCTTCACGCCGACCGAGCCAAGGTCGATGGCCTGGCCTCCGACCATGCCGGCAGGGCCTGCAGCTTTGGCCAGGGCCTGGACCATGGCCAGGCGGATGGCGTCGGGCTGCGGGCTCAGCCGGGGGTCGAGCAGGGCGCTGAAGGCCAGGCTCTGCAGGCCGTCGCCTGCGAGGATCGCACAGGCTTCATCGAAGGCTTTATGGGTGGTCGGCTGGCCACGGCGCAGGTCGTCATCGTCCATGGCCGGCAGGTCGTCATGCACCAGCGAATAAGCATGGATCAGCTCCACCGCGCAGGCGGCGCCGTTGGCCTGCTCGGCCGGTGCGCCCAGCGCTTGGCAAGCCGCATAGGCGAGCAGCGGGCGCACGCGCTTGCCGCCGTTCATCACGCTGTAGCGCATCGCGGCGTACAGCCGCTCAAGCTCCTTGGTGGGCGCAATGAACAGGGGTTCAAGGGCCGCATCGACGCGCGCCTGGCTGCTGGCCTGGTAGGCGCCGATCATGCCTCTGGCTCCGCATCGAAGGGCTGAGCGGCGAGCTCGCCGTCGCGTTCCAGCAGTATCTGTACTTTTTGCTCGGCCTGGGCCAGGGCGCCCTGGCAATCGCGGGTCAGGGCGATACCTTGCTCGAAGGCGGCCAGCGAGTCTTCCAGCGACAACTCGCCGTTCTCCAGGCGTTCGACCAGGGCTTGCAGGTCGGCGAGGGATTGCTCGAAATCGATGGAGGCTTTTTTGCGGGCCATGGCGACGGGTCTCGGTGGCTGTTCAGAACGGCGCGACACTAGCAGAGCGGGGCGGGGGGAGCAAACTTGAGGGTGGTTTTTCCGGCCAACAGGTACAGCACAATGCCAGAAGGCTGTGCTGAACCTGTTGGAGCCGGCTTGCCGGCGATTGGGCCGCAAAGCGGCCCCGTCGATCAATCAGGCTGGCACAGCTTCCAGCTCCACCATTGCCTCGCGGCAGCGTGCCAGCTCGGCAATGGTCAGCACCGGCAGATTGTACTGGCGGGCATAAACCGCCACCTGCTCGCCGCGGGCCATGCTGCCGTCGGGGTTCATCAGCTCGCACAGCACCGCTGCCGGGCGCAGGCCTGCCAGGCGAGCCAGGTCCACCGAGCCTTCGGTATGGCCGCGACGGGTCAGCACCCCACCATCACGCGCCCGCAGCGGGAACACGTGGCCGGGGCTGACGATATGCCGTTGCTGCGCCGTCGAGCGCAGCGCTGCTTCGATGGTGGTGATGCGGTCCTGGGCGCTAACGCCGGTGCTCACACCTTCTGCCGCTTCGATGGTCACGGTGAAGCCGGTGCCATGACGCGCCTGGTTGTTCGCCACCATCGGTGCCAGTTGCAGGGCCTCGACGGTGGCTTCGTCCAGGCACAGGCAGACGATGCCGCTGCAATCGCGAATCATCATGGCCATGGTCTGCAACGACAGGTTTTCGGCGGCGGCAACGATATCTGCTTCGTCCTCGCGGTCGTCATCGTCGAGCAGCAGCACGGGGCGGCCTGCCTGGAAGGCGGCGATGGCAGCGGACACATTGGGGAATTGCTGGTGATGCTTGGGGGACATGAAACGCTCCTCGTGAATGATCGATGAACGTCTCGGGGCGAACAAAATGCGCGCGCAAGGGCGCCCGAATGGCCCTTGCCTGACGCCTTCTTTCATCCGGACTATGACCGTCGGCTCTGGAGTCGCACCAGATCTGCTGACCCCCGGCATGGCCGGGGCGCTCGCGGGCTCATCTTTCGATTTACCGCCGGTGGGGACTTTCACCCCGCCCTGAAGACCGGGCAAGCATACCGCACAGTGCCACCCTGCTGACAAGCCGATGATCTGCGACCTTTGGCGTATCAGGGGTGACAGGCCTGATGGAACGCGCAGGTCTAGCGAGACATATCCTCAATTACTTCTTGCAATGAAGCTGGCAGCATCGGCCCATGCCCCACCCCCTCGAACCGCTCGAAACGCACCTGCAACCCCGGCACCTTGGCCAGGTAAGTCGCCAGCTCCCGTGTCGGCCGCTCTACATCGCCTTGCACCGGTGCGCGCGGGCTCGACGGTTCGTCGCCACCGCGCATGAGCAACAGCGTCGGTCGGTTATTGCCCAAGCGCTGCTGTAGCCCCTGCGCTTGCCGAACGATAGCTCCATCGTGCCACCACAACGACGGGCTGGCCGCCGCATAGTCGCTGAACGCTCCAGGCCGAGTGAACAACGTGTGCAACACCGCCAAGCCGCCATAGGAATGCCCCCACAGCGTCTGCCGCTGCGCGTCGATGGGCGCCACACCGGCTACCATCGGCCGCATGCGCTCGGTAAGCAAGTCCAGGAATGCATCCACGCCACCGCTGGGCAGGTGGGTCAGCGGATCGCGCTGTTCTGCAAGCCCGGCAATTGCCGGTGTGTAGTCGTAGGTACGCCCGGTTCGCTCGATGCGCTGCTCGGTCTGATACCCAACCGCCACCAGCAGTGGTGCCTGGCCCGCTGCGAGTTTGCCCAGTTGCGCACTGTCCAAAGCACCGAGTGCGGCATTGCCGTCGAGCATCCACAACACCGGATAACCTGCGGCGGGCGCCGGGCGGTTTGGCTTGCCGACCCACAAGCGGTAATGGCGCTGGCCATCGGCCGAGTCCAGGTCGAGGTGGCTGAAACGATAGGCCAGGTCCTGGCGCTGCAGCAGTGAAGTGTCCATCTTCTGCTCGCGTTGCGGCTGCGCCAGGGCAAGCGGGGCCGCAAGGGCCAACGCCAATGCCAGGGACAGGGTGATCTTGCTCATCAGGCGCCTCATCGATGCTTTGCAAGGAGCGCAAGGCGGGAGAGCCCAGATGATAATCAGTCCTGATTGGGCGTAAAGCGTATTAACTTTCTAAACATTCCTGGGCAACAGGCAGCAACAGGTGCAGGCAAAGGCCGGGATGACCACTGCTGGCCCACAGCCGGCCGCCTTGCAGTTCGACCGCGCGGCGGGCGATGGCCAGCCCCAGGCCGAAACCTGCGCCGCTGTCGGGCAAGCGCTGGTAGGGCTTGAAGATGCGTTCGAGTTCAGCGTGAGGCACGCCGGGGCCCTGGTCACTCAGGCGCAAATGCCAGTGGTCGCCCTCACGCCAGCCATCGAGGCTGACCCGGCCATCGGCAGGCGAATGGCGGATGGCATTGCGCATGAGGTTTTCCAGCGCCTGGGCCAGGCTGTCCAGATGGGCCTGCACCACGCATTCGATGCCGAGCGAGCAGGGCAGCCGTGCACGGTCCCAGCCGCTCTCGAAGCAGGCGTCCTGGCATAACGCTTCCCACACGGACACCATCAGCACCGGTTCGGTGCGTAACTGCGGCTGCTCGGTGTCCATCCAGGCGAGGTCCAGGGTGCCCTCGAGCAGCTTCTGCATGTCATTGACCTCGTGGCCCAGGCGCTCGCGCAACTGGGCGGGGGGCAAGTCACTGTCATGGGCGATGCGCAGCCGCGCCAGGGGCGTGCGCAGTTCGTGAGACAAAGTACGCAGCAGCAGGCGTTGCTGCTCCAGGCTTTGGCGCAGGCGCCCGGCCATGTGTTCGAAGGCCTGCGCCAGTTCGCCCAATTCATCGCGGCGATCCCGCAGGGGCAGGCCAGGGCTGTCCAGGTCGTCCGCGCGCAAGGCGTCGGCGCGGTCGCGCAGGCGGTTGAGCGGTACCACCAGGTGCCGATAGATCGCCAGGCCAAGTAACAGCGCCAGCAGTGTGGGTGCAACGCCGTGAGTGATGAGGTGGGTCCAGGGGGTCAGGCCAGTGGGTAGCAGGCGCTCGGGCAGCTGCAACACCAGCCGGCCGTGTTCTGGATGCTGCGGGAACTCGATGCTGACGTAGGGCAGCTCATCCTGCAGGCGCCGGCTCATCGGCCAGTCGAGTTTGCGCATGAAGGTCAGGCGGCTGGCCTCGTCGGCATTCAGCGGCGCGGTGCCGAGGCTTTGCAGGTGCGGCCCGATCAATACCGCCCAGGTGTTCTCGGCGTGCTGCAGTTTTCTGCGAAAGGCTTCGGCGCCGGCCGCACCGCCTTGCTGCCAGGCCTGTTCAGCCTGCTGCGCATAGCGCGCCAGATAATCCTGGTCGGCCTGGGACAGAAAATAAGTGCTGCGCTCCACCGACAGGCCCCAGGTCCAGATCAGCCAGGTCATCAGCAGGCAGAAGCTGACTTGCAGTGCGGCCAGTTTCCACAGCAGGGGGTGGCGGCGCATCACAGGTGTTCCGTGTCGACCAGGATGTACCCTTGGCCACGTACTGCCTGTATCTGCACATGCTGGGCACCGATATCGGCCAGCTTGCGGCGCAGGTTGCACACATGCACGTCCAGCCCACGGTCCAGGCGGGTGTAGGCGCGGTGCAATACGGTCTGGTAGAGGAATGCCTTGCTCAAGGCCTCACCGGGGTGGGCGCTCAAGGTGGCCAGCAAGCGAAACTCAGAGGCAGTGAGGCCGGCAGCCTTGCCGTGGTGAATGACATCCTGATGGTCCTGGTCGAGCATTACCTTGCCGGTTTCGCTTGGTGCCGCCGGCCTGCGGTCAAAGGCCACCCGGCGCATCAGGGCATCGACCCGCGCGTCCAGTTCCGCCAGGCTGAAGGGCTTGGGCAGGTAATCGTCCGCCCCGCGGGTAAAGCCACTGATGCGGTCCTGCTCGGCCCCCAGCGCCGACATCAGTATCACCGGAACTGCCTGCTGGCGGCGCAATTCGTCGAGCAGGCTGAGGCCGTCCAGGCCTGGCAGCATGATGTCCAGCAACACCAGATCGAAGCCATTGTGTTGCACCGCGTTCAACGCCTGAAGGCCGGTGGCGCAGGCGTTGACCCCAAAGCCCCGGTTGAGGAAGTGGCGCTGGAGGTCCTCACGCAGGCGTGGGTCATCTTCGACGAGCAGGAGTGAGGTTGGCATTGGCAGTCTTGAATGAGAATTCGTATCAGTTGGCGATCATCCCATTGCAGGCAGGGGAAGGGCAATCGCCCCGTGCCGGGCCTAAGTGTTAAGAAGGTTAATCCTGCTGCACCCCTAGTTTTCGTCCGGTATCGTTCGCAAAAAGCAACGTGTTTCGTTTGCGATTAAATATCATTTGGGCGGAAGGTGTGTCATGAGCGGTTTCAAAGGTGTGGGAAGCCCCCGACGGGTGCGGGGCTGGCTGATGCTGGGGTTGTTGGCGCCGTTTTCTTTGTCGGCACTGGCCGAAACGGTCGCCAGTGAGGTTGCTGCGGACAGCTCGCTCGACCTGCCGGCGCTGACCATCGAAGGCAACCGCCTGTACGACATGCTGCCTTCGGAAGAAACCGGCGGTTACAGCGTCGACGCTGCCACGGTGGGCACCAAGACCCCAGCGTCGCTCAAGGAAATACCGCAGTCGGTCACCGTCTACACCCAGGACTACGTCAAAGACCGTCAGTTCGTGCACCTGGATGACCTGGCCAAGTACACCGCGGGGCTGCGCACCCTGACCAACGACAGCGGGCGGTCATCGATCTATGCCCGTGGTTACGAGTACAGCGAGTTCAACATCGACGGCCTGCCGGCGCCCATGGCCAGTATTTTTGGCACCGTGCCGTCGCTGGCGGCATTCGACCGTGTGGAGATCATGCGCGGCCCGGCGGGGTTGTTCAGCAGCACCAGCGAGCTTGGCGGTATCGTCAACATGGTGCGCAAGCGCCCGACCGCCGAGTTTCAGGGCCACGTCGAAGCCAGCTACGGCACCTGGGACACCAACCACGAAGAAATCGACCTGGGCGGGCCGCTGGATGATGCAGGCCGAGTGCGCGGGCGATTCGTTGCATCGCGGGACGACACCAATGGTGAAGTGGACTACAACGCCAACACCAGCAACAGCTACTACGGCGCGCTGGACATCGACCTTGATGACGACACCCAGCTGTCGTTCGGCCTGATCCACGAAGTGAAGAACATCACCCCGCACAACGGCTACCCGGCAACGCTGTCTGGTGAGGTCCCGGATTTCAGCCATTCGAAGTTCCTTGGCGCTGACTGGAACTACTTCGACGGCAAGACCACCGACCTGGTTGCCGAGTTGACGCACCGCTTTGACAACGGTGGTTATGGCCGTATCGCCGCCCGTGGCTCGCACCGCGACACCAACTACCTCTATGCCTTCACTGCGACCAATGCCACCACCGGTGCCAACTCCGAGCGCGCCAGCGCCCGAGACTTCACCCAGGATACCTATTCGCTGGATGCCAGCTACAGCCAGCCGTTCGAAACCTTCGGCCAGGTCAGCGAATTCGTGGTGGGTACCGACTACAAGAACTACGACACCGAGTACCTCAACGGCACCACCAACCTGGGGGCCATCAACGTCAACAGCTACTCGCCGACCCAGTTCGCCAAGCCGTCACCGAACTACAGCACCGAAACCGGTATGCAGGAGGAAGAGTACGGCCTGTACTCCAAGGTCACCTTGCGCCCGGTCGAGCGTTTGGCGCTGATTGCTGGTGGCCGCTTCAGCTGGTATCGCGGTGATTTCTACACCACTACCCTGAGCACTGCTTCGACTGTCGATGACAACAAACGCGTGGATGGACGGTTCACGCCGTACGGTGGCGTGGTCTACGACCTGACCGAAAACCATGCGCTGTATGCCAGCTATTCGCAGGTATTCAAGCCGCAGTCAGATACCGACAGCAATGGCCGCGTACTCAAACCGCGTGAAGGCGAGCAGTATGAGTTTGGCCTCAAGAGCAGTTACTTTGGCGGCGACCTCAATACGCGTGTCTCGGTATTCCGTTTGACCGACGAGAACCGCGCCAGCACCGAATATGATGAAGATGGCGTAGACACCGGTTTCTCCGTGGCATCGGGCAAGACCCGGGTGAAGGGCGCCGAAGTGGAAGTCAGCGGCAAGCTGACGCCGAACTGGGAGCTGCTGGTGGGCTACACCTGGATGGAAACCGAAACCCTCGACGGTGATGCCGAAACTACCTTCTTCATCATGCCGCGCAACCAGGCGTCGCTGTGGAGCAAGTACACCATCAGCCAAGGGCCTTTGACCGGGCTGGCCATTGGTGGCGGCGTCTCGGCGATGAGCAACTTCCATTCCGAGAGCGGCGGCGTGCGCATCGATGCACCGGGTTATGCCACGGTGGATGCGATGCTGTCGTACCCGGTCACCTCGAAGCTGACGGCCACCTTCAACGTCAACAACCTGTTCGACCGCGATTACCTGTCGCGGGTGGGGTCGACTTCGACGTTCAACTTCTATGGGCCTTCGCGCAGCATGATGGTTGGTGCACGTTACGATTTCTGACGTATTTCCCAGGAAATATTCAGATTTTTACCGTTGCTTGTAGTCCATTTCTGAAATAGCTTGCTACCGCCTTTTCGGCATTGTGCTGCTTTTCTCTGCGGCCTAGTCTGGGCCCGTCGTTGCCAAATCAGCGACCGGGCCTGCAAGCCCGCAGACGAATCCCAGCGCTATCCGAGGTGCCTAGTGTCGGCAGCTTCGGCCAATGGTGGCTGCGTGCTGGAGATCTTCGGATCTGCCGGTTCTCGTCTGTCCGGTCTTGCAGACCTGCACGTAGCCGCCACCCATCAAATGCAAGTGATGTCGTGGTGGTCCATCAGGACACAGACGAGATTACATCATGCTAAAAATTGTCCCCGATCCGCCCCACGATACCCATTCCCTTGAAGACACCCTGATCCAGGCCACGGACTATGCGCTGTGCGCCACGACCGTGGTGCACCAGGCACTGCTGCTGCACCCCAAGTCCCCGGTATCGATCTTGATGATGACCTCGCTGCATGAAATGGAGGCGCTACGGGTTTTGCTCGAATCGGCGCTGATCCAGGTGCAGATGCCCACAGGCCCTCGGACCTTGCATTAAGGCTTAAATGATCTGCCGCCTGAGCCGGCCCACAGGGTTCAGCAGCGCTGCGGGCATTGTAGGAGCCGGCTTGCCGGCGATGAGGCCAGGCCGGGCAGCGGAAATTTCAAGGAGATTGAGCAATGACCACTCACACGACCAAATTCACTGTCGGCAAGACCACCTTCTTCCAAGGTGAAGACCACAGCCACCCACTGTTCCGCATCGAAGCCGGCATTCCATGCCAGGATGCCCGGGAGCAAGCGTCGGAGTTGATGGGGTATGTGCGGGAACTGACCATAATCGGCCTGATGGATGAGAAACCCATGATGATCTGGGCTTCGCATTACCTCAGTGCCATGGCCAAGGCGCTGATGGATGATGCCGAGTTGGGCATGATGCATTAACAGCAGGCATTAAAAAGCCGGCTTGTGGCCGGCTTCTCGGGGACGCTTCCGGCTAATTTATGGTAAGCCGCAACCGCCTTAACTGTGTGGCCATCAAGGGCCTGAAAGAGATGGCGAACGTTCGTGTGAAACGTTGCCGAGCCCTCTGGACTGCGGCTTGCGCCGGTCGGGGCTGAATGTGGCGCGTAGCATACAAGGGCCTGCCCGGGATGCCCAGCAAAAAATGGCACACGGTGTTTCATTCGGGGCGTTGCTGACAAAAATGCGACCAGTGGAAAACCCAGCCGAGTATCTTCAAGTGCTGTGCCTGGCGCTGGGCAGGGGTGAAGCGTTCCACGGTGTAGTTGCGCCGGTCATGGCTGTGCAGGCACAGGGTGCCCTTGTGGCCGAGGCTGAGGCTGTTCACCCTGAGTGCGCCATTGTGCAGCAGGGCATAGGTTTCACCGTCCTTGACCCGGGTCTGGCTGACGTCAATGGCCAGTATCGCGTCGCGTGGCACCCACGGCGCCATGTTTTGGCTTGGCATGGCCAGGCAGACGACATTTTCTGTTGCCACGCCCAAGGCCTGCAGCGCTTCAATTGGGAGTTGCAGGTATTTGCCGTCCAGAGCCACCAGCTTGCCGTCGTGCACTTGCTGAAACGGCACTTGCAAGAGCCGGGTAGCCCGGGTCGATAGTGAGGTGGGCGAATTGTCCGAGGCGGGCGGCAGGGCGCAGGTGCGCAGGATCGAGCTGGGGTGTTTGGGGCCTTCGCCACAGCGTAGCCAGCGCCGGTGAACGCAGAACAGGTCGGCCAGTTCGTCCAGGCGAGCCAAGGGAACGCCGCGTTTGAACCAGTTGTTGACGTGCTGGGGCGTCACACCGCGCTGGGCGGCGAAGTCGGAAGGGGTCAGGCCACACTCGTGGAGGAGGGCCTTGAGGCGGTCACCGGAGGTTTTCATGCAGCCGAGTGTAGCGGCGCGGTGCCAGCAGGGATATGAACCGGGTGTTGACGTGATGTGTACGAAAAACGCCTAACGGTAGGACGCTGGATTAGGACTGCGTAGGATTTTTTACCATTACGGGGCGCGCACAAAAAAGCCCCGCCGAGGCGGGGCTTGGTGCAACCGGTATCAGCCCTTGTAGGCAGCGACCGATTTGGTGATCGCGGCGCGGGCGGCGTCGGCGCCTTCCCAGCCTTCGATCTTGACCCACTTGCCCTTCTCGAGATCTTTGTAGTTCGCGAAGAAGTGCTCGATCTGCTGGATCAGCAGTGCTGGCAGGTCGGTGTATTCCTTCACGTCAACGTACAGCTGCGACAGCTTGTCGTGCGGAACAGCGATGACCTTGGCGTCGCCGCCGCCGTCGTCGGTCATGTTCAGAACGCCGACCGGGCGGGCGCGGATGACCGAACCTGGGGCGACCGGGTAAGGCGTAACCACCAGCACGTCCAGCGGATCACCGTCGTCGGCCAGGGTGTTCGGGATGAAGCCGTAGTTGGCCGGGTAGAACATCGGGGTAGCCATGAAGCGGTCGACGAACAGGGTATCGCTGTCCTTGTCGATTTCGTACTTGATCGGCGCGTGGTTGGCCGGGATCTCGATGGCGACGTAGATGTCGTTCGGCAGGTCTTTGCCAGCCGGAATCTTGCTGTAGCTCATTGGGCAGTGCCCCCGTGTTTGATCAAAAAAGTGGCGGCGATTATAGGCACATTCGGCCAGGGCATGCCACGCCCGACCTGATGCGCGGGCGCCTCAGGCGTGGCTTTCGCGGTAGTCCGGGTGCTCGGCCTGCAACCGCGTCAGGCGCGCCAGAGGGTCCTGGCGGTAGAACAGCGAGAGTTGCCGGTACACCTGTGGATAAGCCTGCTGCAAGAGGTCGGGGGCGCTGAAGAAGTACTCGCTGGTGACGGCAAAGAATTCTGCCGGGTTTTCGGCCGCATAAGGGTCGATGGCCGTTTGCGTTTCAGGGTCGGCGTCCAGCTGGCGGTTGAGGTCGTCATACGCCTGCTGCATGGCCGTGGCCCAGTCTTCAACCTGCATGTCGCTGTGCAGCGGTGGCAGGCCATTGGCATCGCCATTGAGCATGTCGAGCTTGTGCGCCAGCTCGTGGATCACCAGGTTGTAGGCTTCCCAGCCGCCGCTGGCCAGCACCCCGGCCCAGGCCATGATCACCGGGCCCTGCTGCCAGGCCTCACCGCTGTGTTCACCATCCCAGACATGCTCCACGCCACTGGCGTCGCGATGGCGCTGCGGGCTCTTGAAGTCGTCCGGGTAGAGGATGATCTCGTGAAAACCCTGATACCAGTTGAGTTCCCCCAGGTGCAACAGCGGTAGCTGGGCCTGGGCGGCGAGGAACAGGCGTTGCTGGTCATCCAGCTCGACGCCGGGCAGGGTGGTCAGGTGCTTGTCGAGCAGGAACAGGATGCAGGCATCACGTAGCCGACGGTCTTCGTCGTCGCTGATGCCGTCGAGCATCGGCAGGCGTTCACGGACCACCTGCCATTGCTGTGGATCGACCGGGTAGCGCGCCAGCGTGCGCTTGCGCCGCCAGGCGCTGAAGGACCACATGGCGTTCGTCAGTGTGCCTTGGCGGTGCGGCCCAGGCGCCCGCGCAGCAGGCCCAGAACCATGGGTACCAGCGACAGGAAGATGATGCCGACCACCATCAGCGAAAGGTGCTGCTTGATGAACGGCACGTTGCCGAAGAAGTAGCCGAGGGTCACCAGGCCGCCGACCCACAACAGCGAGCCTGCAACGCTGAAGGCCAGGAAGCGTGGGTAATGCATGTGGGCGATGCCAGCGACGAACGGCGCGAAGGTGCGCAGGATCGGCAGGAAGCGCGCCAGGGTCACGGTTTTGCCACCATGGCGTTCATAGAATTCATGGGTGCGCTGCAGGTAGTCGCGACGGAAAATTTTCGAATCGGGTTTGTTGAACAGCCGTTCACCTGCCGTTCGCCCGATCACGTAATTGGTACTGTCACCCATGATTGCCGCGGCCATCAGCAGGCCGGCCAGCAGTACCGGGTCCATGCCGCCACCTGCGGCCACCGCGCCGGCGATGAACAGCAGTGAATCACCCGGCAGGAAGGGCATTACCACCAGGCCGGTCTCGCAGAAAATCACGGTGAACAGGATGGCGTAGATCCAGGGGCCGTAGTTGGTGACCAGCAGATCAAGGTAGGCATCGAGATGCAGGATGAGGTCCAGCGGGTTGAAATCCATGTACAGCACCTGTGTTCTTGACCCGCAGCTACGGGCGAGCGGACTTGCGGTAGGGTAAATTTTCAGACATGCCAGGAGCAGGCATTATACGGCCAAGTCGCGAGGATGCCCGGAGAGTTTGTAGCGGGGGGTTACTGAGGGTGCCGGTACTGGCCCGATCGCCGGCCAGCCGACGGTCGGGCCAGTACTGATCAGTCCTGGCTGATCGGCAAGATGTAGCTTTCGAACTCGGTATCCTTGCGAAAACCGATGGACTCATAGGTCCTCTGCGCCACCTCGTTGTTGGCGCTGGTCGAAACCCGCATGCGCACGGCCTGGGTGTCCTTGGCCATCTTCTTGGCTTCACGGATCAGGTGGTCAGCCACCAGCATGCGCCGTGAGTCTTCGGCCACATAGATGTCATTGAGAATCCACACCCGCTTGAGCGACAGCGACGAGAAGCTCGGGTAGAGCTGGCAGAAGCCCAGCAGTTTGGCGTCGTCATCGTCCGGCAGTGCCAGGTAGATGACCGACTCGTCGCGCTTGAGGCGCGTTTCCAGGAATTTGCGCGAGCTGTCCGGGTAGGGCAGTTGCCCATAGAACTCGCGGTATCGGACGAACAGCGGGGTGAGCAGGTCGAGGTGTTCCAGGGTTGCCTTGATGATGCGCATGTGCGGCCCTCAGAGTCCATTTGGGAAACAGCGGAATGCCAGCAGCTTTCAATCGCATGCTGCCCAATGCTGGCCAGAAGCGCAATCCGCCGTCCGTGACATGTTCTTTACCCTTCACCGAGTAGGAAATTGCCTTTTTGATTAGAGGTGTTTTCACTGTCGATGGTATGGACCTCCGCTTCGTCCTTGAGGTTCACGCCAGACAGCTGTCGGCGACAGGCCTCGCGCATCAGGTATAGCAGGCGATGCGCGGCCATGCCGTAGCTCAGGCCTTCCAGGCGCACGTTGGAGATGCAGTTGCGGTAAGCGTCGGTCAGGCCCACCTTCGGCGCGTAGGTGAAGTACAAGCCCAGGCTGTCGGGTGAACTGAGCCCGGGGCGCTCGCCGATCAGCATCACGGTCATGCGCGCCCCCAGCAGTTGGCCCACTTCGTCGGCCACGGCTACCCGGCCTTGCTCCACCAGCACCACCGGTGCGCTGGTCCAGCCATCGGCGGCGGCCTGCTCCTCGAAACGGGCCAGGAACGGCAAGGTGTGGCGATGCACGGCCAGGGCCGAGAGGCCGTCGGCCACCACGATGGCAAGGTCGCAGCCGCCAGGGTAGGTCTGGGCGTGCTGGCGCAACTGTTCCACCGAGCGCTCGTTCAGGCGCCGGCCCAGGTCGGGGCGTTGCAGGTACTGGTTGCGGTCGCTGGCGGCGCTGTGCAGTACCAGGCTGTCACGCCCGCGTTCCTTCAATTGTTCGCTCAGGGCCGCGTGGTCGAATGCCAGGTGCACGGCATCGCGGGCCTGGGCGTGGGCGAACTGGAAGTCCAGCTGGGCGCCGGTTGGCAGGCTGATGCCGCTACGGCCAAGGGCGATACGTGCCGGGGTCAGGCTGCGAAGGGCCTGCCAAGGGTTTTCGGGGGTGGGCGTCTGATGGGCCATGGTCACCTCTATGCCAACTGCGCCAAGGCCTGGCGGAACGCCGGCGGCAGGTTGTCGCCGAAGCGCACCCGGCCATCGGCCTGGGTGAATATGCCGGTGCGCTGCAACCATGCCTCGAACTCAGGCCCGGGCTTGAGGCCCAAGGTCTGGCGCGCATACAGCGCGTCATGGAACGAGGTGGTCTGGTAGTTGAGCATGATGTCGTCGGAACCGGGGATGCCCATGATGAAGTTGATCCCAGCCACACCCAGCAGGGTCAGCAGGGTGTCCATGTCGTCCTGGTCGGCCTCGGCGTGGTTGGTGTAGCAGATGTCGCACCCCATCGGCACGCCCAGCAGCTTGCCGCAGAAGTGGTCCTCAAGGCCGGCACGGATGATCTGCTTGCCGTTGTACAGGTACTCCGGGCCGATGAAGCCGACCACGGTGTTGACCAGAAACGGTTTGAAATGGCGGGCAACGGCGTAGGCGCGGGTTTCGCAGGTTTGCTGGTCGACGCCGTGGTGAGCGTTGGCCGACAGGGCGCTGCCCTGGCCGGTTTCGAAATACATGAGGTTCTGCCCGAGCGTGCCGCGCTTGAGCGACAACCCGGCCTCGTAACCTTCCTGAAGCACGTTGAGGTTGATGCCAAAGCCGGCGTTGGCCGCCTCGGTGCCAGCAATCGACTGGAACACCAGGTCCAGCGGCACGCCGCGGTTGATTGCCTCGATCGAGGTGGTGACGTGGGTCAGCACGCAGGCCTGGGTGGGAATGTCATAGCGCTGGATGATGGCGTCGAGCATTTCCAGCATGGCGCAGATCGAGGCGATGCTGTCGGTGGCCGGGTTGATGCCGATCATGGCGTCGCCATTGCCGTACAGCAGGCCATCGAGAATGCTGGCGGCAATCCCGGCCGGCTCGTCAGTGGGGTGGTTGGGCTGCAAGCGGGTCGACAGGCGCCCGCGCAAGCCCATGGTGCCGCGAAAACGGGTGACTACACGGATCTTCTGCGCCACCAGTACCAGGTCCTGTACGCGCATGACCTTCGATACGGCAGCGGCCATTTCCGGGGTCAGGCCAGGCGCCAGGGCGCGCAGGCTGTCCTCGTCGGCTTCGTCACTGAGCAGCCAGTCACGCAGGCCGCCGACGGTGAGGTGGCTGACCGGGGCGAAGGCCTGGGCGTCGTGAGTGTCGATGATCAGGCGGGTAACTTCGTCCTGCTCGTACGGGATGAGCGCTTCGCTGAGGAAGTGGCTGAGCGGAATATTGGCCAGTGCCATCTGCGCCGCCACCCGTTCACCATCGTTGGCGGCAGCAACGCCAGCCAGGTAATCCCCGGAACGTGCGGGGCTGGCTTTGGCCATCACGTCCTTGAGGCTGTCGAAGCGGTAGACCAGGTGGCCTACCGTGTGTACGAAACTTGCCATACAGAATCTCCAGAGTGCCGCGGGCGTGCCCGCGGCAGGTGTCGGCAATCAGTGCAGGGCCTCTTCGGCCTTCTGGATCGCGGCGAATTCCTCTTCCGGCGTACCCGCAACCAAGTGGTGGCGGCTGTAGAACGCAAAGTAGGCAATCAGTACTGCATAGATCACTGCGGCGCCAATCACCACCCGTGGGTCGACCAAAAAGCCTGCGACCACGGCGATGCATGCCAGCACCAGGGCTACGCCCGAGGTGAAGATGCCACCAGGGGTGCGATAGGGGCGTTCCATCTTGGGCCGGCGGATGCGCAGGGTGATGTGCGCGGCCATCATCAGTACATAAGACAGCGTCGCACCGAACACTGCAACCAGGATCAGCAGGTCGCCCTGGCCGGTCAGTGACAGGCCGAAACCGATGATGCCAGGGATGATCAGGGCCAGTACCGGGGCCTTGCTCTTGTTGGTTTCGGACAGCTTGCGCGGCAGGTAGCCGGCGCGGGAAAGGGCGAAGATCTGCCGCGAATAGGCATAGATGATCGAGAAGAAGCTGGCAATCAGACCGGCCAGGCCAACCAGGTTGACGAAGCCGCCCATCCAGGTGGAGCCGCCATACGCCTTGGAAAGTGCTTCTACCAGTGGGTTGCCGGAGGCTTTGAGCGCTTCGGAGCCCGCACCACCCGGGCCTACCACGAGGATCAGCAGGGCAAACGCCAGCAACACCAGCATTGCGCCAATCAGGCCGCGTGGCAGGTCACGTTTCGGGTTCTTGGTTTCCTCGGCCGCCAGCGGCACGCCTTCTACCGCCAGGAAGAACCAGATCGCGTAGGGTATTGCCGCCCACACGCCAACATAACCGAACGGCAGGAAGCTACTGGCGCCGACCGCGTCGGTCTGGGCGATGTCGAACAGGTTCGCCGCATCAAAATGGGGCACCATGCCCACAAGGAAGACAGCCAGGGCGATGGCGGCGACGGCGGTGATGATGAACATCAGCTTCAGGGCTTCACCGACCCCGAAGATGTGGATGCCGATAAAGACGATGTAGAACGCCAGGTAGATCATCCAGCCGCCAATGCCGAACAGGGACTGGCAGTAGGCACCGATGAACACCGCGATGGCTGCCGGAGCGATGGCGTACTCGATGAGGATCGCCGTGCCTGTCAGAAAGCCGCCCCACGGCCCGAAGGCGCTGCGGGCAAAGCCATAGCCGCCCCCGGCGGTAGGGATCATCGAGGACAGTTCGGCCAGCGAAAAGCACATGCACAGGTACATGGTGGCCATCAGCAGGGTGGCAAGGAACATGCCGCCCCAGCCACCTTGGGCGAGGCCGAAGTTCCAGCCGGCATAGTCGCCGGAGATCACGTAGGCGACGCCCAGGCCCACCAGCAGGACCCAGCCGGCGGCGCCTTTTTTCAGTTCACGTTGCTGGAAATAGTCCGAACCGACCTTTTCGAAATCGACGGAAGCGCCTGCCGGTGCGCCGGAGGATTGATCGCTTGGCATAGTTTCACCTGTTCTTTTTCTTGGTGGCCGGAAGGGTTCCGGCCGATGGTGATGGGTACTGCAGGAAGCGAGCCATGCAAGCTACAAGCCGCAAGCTACAAGCCTGAAGAAAAAGCAGGTCGGCGTTCTATCCGCTTTTTCTTGCAGCTTGCAGCTTGCCGCTTACCGCTTAGAAGAAGCCCAGCGGGTTGATGTCGTAGCTCACCAGCAGGTTCTTGGTCTGCTGATAATGGTCGAGCATCATCTTGTGGGTTTCACGGCCCACGCCGGACTTTTTGTACCCGCCGAACGCGGCGTGCGCCGGGTACAGGTGGTAACAGTTGGTCCATACGCGGCCAGCCTTGATGCCGCGGCCCATGCGGTAGGCGCGGTTGATGTCGCGGGTCCATACACCGGCGCCAAGGCCGAACTCGGTGTCGTTGGCGATGGCCAGTGCCTCGGCTTCGTCCTTGAAGGTGGTGACGCTGACCACCGGGCCGAAGATTTCTTCCTGGAACACGCGCATCTTGTTGTTGCCTTTGAGCAGCGTCGGCTGGATGTAGTAACCGGTCGCCAACGCGCCTTCCAGCTTCTCCACCTTGCCGCCGGTCAGCAGTTCGGCGCCTTCGTCCTGGGCGATCTGCAGGTACGACAGGATTTTTTCGAACTGTTGTTGTGAAGCCTGGGCGCCGACCATGGTGTCGGTGTCGAGCGGGTCGCCGCGCTTGATCTGCAGCACCTTCTTCATCACCACTTCCATGAACTGCGGGTAGATCGACTCTTGCACCAGCGCCCGCGACGGGCAGGTGCATACCTCGCCCTGGTTGAAGAACGCCAGCACCATGCCTTCGGCAGCCTTGTCGATGAAGCTCGGCTCGGCCTGCATGATGTCTTCGAAGTAGACGTTGGGTGATTTGCCGCCCAGCTCGACGGTAGACGGGATGATGTTCTCGGCGGCGCATTTCATGATGTGCGAGCCGACCGGGGTAGAACCGGTGAAGGCGATCTTGGCGATGCGCTTGCTGGTGGCCAGTGCTTCGCCGGCCTCGCGGCCATAGCCCTGGACTACGTTGAGCACGCCGGGCGGCAGCAGGTCGCCGATCAGCTCTACCAGCACGGTGATGCCCAGCGGGGTTTGCTCGGCCGGTTTGAGCACCACGCAGTTGCCAGCGGCCAGGGCCGGGGCCAGTTTCCAGGCGGCCATCAGGATCGGGAAGTTCCACGGGATGATCTGCCCGACCACGCCCAGTGGCTCATGGATGTGATAGGCCACGGTATTTTCGTTGATCTCGGCGGCACCGCCCTCTTGGGCGCGTATGCAGCCGGCGAAGTAGCGGAAGTGATCGACCGCCAGCGGGATGTCGGCGTTGAGGGTTTCGCGGACCGGCTTGCCGTTGTCCCAGGTTTCGGCGATGGCCAGCACTTCCAGGTTCTGCTCGATGCGGTCGGCGATCTTCAGCAGCACGTTGGAGCGGTCCTGCACCGAGGTGCGGCCCCAGGCATCGGCGGCAGCGTGGGCGGCGTCGAGCGCCTTGTCGATGTCTTCGGCAGTGGAGCGGGGGAATTCAGCGATCAGCTTGCCATTCACCGGGGAGGTGTTGTCGAAATACTGCCCCTTGACCGGAGCTACGAATTCACCACCGATGTAGTTGCCGTAGCGGCTCTTGAAGGAAACCTTCGCGCCTTCGGTACCGGGATGTGCATAACGCATGGTGTGTCTCCTGGTTAATTGTGTTTGTTGAGGAGTTGGAAAGCGTAGAGCAAAGGTTGGGCCAGCGTGGGGAGGGCCATTGGAATCAAGGGGTTGCGCAGTTTCTGGATGAGCCTGCAGAGTGGGCTGTCCCAGGAGTGGCACGGCCTGGGTGACACTTTGTACCGTTTGCGACACGCTTGATTGCGGTGCATTGCAAAGCCCGGGCGGGTGGAGGATGCTGGCAGGACGCTCTATCTGCGGAGAACAAAAACCAATGCAGAGCCACCACCTCAGTCGGCATGCCCAGCAAGTGCATACCGTTGCCCACGGCGAAGCCGGCGGTGCGGGTAGCGACCCGTCGATTGCCCGATCCTGGCTGCGATGCCTGGAGGACTATCATCTTGATCCCGAGGTGCTTGCAGCGCCGGTCGTGCTGGAGCACGGCCGCCTGCTCGAAAGCCGTGAGCGCCTGAACCAGGTGCTGAAAATCGCCGACAATGAAATGAACAGCCTGCACCAGCAGCTATCAGGTGCCGGGCACGCGGTACTGCTGACCGATGCGCGCGGTGTCATCCTCAATTGTGTCACCGCACCCAGCGAACGGCGCATTTTCGAGCGTGCAGGGTTGTGGTTGGGCGCTGACTGGAGCGAGGCGCGCGAAGGCACCAACGGCATCGGCACCTGCCTGGTCGAGCGCCAGGCGCTGACGATCCATCAGAACGAACACTTTCGCGGTCGGCATACCGGGCTGACCTGTTCGGCCAGCCCTGTTTTCGACCCGCATGGCGAGCTGCTGGCAGTGCTCGATGTGTCATCGGCGAGGCCGGATGTCTCGCGTCAGAGCCAGTTTCATACCATGGCGCTGGTCAACCTTTCGGCAAAGATGATCGAGAGCTGTTACTTCCTGCGCCACTTCGAGCAGCAATGGTTGCTGCGCTTCCATCTGCAGGCCGAGTCGGTGGGGTTGTTCAGCGAAGGGCTGCTGGCGTTCGACGCCGATGGCCGTGTCTGCGCGGCCAACCAGAGCGCCCTCAACCTCTTGGGCACCGTCCGTGGCGGGGTGCTGGGCAAGCCGCTGGAAATGTTTTTTGCCTGTAACCATGATGAGCTCTTCAGCCGTGCCATGCCCAATGGCAGCCCGGCCTGGCCGCTGTATACACGTGATGGTCGCCAGGTATTTGCCAGCTTGCGCGGTCAGGCGAAGGCACCGGTGTGGGCGGTGCCGGCGGGTTTGCCCGAAGCCCGGCCAGAGGCTGCCCCCGGCATTTGTCTGATGGACCCGGCACTGCAGGGTGACTTCCGGCGTGCGCTGCGGGTGTTCGAGCGTGATGTGCCACTGCTGGTGTCGGGCGAGACCGGTTGTGGCAAGGAAGCCTTCGCCCAGGCAGTGCACCAGGCTAGCCAGCGGCGCGGCAAGCCGTTCGTGGCAGTCAACTGCGCCTCGATTCCCGAAAGCCTGATAGAGAGCGAGTTGTTCGGTTACCGCGGCGGCAGTTTTACCGGGGCGCGCAAGGAAGGCATGCGCGGCAAGCTGCTGCAGGCCGATGGCGGCACATTGTTGCTCGACGAGATCGGTGACATGCCGCTGGCGCTGCAGACCCGTCTGCTACGGGTGCTGGAGGAACGTCAGGTGGTGCCGATCGGTGGTGAGCCGCAAGCGGTCGATGTGCGGATCGTCAGTGCTACCCACCGCGACCTGCTTGAGCGGGTGGAGCAGGGCACCTTCCGCGAGGACCTGTATTACCGGCTCAATGGCCTGGAAGTGACGATGCCGGCGGTGCGTGAGCGCAGTGACAAGGCTCAGTTGCTGGATTTCCTGTTGCGACAGGAAGCGCAAGGCCAGGCCATTGAAATCGAGCCAAGCGCCCGCCAGGCGCTACTGGATTTTGCCTGGCCGGGCAATGTGCGCCAGATGCGCAACGTGCTGCGTACGTTGGTGGCATTGTGTGAGGATTGTCATGTCGCGTTTGCGGATCTGCCCGCAATCGTGCGCAACACCTCCAGCCCTGTAGGAGCGGCCTTGTGTCGCGAAAGGGCCGCTGAGCGGCCCCAGGATTTCGATAGCGCTGCCCAGTTTGCGGGGGCCGCTTCGCAGCCCTTTCGCGACACAAGGCCGCTCCTACAGGCGGAGGGCCAGGCCCTGTTATCCGTACTGGAGGCAAACCGCTGGCACCTGACCCGTGTCGCCGAGCACTTGGGTATCAGCCGCAATACCTTGTATCGCAAACTGCGCAAACACGGCATCGCCAGGGGCGTCTGAGCGAAACAGCGAGTGCGATTTCCCGCGCCCTGGGCTACCCTGCCTCGAAGTTTTGCGAGGTCGACCATGCATATTCATATTCTCGGTATTTGCGGCACTTTCATGGGTTCGCTGGCGGTGCTGGCCAAAGAACTCGGCCACCGTGTGACCGGTTCGGACGCCAACGTCTACCCACCGATGAGCACCCAGCTCCAGGCCCAGGGCATCGAGCTGACCCAAGGCTATGACCCGGCCCAGCTGGACCCGGCACCGGACCTGGTGGTGATCGGCAACGCCATGTCGCGGGGCAACCCGGCGGTGGAGCATGTGCTCAACAAAGGCCTGCCTTATGTATCCGGCCCCCAGTGGCTGGCCGACCATGTGCTGCAGGGGCGTTGGGTGCTGGCCGTGGCCGGTACCCACGGCAAGACCACCACCAGCAGCATGCTGGCCTGGGTCCTGGAGCATGCCGGCATGAGCCCCGGCTTCCTGATCGGTGGCGTGCCGCAGAACTTCTCGGTGTCGGCACGCTTGGGCGATACGCCGTTCTTCGTGGTGGAGGCCGACGAATACGACAGCGCGTTCTTCGACAAACGTTCGAAGTTCGTGCACTACCGTCCGCGCACTGCGATTCTTAATAACCTTGAGTTCGATCATGCGGACATCTTCCCGGATCTGGCCTCCATCGAGCGCCAGTTCCATCACTTGGTGCGCACCATTCCGAGCGAAGGCCTGGTGATCCATCCGACCACCGAACAGGCGCTGGAGCGGGTAATCGGCATGGGTTGCTGGACGCCAGTGCAGACCACCGGCGAGGGTGGCCAATGGCAGGCGCGCTTGCTCAGTGCCGACGGCTCGCGCTTCGAAGTGCTGTTCGAGGGGCAAGCGCAAGGCGTTGTGGACTGGGCCCTGACCGGCCAGCACAACGTTGCCAACGCGCTGGCAACATTGGCCGCTGCCCGTCACGTGGGGGTGGTGCCTGCCATGGGCATTGCAGGCCTGAGCGCGTTCAAGAGCGTCAAGCGGCGCATGGAGAAGGTCGCAGAAGTTCAGGGCGTGACCATCTATGACGACTTCGCTCACCATCCGACGGCTATCGCCACCACCCTCGACGGCCTGCGCAAGCGGGTGGGCGAGGCACCGGTGATCGCCATCATCGAGCCTCGTTCCAACTCCATGAAGCTGGGCGCGCACCGTGACGGCCTGCCGGAAAGCGTCAACGATGCCGACCAGGTAGTCTGGTATGCGCCAGCCAACCTGGGCTGGGACCTGGCGGCGACTGCGGCGCAGTGCAAGGTGCCGAGCGTGGTCGCCGACAGCCTCGAAGCGATCATCGAGCGGGTCAAGGGCCAGGCGCGGCCGGGCACACACGTGGTGATCATGAGCAACGGCGGCTTTGGCGGCCTGCATGGCAAATTGGCCGAGGCCCTGAAGTGAGCGGGCCGGAACGCATCACCCTGGCCATGACCGGCGCCTCCGGCGCGCAGTATGGCTTGCGTCTGCTCGATTGCCTGGTGCGCGAAGACCGTGAGGTGCATTTTCTCATCTCCAAGGCCGCGCAATTGGTGATGTCCACCGAGACCGACGTGCTGCTGCCGCCCAAGCCCCAGGCCATGCAGGCCTTTCTGACCGAGTACACCGGTGCTGCCTATGGGCAGATCCGCGTGTATGGCAAGGAGGACTGGATGTCGCCGGTGGCCTCGGGCTCCGGCGCACCGGGGGCCATGGTGGTGGTGCCGTGCTCCACCGGCACCTTGTCGGCCATCGCCACCGGGGCCTGCAACAACCTGATCGAACGTGCCGCCGACGTGACCCTCAAGGAGCGTCGCCAGCTGATCCTGGTGCCGCGCGAGGCGCCATTCTCGACCATCCATCTGGAGAACATGCTCAAGCTCTCGCAGATGGGGGCGGTGATCTTGCCGGCGGCGCCCGGCTTCTATCACCAGCCGCAGACCATCGATGACCTGGTCGACTTCGTCGTGGCGCGCATTCTGAACCTGCTGAACATCCCGCAGGACATGTTGCCGCGCTGGGGGGAGCATCATCTTGGGGCGGATGATTGAAACGCACGTTGCCTGCAATGCTGGCCGTCCTGTTGCTCAACGGCTGTGCCACGGTGCGCACGCTTGATGCCAACAAGCCGGGCGCGCCGGTGGTGTATGCCGGCACCCGGCTGGACTTGTACGTGATCAATGGCGGGTGCTGCCCCAAGGATCATTTCGGGGCTCAGGCGCCGGCGTATCCGCGGCTGGACCTGCCTGGGAGCATGCTGCTCGATACCCTGCTGCTGCCATTATCGTTGCTGACGGCTGCCGGGATCGGCTTCCAGGCCACTGGCGGTCTGTAACGGCCCTGTCGCCGGCTTGCCGGCGACAGGGCCGTTCAGGCGGGCGCTATTTCTTGCCTAATCTACGCAGCTCATCCGACTCGACAACCCGAATCCCGTCCTCTTCCTCCAGCGCCAGGCGCCATAGCGCCCGCGCCAATGTGCAGGCTTCGATGCCCCGATACTTGCCCGGCATCAACCGCGCAAACGGGGAAGCCAGCCGTTCGCCCAAGCGCGGCGCAATGCGCTCACCCAGCAGCAGCGAAGGCCTGACAATCGTCAGTTGCGGCCAATCCTGCGCCTTGAGCGCCTCTTCCATTTCACCTTTGACCCGGTTGTAGAAGATCGACGACTTGGGATCGGCGCCGATGGCGCTGACCACCAGCAGGTGGCGCGCCCCCATCTCCCGTGCACGCTTGCTGAAGGCCACCACCATGTCCAGGTCGACGGCGCGGAACGCCTGCTCGGAGCCGGCCTGCTTCAAGGTAGTGCCCAGGCAGCAGTAAGCGATGTCCACGCGCCCGGCCAGTTGCGGTAGGAACACCGCAGGGTCACCGACCGGGTTTTCCAGGTGTGGGTGTTCGGCCAGGGGGCGGCGGGTGGGTGCCAGAACGCGGCTGATGGTGGGCTCGTTGAGCAGGCGGTCAAGCAGGTGTTCACCCGTCAGGCCCGTGGCTCCGGCAAGCAGGACATGCTGAGGCGTCAAGTACATGATGTCTCTCCTGTGTTACACACAAGTCTAGTGCGGGGCTGGCCTTTTTTCCTGCCCCTGCGAAGTCGCTTGTGCGGCATTGCGTAAGGCTTTTTCAGCTTGCTGCTGGCGCAAGCGTTGCCAATGTGCCAGTACGGTTGGTGGTGCCCAGATCTGTGGCTCGGAGGCTTCGAAACCTTCCCTCTGCTCCCGTTCGGCAACACTGCTGCGCGCCAGTTCGAACGCTTGTTCGAGGTCGTCGGTCTGGTTCAGCGCTTGGGCAAACAGAGCCTCGCCGAAATAGGTGAAATCGGCCTCTTCCGAGCAGCCGAATGACACCCTGTCCGCCCGTGCGGCAGTCATGATGATCGTCCGCTCATCTTTGAGCGGGGCGATGTAGCCCCCTGAATAGCAGGCGGAGATGACGATCACCTTGTCGCGCTCTTTGAGCGGCGCCAAGGCGCTGGCCAGTTCGTCGGCGGACAGGTCGGCAAGCTGCAGGCGTGGTTGGTCGAATACCAACTGGTGGTCCTGGCTGCCATGGCTGGTCAGGTAGATGAACACCAGGTCCTGCGGGCCGGTGCGCTCAGCCAGTGTGCGGGCGGCGCGGGTAAGGTTCTCGCGGGTTGCCATGGGGCGTGTGGACATCTGGTCGCGGTGGTTGACCAGCGTGATCTGGCCGTGGGCACCGAAGCGCACCTTCAAAAGATTGCTGACGTAGTCGGCCTCGCGCAGAAATACACTCTGCTGGCCGTCACCAGCGACCACCAGGCTATACAGCTCAATGGGCGGCGCGGAGCGCGGTACGCGCGCCAGCGCCTCATCCAGTAGCTTGCCCTGATTGAGCAGGGCCAGTTCCAGCGGGTCGGGGAGCAGTTTGCCGTTGTGGTCGCGAACGCGCACACCATTGACCCAGTAACCGCTTTGCACCTTGCCACTGGCCAGGGTCAGTTTACCCTGGCCCTGGTAGGCGTCGTTTTCGAAACCGCCGACGTAGCGGCTGCCATCGGGCAGTTGCAGGCTGCCCTGGCCGGCCAGGCGCCAGTCGACGAAGCTGCCCTTGTAGTGGCTGCCATCGCTGCCCAGCATTTCCCCCTCGCCAAGCAGCGAGCCGTCCTTGAACTCGCCGATCCAGACATCGCCTTCGGCGTTTTCATAGCGGCCACGACCTTCCAGGCGGTTGTCCTTGAACTCGCCGATATATTGCTCGCCATCGACGCTGTCGTAGGTGCCGCTGCCCTGCAACAGACCGTCGACGAAACGGCCACTGAACTGATTGCCGCTGGCATCGCTGCGTACGCCGGCACCATTGGGCTTGCCGCTGGCAAACAAGCCCTGGTAACGGCTGCCGTCCGCCAGTTCGAGCTCACCCGCGCCATGGTACTGATCGTCCTTGAACTGGCCGCGGTAGGTCTGGTCCGCCTGCTTGAGCGTACCTTCGCCGTCGCGACGGCCGTGGCTGAAGGTGCCTGCATAGTGGCTGCCGGGGGTGGTCAGGTCGCCCACGCCCTGGAACAGGCCGGCGGCGAACTGGCCGCGATAGACCTCGCCATTGCTGCCATGCCACTCGCCCTGACCATGCCATTGGCCATCCTTGAAGCCGCCGGCGTACCAGCTGCCGTTGGGATAGTCGATGCGCCCTTCGCCTTGCAGCAAGCCGTCAACCACCTGGCCCCTGTAGCGACCGCCGTCGGGCAGGCGCGCATCCGGTGGCAACAGCGATTCGCCATCGCCACAGGCAGCGAGCATCAGGGTCAGGGTGAGAGGCAACAGAGCACGCATGGCCGAATCCGGGCAAAAGTTATGCCGAGTATGCCGCACAATGGGGCGGATGAGACAGCCATGGCAGGGGCCGCGTGGCGACCCCCAAAAAAAGATCAGACGAAGCAGAGCGAAAGCGGCTCGGCGATATAGGCCGGCTTCTCTTCGCCTTCGATCTCCAGTGTCGCGGTAGCCTTGAGCAACCACTGCCCAGGTTTCTTCTCGGTCACCTCACCCAGATCCACCTTCAGGCGCACCTTGCTGCCGACTTTCACCGGCTGAATGAAACGCACACTGTCGAGCCCGTAATTGACCACCATCTTCAGGCCTTCAGGCAGCACCAGTATGTCTTCCATCAGCTTTGGAATCAGCGACAAGGTCAGGAAGCCATGGGCAATGGTGCAGCCAAAGGGTGTCTTGGCCGCTTTGTCAGGGTCGACATGGATGAATTGAAAATCGCCCGTGGCCTCAGCGAACAGGTTGATGCGTTGCTGGTCGATCTTCAGCCAGTCGGAACGTCCCAGTTCCTTTCCAACGTACTGCGAAAGCTCGGTAACCGGTACATAGGGCATCGCGACTCTCCAAGTTGTCATTTGGTACGAGTGTGCAAGATCAGCACGGCGAACAATTACAGTCAAGTTGCCAGCATCAGGGCGAATATCCGCCCATAGCCTTGCGCGTGCTTATAATGGCCGGCATGGCCGAAAGGAGATCCTTATGCTGTTGCGTGGTTTGACCTGGCTGGTGCTGTTCCAGCTGCTGGGTACGGCGCTCAATCATCTGTTGGTGCCGATACTGCCCGGGCCGATCATCGGCCTTTTGCTTTTGTTGTCGTTCCTCATGGCCCGCGGTGAGGTCGGCAAGCCGTTGAACGAGGCGGCGAGCAGTCTGTTGCGTTACCTGCCGCTACTGTTGGTGCCGCCAGCAGTGGGTGTGATGGTGTATGCCAAGGATATCGCTGCAGACTTTTGGGCCATCGCCGGCGCGCTTCTGATCTCCTGCCTGGCCACCTTGGTCTTTGTCGGCGTATTGATGCAGAAACTCATGCATCGCCAGGGCAAGCGCGGGGAGCAGCCATGATCCTCGATTGGCAGGGCGCGCTCGATGCGGTTGTCCACCATCCGCTGTTTGGCATTGGCATTACGCTGGGTGCCTATCAGGTGGTGTTAGCAGCTTACGAGAAAACCCGCTGGATCTTCCTGCAGCCGGTACTGGTGTCGATGGTCATGGTGATCGGTGTGTTGCTGGTCTGTGGTATCGACTACCGTGAGTACCGCAAGAGCACCGAGATCATGAACATCCTGCTGGGGCCGGCCACGGTGGCCTTGGCCGTGCCGCTCTACCTCAACCTGCGGCGTATCCGTCAGCTGTTCTGGCCGACATTTACTACGCTGGTAATCGGAGGCCTGTTCGCCACGCTCTGCTGCCTGTTGCTGGGCTGGTGGTTCGGCGCCGAACACATGATCCTGATGACCATGGCGCCGAAGTCGGTGACCTCACCGATTGCCATGCTTGTGGCCGAGCAAATTGGTGGTGTGGCGGCCCTGGCGGCGGTCTTCGTGTTGATCACCGGGGTGATCGGGGCCATTTTCGGCCCTGCGCTGTTGAGCCGTTTTGGTGTGCATAGCCCCGAGGCGCGCGGCATGTCCCTGGGCGTGACCGCGCATGCCGTGGGTACCTCGGTGGCCTTGCAGGAAAGTGACGAGTGCGGCGCGTTTGCCGCACTGGCGATGAGCCTGATGGGGGTGGCCACGGCGGTGTTCCTGCCGTTGGCGGTCAGCCTGGTGGCTTGAGGAGTTGTGATGACGCTACCGCTGTTTCCCCTCAATACTGTGTTGTTTCCCGGTTGCCTGCTGGATTTGCAGATATTCGAAGCCCGCTACCTGGACATGATTGGCCGCTGCATGAAGCAGGGCACAGGCTTTGGTGTGGTGTGCATCGTCGAAGGCGAGCAGGTCGGCAAGGCGCCGCCTGTGGTTGCATCGATCGGGTGCGAGGCGCTGATCCGTGATTTTGTCCAGCAGGACAACGGCTTGCTGGGTATCCGTGTGGAAGGTGTGCGGCGCTTCGAGCTGGGTCAGACCGAGGTGCAGAAAGACCAGTTGCTGCTGGGCGAGGTACATTGGCTGGCGGAGCAGGCGGACAGCCCGCTGACCGATCAGGACGATGACCTGCTGGCCCTGCTGGTGGCGTTGGGTGAGCACCCGATGGTCGAGGCACTGGACATGCCCCGTGACGTCGCGGGGCGCCAGGCACTGGCCAACCAGCTGGCTTATCTGCTGCCGTTCATGGAAGAGGACAAGCTGGACTTGCTGGCGATCGACTCGCCGTCACAGCGGCTGGCAGAAATCCAGAGGCTGCTGGAGCGGATTCAGGGTGAGTTGTTTGCCTGATAGAGGGTGGTTGCCTTTATGGCCCTATCGCCGGCAAGCCTGCTTGCCGGCGATAGGGCTGTACAGGCAGCGTCAATATTGGTAACGCTCCAGGGCCAGCGGCAAGGCATACAGGGCAAAGAAAGCCAGCAACGCGATACACGCCGGTAATACCAGCCACCATACGCGTTGTGGCAATGCATTGAGCGGCTGGCGATATTGCACCAGCGTCAGGCTGAGCGCGCAGACGCAGCAGGCCAGCAAGGCTCCGGCCAGGATGTCGGTCGGCCAATGCGCTCCCAGGTAAACGCGCGACAGGGCAATCGCCAACGCCGGAATGCACCCCAGCATCACCCAGGTCAGGCGCATGCGTGGCGGCTGGCTACGCCCGGCCAGCACCGCCATCACCAGGAAGAACGCAAAAGAGGCCGAGCTATGGCCGCTGGGCATGCTGTAACTGGTCAAGGGGTCGGTCAGCACCTCCGGTCGCGCCCGGGCGAACAGCCATTTCAGCGAGCCATTGGCAATTGCCGTACCCATCAAGGCGCCACCGGCGAACAGTGCATGCCGCCATTGTCGGGCGAGCAGCAGCAGGCCGGTGAGCAGCCCGCCCAGGAACAGCTGGGTGCGGAAATCGCCCAGGCGGGTTACCAGCACCATGGTGCCGTCCAAGGCTTGGCTGCGATGCTCCTGCACCAGGGTCATCACGCCCTGGTCGAACTCATGAAAATACGGCCATCCCAGAAACACCCCGGCCAATGCCAGAAAGCTCAAGCCGGCGATCAGCCGCGTCCCGTGACGCTGGTCGCGTACGCTGCTGTTCAGGCTCAGCCCGATCAGCACCGCCAGGGCGCCGGCGATGATGCCTGCATCCAGCCAGAACCCTTCCGGCAAGGGCAGGCGCATGGCCGCCCCGGTAGCCCAGCCCGGCAACAGGTAGGCGACCGACCAGCCGGCACCGGCCAGCACGCTGACCGCGATGAAGCGCGGCAACGGCATGTCGAACATGCCCGCGACCATCGGCAGCATCGGCCGCAGCGGGCCGATGAAACGGCCAACCAGCAAGCTGGCGATGCCGTAGCGCTGGAAGTAGGTTTCAGCGCTGCCGATCCATTCCGGGTGGTGGCGCAACAGGGGTAGGCGGCGGATGTTCTGGTGGAAGTACTTGCCTATCGTGTAAGACAGGGCGTCACCGAGCAGGCCACCGAGGAACCCCAGCAGCAATGTTTCGCCCAGGCTGAAGGTGCCGCTGCCGGCCAATACCGCGACGGCAAACAGCAGTACCGTACCAGGTACGATGATGCCGGCGATGGCCAGGCATTCGATGCAGGCCACCAGAAAAATTGCCACGCCAAGCCACTGCGGGTTGGCGCTGAGCCAGCCGGTCAGGCTGTCGAGCCATTGGCCCATGTTTCAGCTTCCTTGTTTGAGAATGAAAAAGTCTTGCCCTTCGACTTGCCCCCGGCGCAGCGGGTTCCGGGTGCAGAAGCGGGCGTATTCGGCGTCGATGAAACGGTACGGCAGGTGCTCATCGCGGCCATGGGGGATACCCAGGCGCGCGGCCTGGACCACTTTGGGCACGGTGATGGCACAATCCTCGACGTACAGGCGTTCAGGGTCGAAGCGCTGGCCATCCCACTGCGCTACCTTCAAGCCCAAGGCCCGGCAGAGCAGGGTCTGGCCGGCGCACAAGCGTTCGGCTGGGCGCAGCTTGCCGCTGGCGTCGGGGTTGTTCAACTGCATTTGCGCCAGGCTGTTGGCACCGGAAAGGGCGTCCACCCAGGGGTAGGCCGACTTTATGAGCACTGCATTGCCCGGGCCGTGTGCGCTGAAGTTGAGCGAGTCACCTCCGCGGGCGTAATACATGTAGATATGCCCGCCATCGAGAAACAGCGCCCTGCGTTTCTCTGTGTAGCCAAGCGAGGCATGGCTGCCCTTGTCAGTCAGGTAATAGGCCTCGGTTTCGATGATCCGTGCGGCCAGCCACAGGTCGCCATGCCGATGGCGGATGACCTTGCCCAGCAGGGCTTTGGCCAGGGTCTGGGCGTCTCGGTCGAAGAAGCTGTCGGGCAAGGCGCGGGCAGGGCAGGGGGTCGTGTCTGGCATGCTGGCGGTTCGTCGTGGTCAGGCGCGGATGATAGCAACGATTGGCTTAATCGAGGCTGAACCAAGACAGTTCGATAAGGCCGGTTACATCTTTCCTACAGATTCTTGTCTGCCATTTTCTACCATCCGCCACCCGCCGCTGGGCGTATACCTGCGCGGCAGTTATAATCAGCCGATTTCCCCTTCGCCAAGACACCGAACCCATGACTGAGTCCGTTCTTGACTACATGACCCGTTTGGGTCGCGCCGCTCGCCAGGCCTCCCGGGTGATCGCCCGCGCCAGCACTGCGCAGAAGAACCGCGCCCTGCAGGCTGCTGCCGATGCACTGGACGCCGCGCGTGCCGAGCTTACCGCAGCCAACGAACAGGACCTGGCCGCCGGCCGTGCCAACGGTCTGGAGCCTGCCCTGCTCGACCGCCTGGCCCTGACCCCTGCGCGCATCGACGGCATGATCACCGGCCTGCGCCAGGTGGCCAGCCTGGCAGACCCGGTCGGCGCCATCCGCGACATGAGCTATCGCCCGTCGGGTATTCAGGTCGGCAAGATGCGCGTGCCGCTGGGGGTGATCGGGATCATCTACGAATCGCGCCCGAACGTGACCATCGATGCCGCCAGCCTTTGCCTGAAGTCAGGCAACGCCACCATCCTGCGCGGCGGCTCCGAGGCCATTCACTCCAACCGCGCCATCGCCACCTGCATTCAGCGTGGCCTTGCCGAGGCCGGCCTGCCGGCCGCCGTGGTTCAGGTGGTCGAGACCACCGACCGTGAGGCGGTTGGCGCGCTGATCAGCATGCCTGAGTTTGTCGATGTCATCGTCCCGCGGGGCGGCCGTGGCCTGATCGAACGCATCAGCCGCGATGCCCGTGTGCCGGTCATCAAGCACCTGGACGGCATCTGTCACGTCTATGTTGCCGAGCACGCGGACCTGGACAAGGCCTGGCGCGTTGCTTTCAACGCCAAGACTTACCGTTACGGTATTTGCGGTGCGATGGAAACCCTGCTGGTCGACCAGCGTGTGGCTGAAGGTTTCCTGCCGGAAATGGCCCGCCGTTTCCAGGAAAAGGGCGTCGAACTGCGCGGGTGCGAGCGTACCCGTGCGCTGATCGAGGCCAAGCCGGCCAGCGAAGACGATTGGCACACCGAGTACCTCGACGCCATCCTGTCGATTCGTGTGGTCGATGGCCTGGACCAGGCCATCGAGCACATCAACCACTATGGCTCGCATCACACCGATTCGATCATTACCGAACACCAGGGCCAGGCCCGTCAGTTCATGGCCGAGGTGGACTCGGCATCGGTGATGCTCAACACCCCGACCTGCTTCGCCGACGGCTTCGAGTATGGCCTGGGCGCGGAGATCGGTATTTCCACCGACAAGCTGCACGCCCGCGGCCCGGTCGGCCTGGAAGGCCTGACCTGCGAGAAGTACGTAGTGATCGGCGATGGCCAACTGCGCGGCCAGGAGTCCTGCTGAGTTGAGCAAGGCCCAGGCAGTCCGGCGCATCGGCATTCTTGGCGGTACTTTCGACCCCGTGCACATCGGCCACCTGCGCAGCGCGCTTGAGGTCGCCGAGTTCATGGGGCTGGAAGAGATGCGCCTGTTGCCCAATGCCCGGCCGCCACACCGCGACACCCCGCAGGTGGCGGCCGAAGATCGCCTGGCGATGGTGCGTGGGGCCGTGCAAGGCGTCGAACGCCTGAGCGTGGATGCCCGCGAGCTTGAGCGCGACAAACCGTCCTACACCATCGATACGCTGGAGTCGGTCCGCGCCGAACTGGGCGCTGCTGACCAGCTGTTTCTGGTGTTGGGCTGGGATGCCTTCTGCGGCTTGCCTGGCTGGCACCGCTGGGAAGAACTGCTGCAACACTGTCACATCCTGGTGCTGCAACGCCCGGATGCCGACGTTGAACCCCCTGACGAGCTGCGCAACCTGTTGGCCGCGCGCTCCGAGAGCGATCCCACCGCCATGTCCGGCCCGGCGGGTAGTATTTCGTTCGTCTGGCAGACACCGCTTGCGGTGTCGGCTACACAGATCCGACAGCTGCTGGCCAGCGGCAGGTCGGTGAGGTTCCTGGTGCCGGACGCCGTACTGGCCTACATCGAGGCGCATGAACTGTATCGTGCGCCTAACTGACGGTGCCCTGTGGGCGCCTCATCCAACGAGTTGAACGAGTTTTATATGAGCAAGCAGAAAATCAATGGCGAAGAACTGGTCAAGCTGACCATCAGCGCGCTGGAAGACGTCAAGGCCCAGGATATCCAGGTCATCGACGTTCGCGAGAAGCACAGCCTGACCGACTACATGATCATTGCCACCGGTACCTCCAATCGCCAGATCAACGCGATGCTGGAAAAGGTCCGTGAAGCGGTCAAGAAAGAAGGTGCGCAGCCGCTGGGCGAAGAAGGCAAGGGCGACAGCGACTGGGTACTGCTGGACCTGAACGACGTCATCGTGCACATGATGACCGCCGCTGCCCGCCAGTTCTACGACCTGGAACGCCTGTGGCTGGGTGCCGAGCAGAGCCGCGCCGCCGATGCCAAGCACCACAGCCCGGAAAACGCCAGCGACTACTTCACCGACAAGCTCAAAGACCGGGAATAAGGAAGCGTCGTGCGTCTGCGCCTGATCGCGGTCGGCTCGCGCATGCCCAAGTGGGTCGAGGAAGGCTGGCATGAATATGCCAAGCGCCTGCCCCAGGAGCTGTCGCTGGAGCTGGTGGAAATTCCGCTGAACACCCGTGGCAAGAATGCCGACGTCGCCCGCCTGATTCGTCAGGAGGGTGAGGCCATGCTGAGCAAGGTTCAGCCCGGGGAACGCATCGTCACCCTCGAGGTCCATGGCAAGCCCTGGAGTACCGAGCAATTGGCGACCGAGCTGGACCGCTGGCGGCTGGATTCGCGCACGGTGAATTTGATGGTGGGCGGCCCGGAAGGGCTGGCGCCTGAGGTTTGTGCGCGCGCCGAGCAACGCTGGTCGCTGTCGCCGCTGACCCTGCCGCACCCGTTGGTAAGGATACTCATCGGCGAGCAGATCTACCGCGCCTGGACCGTGTTGTCCGGGCACCCTTACCACAAATGAGCCTGTAAGCAGTCCGATGTCGCAGCCGATCCGCCTCAAGGACCACGAGAAAGACGCCCGCCTGGTGCGTAACCGCGTCGTGGTCGGCGCCGTCGCGATCATGCTGCTTGTCTGCGTGTTGATCGCACGCCTGTACTACCTGCAGATCATCCAGTACGACTACCACTCCACGTTGTCAGAGAACAATCGGGTGCACGTGCAGCCGATCCCGCCGACGCGCGGGCTGATCTTCGACCGCAATGGGGTGATCATCGCCGATAACCGGCCGAGCTTCAGCCTGTCCATGACCCGTGAACGTGCGGGTAACTGGCAGGAAGTGCTAGACAATATCGTGGAAGTGCTGGAGCTGACGCCGGACGATCGTGCACTTTTCGAAAAACGCATGAGGCAGGGGCGAAGGCCGTTCGAGCCAGTGCCGATCCTGTTCGAGCTGAACGAAGAGCAGATCGCCCGCGTGGCGGTCAACCAGTTCCGTTTGCCTGGCGTCGAAGTGGTCGCCCAGTTGGTGCGGCATTACCCGCAAGGGGCGCATTTCGCCCATTCGGTAGGGTATGTCGGGCGGATCAACGAGAAAGAGCTCAAAAGCCTAGATCCTGTGAACTACAGCGGCACCCACCATATCGGCAAGACCGGTATCGAGCGCTTCTACGAAGCCGACCTGCACGGCCAGGTCGGTTACGAGGAAGTCGAGACCAACGCTCGCGGGCGCGTGCTGCGGGTCCTCAAGCGTACCGACCCGAAACCTGGCAAGGACATCGTGCTGAGCCTGGACATCAAGTTGCAGGAAGCTGCCGAAGCGGCCCTGGGTGGGCGCCGCGGTGCGGTGGTAGCGCTCGACCCGCGCAACGGCGAAGTGCTGGCGATGGTCAGCCAGCCGAGTTTCGACCCCAACCTGTTCGTCACCGGCATCAGTTTCAAGGCCTACGCCGAGTTGCGCGACTCGATCGACCGGCCGCTGTTCAACCGCGTGCTGCGCGGCTTGTACCCGCCGGGTTCGACCATCAAGCCGGCGGTTGCCATCGCCGGCCTCGACAGTGGTGTGGTCAACGCCGGCAGTCGTGTGTTCGACCCGGGGTATTACCAACTGCCCAACTACGATCACAAATACCGTAACTGGAACCGCAGTGGTGATGGCTGGGTCGATCTGGATACCGCAATCATGCGTTCCAATGACACCTATTTCTACGATCTTGCCCACAAGATGGGTATCGATCGGCTGTCCATCTACATGAACAAGTTCGGCATCGGCCAGAAAGTTGCCCTGGACATGTTCGAGGAGTCGGCCGGGCTGATGCCGTCGCGTGAATGGAAGCGCGCCACCCGCCGCCAAGCCTGGTTCCCCGGTGAAACCCTGATTCTGGGCATCGGCCAGGGCTACATGCAGGCAACACCGCTGCAACTGGCCCAGGCCACAGCGCTGATCGCCAACAAAGGCGTTTGGAACCGTCCGCACCTGGCCAAGACCATCGAAGGCCAGCCGCCCGTGGACCCGAACCCGATGGAAAACATCATCCTGCGTGACAAGTCCGACTGGGCCAAGGTCACCCACGGCATGGAGCAGGTGATGCACAACGCCCGCGGTACTGCACGCAAGGCTGCGGCCGGTGCCCAGTACCGCATTGCCGGCAAGAGCGGTACCGCGCAGGTGGTAGCGATCAAGCAGGGCGAGAAATACGACCGCAACAAAATTCAGGAGCGCCACCGCGACCATGCGTTGTTCGTCGCCTTCGCCCCGGCCGACGATCCGAAGATCGTGGTTTCGGTGATGGTCGAGAACGGCGAGTCCGGCTCCGGTGTAGCCGCACCCGTGGTGCGGCAGATCATGGACGCCTGGCTGCTCGACGAGAACGGTCGGCTCAAGCCTGAGTTCGCTCCTGCCACTGTCGCCCAGGAAACGGCCCCGTGAAGAACAATTTCGATCGCATGCTCTCCAGCGAGGACGTGATGCGTCGACGCGCCAGCTTCCTGCAGCGCATCCACATCGACGGCCCCTTGCTGGTCATCCTGCTGACCCTCGCCGCCGGCAGTCTGTTCGTGCTCTATTCTGCCAGCGGCAAGAACTGGGATTTGCTACTTAAGCAGGCCACTTCATTCGGTATCGGGCTGGTGTCGATGTTCGTCATCGCTCAGCTTGAACCCCGCTTCATGGCGCGCTGGGTGCCTCTTGCCTATCTCACTGGGGTGCTGCTGCTGGTCGTGGTGGACGTCATGGGGCATAACGCCATGGGCGCCACGCGCTGGATCAACATACCCGGGGTAATACGCTTCCAGCCCTCGGAGTTCATGAAGATCATCATGCCGGCGACCATCGCCTGGTACCTGTCCAAACGCACCTTGCCGCCTCATTTGAAACACGTGGCCATCAGCCTGGTGCTGATTGGCGTGCCGTTCATCCTCATCGTCCGCCAGCCGGACCTAGGTACGGCGTTGCTGATCCTTGCCTCCGGCGCCTTCGTGCTGTTCATGGGCGGCCTGCGCTGGCGCTGGATCCTCAGCGTGCTGACGGCGGCCGTACCTGTGGCGGTAGCCATGTGGTTCTTCGTCATGCACGACTACCAGAAACAGCGTGTGCTGACGTTCCTCGACCCTGAAAGCGACCCGCTGGGCACCGGTTGGAACATCATCCAGTCCAAAGCGGCGATCGGCTCGGGTGGCGTGTTCGGCAAGGGCTGGCTGCTGGGCACCCAGTCGCACCTGGACTTCCTTCCCGAGAGCCATACCGACTTCATCATCGCCGTGCTCGGCGAGGAGTTCGGCCTGGTCGGCATCTGCCTGCTGCTGATCGTTTACCTCTTGCTGATCGGTCGTGGGCTGATGATCACGGCTCAGGCGCAGACCTTGTTCGGCAAGCTGCTTGCAGGCAGCCTGACCATGACCTTCTTTGTATATGTATTCGTCAATATCGGTATGGTCAGCGGCCTATTGCCCGTGGTGGGCGTGCCGCTGCCCTTCATTAGTTATGGCGGAACTTCGTTGGTGACGCTGCTGTCAGCGTTTGGCGTTCTCATGTCGATCCATACGCACCGTAAATGGATCGCACAGGTTTGAAAAAGGTGAAGAATTTCATGCAAGCAGTGCGTAACTGGGCTGCCCGTTTTGCGCCGTGGTTCGGCGCGGTGGGCCTGTTCGCCGCTGTCCAGCAGGCGCATGCCGGCGATTATGACG
Organism: Pseudomonas sp. TR47; assembly: GCF_044143025.1. NCBI lineage: Bacteria > Pseudomonadati > Pseudomonadota > Gammaproteobacteria > Pseudomonadales > Pseudomonadaceae > Pseudomonas > Pseudomonas sp. TR47. The sequence continues at coordinate 73,894 of NZ_JBHFCS010000003.1, read as the reverse complement.
GCTCGCCTCAGGTGGCCGAATTCGTCGGTGAGATGAGCCGCGACTATGGCTTTGCCAGCGAGCAGTTGATGGGCGTGTTCCGCGAGGTTCAGCGCAAGCAATCGATCCTGGACGCCATATCGCGGCCGGCCGAGCGGGTAAAACCGTGGAAGGATTACCGACCGATGTTCATCACCGACGCGCGCATCGCCCGCGGTGTGGACTTCTGGCGCCAGCATGAAGCGGTGCTGGCCCGGGCGGAGCAGGAGTACGGCGTACCGGCGCAGTACATCGTCGCGATCATCGGTGTGGAAACCTTTTTTGGCCGCAACACTGGCAACTACCGTGTGATCGATGCCTTGTCGACCCTGGGCTTCGATTACCCGCCGCGCGCCGAGTTCTTCCGCAAGGAGCTGCGTGAATACCTGCTGCTGTCGCGCGAAGAGCAGCTCGACCCGCTGACCCTCAAAGGTTCATACGCCGGTGCCATGGGCCTGCCGCAGTTCATGCCGAGCAGCTTTCGCAACTACGCGGTGGACTTCGATGGCGATGGCCACATCAATATCTGGAACAACCCTGACGATGCCATCGGCAGTGTCGCCAGCTACTTCAAAGAGCACGGCTGGGTGGCTGGGCAGGGCGTGGTCAGTCGCGCCCAGGTCAGTGGTGCGCGGGCAGACGAAGGCCTGACCACGGGTATCGAGCCGGTGAAAACGGTCGCAGAGTTGCAGGCGCTTGGCTGGTCGAGTCATGATGCGTTGCGCGGTGATCTGCCAGTCACCGCCTTCCGTCTGGAAGGCGCAAACGGGCCTGAATACTGGTTGGGCCTGAAGAATTTCTACGCGATCACTCGCTACAACCGCAGCGTGATGTATGCCATGGCGGTGCATCAGCTTTCGGAACAGCTGGTCCAAGCACGGGGCGTCAAGTAATGCGCGCAATGATTTCTGCCAATACCTTCAAGTTGCTGGCCTGCATGGCCGTCGGCATGCTGCTGGTCAGTTGCTCCTCCAGCCGGCCGGCCCCCCAGAAAAGCGGCAATACCGTTCGTGCGCAGCCTGGCCTGGATATCAATCGTGCCCACAAGGACGGTGCGCCGTGGTGGGACGTGGATGTGAACAAGATCCCGGACGCGACGCCGACCGTGCACACTGGCAACTACAAGGCCAACCCTTACACGGTGCTGGGCAAGACCTACTACCCCATGCAGGACTCGCGCAACTACCGTGCCGAAGGCACCGCCTCCTGGTACGGCACCAAGTTCCACGGGCAGAACACCGCCAACGGTGAGCTGTACGACCTGTATGGCATGAGCGCAGCGCACAAGACCCTGCCGCTGCCGGCCTACGTGCGGGTGACCAACCTCGCCAACGGGCGCAGTGTGATCCTGCGGGTCAATGACCGCGGCCCGTTCTACTCCGACCGCATCATCGACCTGTCCTATGCCGCAGCCAAGAAGCTCGGCTATGCCGAGAGCGGCACCGCGCATGTGCGGGTCGAAGGTATCGATCCCCAGCAATGGTGGGCTCAGCGTGGCCAGCAGCCGCCGTTGATGCTCAAGGAGCCTAAGGCCACCCAGCCTCAGGCGATTGCGGCCAGCACCGGGCGTGTCGAGCAATGGTCGCCGCCGGCGCAGCAACACGCAGCGCCCGTAGTGCCAGTGCAAGTGGGTGGCAACAATGTGCCGGCAGGCAACGGTGGCAGCTTCCTGCAGGTGGGCGCATTTGCCAACCCGGACGCCGCCGAGCTGTTGCGTTCGAAGCTGAGCACCATGGTCAGCGCACCGGTGTTCATCAGCTCCATCGTGCGCAACCAGCAGACCCTGCACCGCGTGCGCCTGGGGCCGATCAGCAGCCAGGGCGAAATCCAGCAGGCGCAGGACAGCATTCGCCTGGCGAACCTTGGCCAGGCCAAGCTGGTCACAGACTGACGGCAGCGGCAAGCGGCAAGCTTCAAGAAGAAGCCAAGGTGCGCGTCGCCTTGTCTTGCAGCTTGAAGCTTGAGCCTCTAGCTGTCTGTTTTGTCATGAATTGACGGGCGCGGCCATGTACAATGTCCGCTTTTGCCCGCAGCGACATAAAGCCGCACTTCCTGGGCTCGGCCCTGAGCCGCAAAAACTAGACTGACTGGCGCTGGGCACACGATGTGGCCCAGGGAACATCTCAGACCATTAGCGATTTTCGAGAGACGGATGAACATCACCAACCTTGCCAAACGACTTTGCCTGCCCGTACTGCTGATGATCACGCCTGCTGCCTTTGCGGCAGAGCAGATGATGCCGGCACCACCGCAACTGGCAGCCAAGTCCTACGTACTCATGGACGCGTCCAGCGGCAATGTGCTGGTCGAGAACAACGGTGACGAGCGCCTGCCGCCGGCCAGCCTGACCAAGCTGATGACCGCCTACATCGCCACCCTGGACATCCGCCGTGGCCAGATCGGCGAGAACGATCCGGTCACCGTCAGCGAGAATGCCTGGCGCACCGGTGGTTCGCGCATGTTCATCAAGGTCGGTAGCCAGGTCACCGTCAGTGACCTGCTGCATGGCATCATCATCCAGTCGGGCAACGACGCATCGGTCGCCTTGGCCGAGCACATCGCTGGCAGCGAAGATGCCTTTGCCGACATGATGAACAAGACTGCCGCCGACCTGGGTCTGTCCAACAGCCACTTCATGAACCCGACCGGTCTGCCGCACCCGGACCACTACTCCTCGGCCCATGACATGGCTACCCTGGCACGCGCGATCATCAACGTCGACCCGGCCCACTACGCCATCTACTCGCAGAAAGAGTTCTTCTGGAACAACATCAAGCAGCCAAACCGCAACCTGCTGCTGTGGCGTGACAAGACGGTCGATGGCCTGAAGACCGGCCACACCGAAGAAGCCGGCTACTGCATGGTGGCCTCGGCTGTACGCGACGGCCAGCGCTTGATCGCGGTGGTGTTCGGCACCAACAGCGAGCAGTCCCGTGCTGCCGAAACCCAGAAGCTGCTGACCTATGGCTTCCGCTTCTTCGAAACCCAGACCTTCTATCAAAAGGGCACCGAACTGACCCAGGCCCCGGTCTGGAAAGGCGCCACCAGCATCGTCAAGGCCGGCCTGGCCGACGACCTGACCCTGACCATGCCCAAAGGCCAGATGAAGCGCCTCCAGGCGTCGATGACCATGAACCCGCAGCTCACCGCACCGATCGCCAAAGGTGACGTGATCGGTAAAGTGGAAGTCAAACTGGACGAGAACGTGGTTCACAGCGCCGACCTGATCGCCCTCGATGGCGTAGAGGAAGGTGGTTTCATCCGTCGTATGTGGGATAGCATCCGTCTATTCTTCTACGGGTTGTTCAACTGATACGTGACCTGCACGCCCCCGTAATCCTGCGGGGGCGTTGTTGTTGCCACGGCTTACGAGGCCGTTTCCGCCATGAGCGAACCTGACGTCAAGTCGCACAAGATCGAATTCCCCTGCGCCGATTACCCGATCAAGGTCATCGGCGATACCGTTGTCGGCTTCAAGGACATGGTGATCGAGGTCCTGAGCAAGCATGCCAAGGTCGACCTCGCCACTTTGGCCGAACGCCAGAGCAAGGAAGGCAAGTACACCACGGTGCAGTTGCACATCGTTGCCGAGAGCGAAAATCAGCTGCACGATATAAACAGCGCCCTGCGTGCCACCGGCATCGTGAAAATGGTGCTCTGATGTCCCTTTGTCTCGGTTTTCGCGAGCTTGGCCTGCAGCCCTATGAACCGGTGCTGGAAGCCATGCGTCGCTTCACCGAGCAGCGTAGCCCGGACAGCCAGGATGAAATCTGGCTGGTAGAGCACCCCGCGGTTTTCACCCAGGGCCAGGCCGGCAAGGCCGAGCACCTGCTGGTACCGGGCGATATTCCGGTGGTGCAGACCGATCGGGGTGGCCAGGTGACCTACCACGGCCCCGGGCAACTGGTTGCCTACCTGCTGCTGGACGTGCGCCGCCTTGGCTTTGGTGTGCGCGAACTGGTCAGCCGCATCGAACAGACGCTGATCGAGCTGCTTGCCAGTTACGGTGTCAGCGCTGCGGCCAAGCCCGATGCGCCGGGTGTCTATGTCGATGGAGCGAAAATCGCCTCCCTCGGCCTGCGAATCCGCAATGGCCGTTCTTTTCACGGCCTTGCTCTGAACGTGGACATGGACCTTGCGCCATTCCGCCGAATCAACCCCTGCGGGTATGCGGGGCTGGCCATGACCCAGCTGCGTGACCTGGCAGGCCCGATCGAACTCGACGAGGTCAGGACAAGGCTGCGCGGACAGCTGGTCAAGCACCTCGACTATGCTGAGCAGACGACCCTGACGGGCGGAATCGACTGAATATGACAACTGTGCAAGAAGCCGTGCCGAACCTGATACCTACCCAGGATGCCACCCCGCGCCCAGCGCCGAAGAAGGTGGAAGCTGGGGTCAAGCTGCGTGGTGCCGACAAGGTGGCGCGCATTCCGGTGAAGATCATCCCTACCGATGAGCTGCCCAAGAAACCCGACTGGATCCGCGTGCGCATCCCGGTTTCCCCTGAGGTAGACCGCATCAAGCAACTGCTGCGCAAGCACAAGCTGCACAGCGTGTGCGAAGAAGCTTCCTGCCCGAACCTGGGTGAGTGCTTCTCCGGTGGTACCGCCACCTTCATGATCATGGGCGACATCTGCACCCGTCGCTGCCCGTTCTGCGATGTCGGCCACGGCCGGCCGAAACCGCTGGATGTGGACGAGCCAAAAAACCTGGCTGTTGCCATCGCCGACCTGCGCCTGAAGTACGTAGTGATCACCTCGGTGGACCGCGACGACCTGCGCGACGGTGGTGCCCAGCACTTCGCCGACTGCATCCGCGAGATCCGCGCGCTGTCGCCGGGCGTACAGCTGGAAACCCTGGTGCCGGATTACCGTGGCCGGATGGATGTGGCCCTGGAAATTACCGCGCAAGAGCCGCCGGATGTTTTCAACCACAATCTTGAAACCGTACCGCGCCTGTACAAGGCCGCACGTCCCGGTTCGGACTACGACTGGTCGCTGGACCTGCTGCAGAAGTTCAAGCAGATGGTGCCGCACGTACCGACCAAGTCTGGCCTGATGCTCGGCCTGGGCGAGACGGACGAAGAAGTGATCGAAGTGATGCACCGCATGCGTGAGCATGACATCGACATGCTCACCCTCGGGCAGTACCTGCAGCCTTCGCGCAGCCACCTGCCAGTGCAGCGTTTCGTGCACCCCGACACCTTCGCCTGGTTTGCCGAGGAAGGCTACAAGATGGGCTTCAAGAACGTCGCATCGGGGCCGTTGGTGCGTTCGTCCTACCATGCCGACCAGCAGGCTCACGAAGCCAAGATCAAGCTCTGATCCTGGTTTGAGCTGTACATGCCGATGCACGCCGAAAGGCGGCATCGGCATTTTTGTTTTTGTGCCCAGCGCTGCAAGGAGTTGCGATGAATTGCGCCGAAACGTTTGAACACCGCCTGCCCGCCGCGCTGCCGGACAATGCCTGCTTTGCCATTGTCGCTCCGGCCGGGCCGGCAAGGCTGGATGCGCAAAAGGCTGGCCAGTGGTTTGCCGAGCGCGGTTATCGCTGCCGGATCTACCCTGGAGTGAGCCAGGCCGAAGGCTATCTGGCGGGCTCCGATCAGCAACGGTTACAGGATCTGCACGATGCCTTCGCTGACCCGACCATCGACGCAGTCCTGTGCATGCGCGGTGGCTATGGCAGCATGCGCCTGCTCGATCAGCTCGACTTCGACCTGATCCGGCGCAACCCCAAGCCGCTGATCGGCTACAGCGATATCACTGCGCTGCACACGGCTATCTATCGTCATAGCGGCTTGATCAGCTTTCATGGAGCGATGCTCAACGCTGACCTGCTGGGTGCCAAGCTCGCACCGACCGAGTCGTCGCTGATGGCGCAGTTGAGTGGGGCGTTAGGGGAGGGTGATGCCATCGTGCACCCGGCTGAATTCGTCTTGAATTGCGTGGTGCCTGGTGTTGCCAGGGGGCGTTTGCTGGGCGGCAACCTGTCGATTCTGGGGGCGACCCTGGGAACACTGGCGCAGATCGATACGAAGGGCTGCATCCTGTTCATAGAGGACGTCAACGAGCCGCTTTACCGGGTGGACCGGCTGCTGACCCAGTTGCGTCTGGCAGGCAAGCTGGCGGGCGTGAAGGGGGTGCTGGTGGGGGATTTCGCCGGTATCACCGTGGCGGCGTTGACGCCCCTGTTGCTGGACATCTTCGCGCCGTTGGGTGTGCCAGTGCTGGCCGGGTGGCGCAGCGGGCATTGTGACCCGAACGTGTGTTTGCCGCTGGGGGCAGAGGTGGTGCTGGACAGCGAGGCGCGGAGCCTGGTATTGGCGCAGGATTTGTTCAAGGGGTGAGATTGTCGGGGCCGCTTTGCGGCCCTTTCGCGACGCAAGGCCGCTCCTACAGGGGGATGAGCGATTTCTCGTGTCGCGATGGGGCGCAAGGCGCCCCCGGCATTATCACTGTTGACGCAGGCTATCGAGCAACTTGTGCGTCGGGTACCCATCTGCTGGCCACCCAAAACCCTGCTGCGCATTGCGAATGGCCTTGCGGGTATTGGCACCGATGATGCCATCGGGGTTGCCCGCATCATGCCCGTTGGCGTTGAGCAGGTTCTGCAGCTCCATGCGCTCGCTGCGGCTCAGCGGCAAGTCTTCTTTGGGCCAGCTGCCTGCGATGAAGCCCCAGCCCGAGAAACGATCGCCCAACAAGCTCACGGCCAGTGCATAGGACGATGAGTTGTTGTACTTGAGAATGGCGCGGAAGTTGTCCAGCACCAGGAATGCTGGGCCACGGGCGCCGGCCGGCAGCAGCAGGGCTGCGGAAAGTTCGTTGCTGCCCATCGGCAGTTTGGTGCCCGCCGGCAGTTTCACACCCAATTGCAACCACTCACTGACGGGCTTGCGCAGCGCGCCATCGGCCAGCCAGAAGTCGAAGCCTGCAGGTACCTGAACCTCGAAGCCCCATGGTTGCCCGCGCTTCCAGCCGGAGCTTTGCAGGTAATGCGCAGTCGATGCCAAGGCATCCGGAGTGCTGTTCCAGATATCGCGGCGGCCGTCACCGTCGAAGTCCACTGCATGGGTGTTGTAGGTGGTGGGGATGAACTGGGTCTGGCCCATGGCGCCGGCCCAGGAGCCACGCATGGCCTCTGGCTGAATGTCACCATGCTGGATGATCTGCAGCGCGGCAATCAGCTGATCCTGGGCAAACTGCGGGCGGCGGCCTTCATACGCCAGGGTCGCGAGTGAGCGAATTACCGACTTGCTGCCTTGGAACTGGCCAAAGTTGCTCTCCATGCCCCAGACCGAGACCAGGACCTGACGGTCTACACCATAGCGCTGTTCGAGGCGGGCCAGCAGCTCGGCATTCTGCTCAAGCAGTTTCTTGCCGTTTCGCACTCGCAGTGGCGACAGCGCTCCTTCCAGGTATTCCCACACCGGGCGGGTGAATTCGGGCTGGCTGCGGTCTGCCTTGATCACATCCATGTCCGGCGTCACGCCAATGAACGCGCGGTCGAAAGTGCTTGCCGAGATACCAGCCTGCAGCGCTTGCTGGCGGAAGCCGGCCTGCCATTGGGCAAATGTTTGCAGCGGCTGAATTTCAGTGCTGACGTCGGGCGTGGCGCTGGGCAGAGTCACTACCGGCGCGGGCTGGGCGGGGGCCAGCGGCAGGGCGTCGGCGGCGGTGGGCTTTTCCGCGCAGGCGACGAGCAGGATTAAGCTGGAGGCCGCGAGCAGCTGGCGGGATTTCCAGCGAGGGGTAAGACTGAAGGGCATGCACAGATCCAGAATTTCAGGTCAGGTGCCGACCATATCATGCCTGCGCTTTCGATGCTTTCATGCGGCCAAAAAGTAAGAAGCCTCCCAATCTCTCGATTGGAAGGCTTCGCGGCGGTAGCTGCCTTTGCCCTTGTCCGGTCGCTCCTGGCGGCAGCGGAACAAGGGTTGGGCGACGATGGATTTGGCCTTGTTGGGGCCGTGCTTCTTCGGCTTTTTGCTCATGGCGGGATTCCCGGGTCGGGTGGGTTTCGGGGCGGACTCTAGGCCTGTAGAGAGGCCGGGGCCAATTGATTGTGTCAATGGTTTGAAATACCGGGGCTGCAAACAGGCTCCCAGTATTTGAGTCACTCAGGCGGTAGAGCCAACCGCTGCCCGGCCATGAGCAATGACAAGCGTGACAGCCCGGTCCATGGTAACCCCACGGCTTGCCCCTTGATCTGCGCATCGATGCGCTGGGCATCCTGCAGCAGCTGCGCCCAGCGCTGCGCCGACAGGCGCTGCAGGGCTTTGCTGACCAGCGGCCGGCGCTTGTCCCATACCGGTGGGCGGGCCTGGCTGAAGGCCTTGTCCAAGGGCACACCCTGGCTGAACTGCTGCGAAAGCCCCGCCAGCAGACGCAGTTCGCGCGCCAGGGCCCAGAGAATCACAGGTGGCTCCACGCCTTCACCGCGCAGGCCTTCGAGCATGCGCAGGGCATGCGCAGCTTCGCCATTGAGAATGGCATCGACCAGGCCGAAGACATCGAAGCGCGCGCTGTCGGCAACGGCCGCCTGCACCGTGTCTACGGTGACCTGGCTGCCGTCGGCGAGCAGTTTGAGCTTTTCGATTTCCTGGGCAGCAGCCAGCAGGTTGCCTTCGACACGTGCGGCAATGAGGTCGACCGCATCACGCTGGGCCGAAAGGCCGGCCTGTGCCAAACGCTGGTTGATCCACTGCGGCAACTGCTGGGCATCCACCGGCCAGATCTGGATGAACTGGCAATGGCTGCCCTCGATCAGGGCCTTGCCCCATTTGGTCTTCTGCGCACTGCCATCGAGTTTGGGCAGGCTGACCAGCAGCAGGGTGTCCTCGGCAGGGTTGGCGCAGTATTCCATCAACGCCGCAGCGCCTTTGTCACCAGGCTTGCCCGAGGGCAGGCGCAGTTCCAGCAGCCTGCGTTGGGCGAACAGGGACAGGCTGGCGCCCGCCTGCAGCAGGGTGCCCCAGTCGAAACTGGCGTCGGCGCTGAACACCTGGCGCTCGTCAAAGCCCTGCTGACGCGCAGCATTGCGTATGGCGTCGGCGGCTTCCTGGCACAGCAGCGGATCGTCGCCACTGACCACATAGACAGGGGCCAGAGCGCCTTGCAGGTGCTTGTTGAGTTGGGCGGGGGCGAGCTTCATCGGAAACAGGCGGGGCACCGGAGTGCCCCGCACGGGCTTAATTGCCCGGAATTTCCAGCGGAGATTGCTGCGGCGTTTCCGCCTGCTGGCTGCGCGCGGCCTCCAGTGCGGCGGCTTCGGCCTTGGCGCGTTCGTCAGCTTCGCGCTGCAACTGGTCCAGCTGAGGCGGCGTCAGCATCTGCAGGCGCACGACCATGGCGTTGACCAGGTCGCGGCGCATTTCTTCGCGGGCAACAGTGGCTTCCTGGTCGGAACCGGTGATGTTGCCGCCGTCGCGTACATAGATTTTGCGCACTTCCAGCTTGTCGCTCATCAGCTCCAGGTTGTTCAGGCCAAGGATGCTGTAGCTGAGCACTGTGGTCAGTTCGTACTCGGCAGATTGGTTGCTGCTGGCGTAGGACGCTGCGCGCTGGGTTTGCTGTTCGTTGGTCAGTACCAGGCGATACGGGGCGCCGGTGTGCACATTGACGCCGCTGCGCTCCAGTACTTCGCGCAGTTGAGTCACGGTCGGGCCGTAGGCATCACGTGCACTGACGTCCATTTCCTTGACGCTGAGCTCGGAGGTGCCGGTGCCGCGCAGCTGGAAACCGCAGGCGCTGAGCATGATGGCCAGGCCCAATACCAGCAGATTGCGTTTGATCATGTTGTTGCTCCCTTGTGGGCCGATACCGCCCACCCGCACTGGCTGCAGGTGGGCGTTGCCATCAGTTGGCGACGATGTTGACCAGCTTGCCTGGCACTACGATGACCTTGCGGATGGTCAGGCCATCGATGAAGCGCAGGACATTTTCGTTGTTGCGGGCGGCGGCTTCGATTTCTTCGCGGCTGGCGGCTGCAGGCATTTCTACCTGGCCACGCAGTTTGCCGTTGACCTGGACCACCAGGGTTACGGTGTCCTGCACCAGAGCGCTTTCATCGACAACTGGCCAGCCAGCATCGATAACCGCTTGCTCATGGCCCAGCGCCTTCCACAGTTCGTGGGAAATGTGCGGGGTGATCGGGGCCAGCAACAAGGTGACGGCCTCCAGGCCCTCTTGCAGCAGCGCACGGTCTTGCTCGGTGCCCTGGGGGGCCTTCTCCAGGACGTTCATCACGGTCATCACCTGGGCGATGGCGGTGTTGAACTTGTGGTACTGGCCCACATCGGTGCTGGCCTGCTTGATCGCGGCGTGAATTGCACGGCGGATGACCTTCTGCTCGTCGTTCAGCGTGGCGAGGTCCAGTTTACCCGGCAGGCCCTGGTTGACGTGGCCCTGGGCCAGGCGCCAGACACGACGCAGGAAGCGGCTTGCACCTTCGACGCCAGAGTCCGACCATTCCAGGCTCATGTCGGGCGGCGAGGCGAACATCATGAACAGGCGGCAGGTGTCGGCGCCGTAGGCTTCGATCATCGACTGTGGGTCGACGCCGTTGTTCTTCGACTTCGACATCTTCTCGGTGCCGCCGATTTCCACCGGCAGGCCGTCGGTCTTCAGGCGTGCGCCAATGATCTTGGCCTTGGCATCGCGCTCGATTTCGACGTCGGCCGGGTTGAACCAGTCCTTGCCACCGTTGCTGGCGACGCGGTAGTAGGTATCGGCGACCACCATGCCCTGGGTCAGCAGGTTCTTGAACGGTTCATTGGAGGTGACCAGGCCTTCGTCACGCATCAGCTTGTGGAAGAAGCGCGCGTAAAGCAGGTGCAGGATGGCGTGTTCGATACCGCCGATGTACTGGTCGACCGGCAACCAGTGGTTGGCCGCTTTCGGATCGACCAGGCCTTTGTCGTAGTTCGGTGAGGCGTAGCGGGCGAAGTACCAGGACGACTCGACGAAGGTGTCCATGGTGTCGGTTTCACGCTTTGCCGCGGCGCCGCATTTCGGGCAGCTGCACTCGTAGAACTCAGGCATGCGCGCCAGGGGCGAACCGGCGCCGTCCGGCACCACGTTCTCTGGCAGGGTGACCGGCAGCTGGTCTTCCGGCACCGGCACGTCGCCGCAGGACGGGCAGTGGATGATCGGGATCGGGCAGCCCCAGTAACGCTGGCGGCTGATGCCCCAGTCGCGCAGGCGGAACTGGGTGCGGGATTTGCCCAGCTCCTTGCGGATCAGGGCCGCCTCGATGGCGTCGAAGGCGCCAGCGAAGTCCAGGCCGTCGAACTCGCCGGAGTTGATCAGCTGGCCGTGCTCGCCGTAGGCCGCCTGCCATTCGCTGCCGACTTCGTCGCCGGCGCTGGTGCGCACCACAGCCTTGACCGGCAGGTTGTACTTGTGGGCGAACTCGAAGTCGCGCTCGTCGTGGGCCGGTACGGCCATTACGGCACCGTCGCCGTAGTGCATCAGCACATAGTTGGCGACCCATACCGGCAGCTTTTCACCGCTCAGGGGGTGCTCGACCAGCAGGGAAGTGGGCATGCCCTTCTTCTCCTGGGTGGCCATGTCGGCCTCGGCAACGCTGCCGCTCTTGCACTCGTCGATGAATGCCTGCAGCGCCGGGTTGCCCTGGGCGGCCTGGGTAGCCAATGGGTGCTCGGCGGCAACGGCAACGTAAGTCGCGCCCATCAGGGTGTCCGGACGGGTGGTAAAGACTTTCAGCGTACCTTCGTGGCCGATGCTCGCCTGATCGTACGGGAACTGTACTTCCATGCCGCGCGACTTGCCGATCCAGTTGCGCTGCATGGTCTTGACCTGCTCAGGCCAGCCCGGCAGCTCGTCGAGGCTTTCCAGCAGCTCGTCGGCGTAGTCGGTGATGCGGAAGTAGTACATGGGGATTTCGCGCTTTTCGATCAGCGCGCCCGAACGCCAGCCGCGGCCGTCGATGACCTGCTCGTTGGCGAGCACGGTCTGGTCGGCCGGGTCCCAGTTCACGGTACCGTTCTTGCGGTAGATGATGCCTTTTTCGAACAGGCGGGTGAACAGCCACTGTTCCCAGCGGTAGTAGTCCGGCTTGCAGGTGGTGACTTCACGTGCCCAGTCGATGGCAAGGCCCAGGCTCTTGAGCTGGGTCTTCATGTAGTCGATGTTTTCGTATGTCCACTTGGCCGGGGCGACGTTGTTTTTCATCGCCGCGTTTTCCGCTGGCATGCCGAAAGCGTCCCAGCCCATCGGTTGCAGGACGTTCTTGCCCAGCATGCGCTGGTAGCGGGCAATCACGTCGCCGATGGTGTAGTTGCGCACGTGGCCCATGTGTAGCTTGCCGCTCGGGTACGGGAACATCGATAGGCAATAGTAGGTGTCTTTGCCTGGCTGTTCGGTAACAGCGAACGACTGTTGCTCGTCCCAGAAATGCTGGGCGGCGGCTTCGATATCACGGGGCGTGTATTGTTCGTGCATGGCTACTTTTGGCTGAGAGAGAAGAGACCTTGTTCCAGGCAGCGGAACCTCGCTGCGTCCGGCACTCCGGTGTCGTGAGAGTGAACGCCGTAGCATACAGTAGCGCCGCGCATCGTGGGAAACCCTGATTGCGAATGGCCGCTGGTCGCTGCATCGGGCTGCTTTTCGAAGCGGCGCTAAGCTCAGGTGTGGGGGGAGATATTCTTTATCTTCAATGAGGTGAACGGATGGGAGAGACGCAGCTACCCGCAATCAAACCGGAGCTTTACGAACGCCTGATCGACCGTCTTGGCCTGGCCCTGGAAGTCGCCAGAACGTCGGTACGATTGCGCGACGAGATGCCAGCCGAGCTGGAGTTGCGTGGCCTGAGCCATGCAGAGTTCGAAGTGATCAAGGCTTACCTGGACTCGGTCCCGGAACGCCGTAATGCCTGCGCCGGTAGTTACCCGCATGCGGAACCGACATCGGCGAAGATCATCTGGCTCAAGGACAAGAAACGCCCCGCCACGACGGCGACACCCAGGACGCTGCCACATCGCTAGCCGTTCAGGGCGCCCGGCGCAGGCCATCGCGCCCCGGTAATTCAACAAACACTTCACTCGATCGGCGCCGGCAGCGCACTTGTTGACCGGCGCCGATCCTCATAGGCTGCACGCCTGCCAAGGAGGTGTAGCCGATGCCGATTCGATTTTTCATCAAACAATGGTTGATGCCGCCGGGCATCCTGTTCCTGCTGTTGCTGGCGGCCTGGTGGTTGCGCGCCCGGCGCCCGCGGCTGGCGGCGCTGTGCTTTGTGCTGGGGCTGGGTGGGTTGTGGTTGATGAGCCTGCCGCTGGTGGTGCAGCACGGTGCGCGCCTGCTGGAAACCGAGCCCCCGCTGGCATCCGGCGATTGGGCCAGCCTGGCGCGCAGGGCGGATGCCATCGTCGTGCTCGGCGCAGGGCGTGAGCGCGGTGATCCGGCCTGGGGCGGTGAGGACCAGCCCTCGGCAACGGCGCTTGAGCGTATGCGCTTTGCCGCGCGACTGGCCAAGGCTTCGGGCTTGCCGGTGCTGACCAGTGGCGGTTTGCACTACGATACCCCGCCGAGCGAGGCGCGGCTAATGGCGGATCGGCTGCGTGAAGATTTCGCTGTCGAGGTCAAATGGAAGGAAGAGGCCAGCCGAACCACGTGGGAAAATGCCCAATTCAGCGCGCAATTACTCAAGCCACTGGGTATTGGGCGTGTGGTGCTGGTGACCCAGGCGTGGCACATGCAACGTTCGCGCTGGAGCTTCGAGCAGGCCGGGTTTGAAGTGATACCGGCGCCGATGGGGTTCCTTGGGCGGGACCATGCGCGGCCGTTTGCCGGGTTGCTGCCGGAAAGCCGGGCGATGTGGCAGAGCGGGCAATTGCTGAATGAAGCGGTAGGGTTGGCGGGGTATCGGTTGTTCTATTGATTCAAGAGAGCACTCGAGCCGGTGTAGGAGCGGCCTTGTGTCGCGAAAGGACTGCGCAGCAGTCCCAGGATATCTGTGGCGCCGCTGATATCCTGGGGCCGCTTCGCAGCCCATCGCGACACAAGGCCGCTCCTACGGCCTGATCAGACGGTTTTGGCTATGCGCCCCGCCAGCAATGCCCAACCCAGCAGCAAGGCACAGACAATCGCCAGCGGCCACGAGCGCCATTGCAGGTACGGCGTCAGTTGCTGCATCGGTACCACTTCGCCATACAGCACGGCCCGCTGGAACTGCGGAACCTGGGCCGTAATCCGGCCAAACGGGTCGATCAGGGCGGTGACGCCGTTGTTGGTGGCGCGGATCATCCAGCGGCCGGCTTCCAGCGCGCGCATCTGCGCCATCTGCAGGTGCTGCAGCGGGCCGATCGAGGTGCCGAACCAGGTGTCGTTGCTGATGGTCAGCAACAGGTCGCTGCGCGCCGCCAAGCCCGCAGCGAACTCGGGGTAGACCACCTCGTAGCAGATGTACGGGGCAATCTGGTAACCCTTGGCCTGGAGCAGTGGCTGGTCCTCAGGGCCGCGGGCGAAGTCCGACATCGGCAGGTTGAAGAACTCGATCAGGCCGCGAAGCATGTCCTGCAGTGGCACGTATTCGCCGAAGGGCACCAGCTTCTGCTTGAGGTAGGTGCCATCGCCTTCGCCTGTCACGGTCACGCCGTTGTAGTAGCGGCGTTGCTGATGCACCACTTCGCGCACCGGCACGCCGGTGATAAGTGCCGAATGCCGGTCGGCGGCAAAACGCCCCATCACGTCGATGTAGCCTTGGGCCTGGTCCTTGAGGATCGGCACGGCTGTCTCTGGCCAAACCAGCAGATCCACCGGTTTTGAACTGAAGCTCATGTCGCGGTACAGCGCCAGTTGTGCATCGATGTGCGCCGGGTCCCATTTCAGCTCTTGTTCGACGTTGCCCTGCAGGGCTGCGACCGTCAGTGGGTCGCCAGCAGGCTTGGTCCAGGCGTGGTCTTTGAGGGCCATGCCGACAACCCAGGGAGCCAGCAGCAACAAGGCTCCCACGGCAAGGAACGATGGGCGTGCACGCAGGCGGTGCAGGTTGCACAGCAGCGCCGCGCTCAATGCCAGAGCGAAAGAGATCAGCCACACGCCGCCCAGCGGCGCCAGGCCAGCCAAAGGCCCGTCCAGTTGGCTGTAGCCGGCATAAAGCCAGGGGAAGCCGGTCAGGAACCAGCCACGGAAAGCCTCTTGCAGCAGCCACAGGGCGGCAAAGCACAGCGCATCGGCCAAGGGGGCTTCATTGCGGCGCAGCCAGCGCGCCCACAGCCAGGTGGGCAGGGCAAAGAACCAGGCAAGGGCGGCGAAGAACGCCACCAGCAGCACGATCGCCAGCAGCGGCGAGGCGCCGCCGTAGGTGTTCATGCTGACGTAGATCCACCAGGTGCCGGCCCCGTACAGGCCAAACCCGAACCACCAGCCGCGCCACATGGCCTGGCGCGGGGTGAGCTCGCGCAGGCCGAGGTAGAGCACCGCGATGGACAACAGGGCCAGCGGCCAGATGTCGAATGGCGCCAGGGCCAGAAGGGTAGAGGCGCCGGCCGCCAAGGCCAGCAGGTTACCGGGCCAGCCGGGGCGGGTGATCCAACGCATGTTTGTCCTTAGCGGGTGATCGGGGTCAGGCGCAGCAAGTGTATCCGCCGGCTGTCGGCATTGAGAATACGGAACTTGTAGGGCCCGATCTCAGTGGTCTCGTTGCGCTTGGGCAGGTGGCCGAAAGCGCTCATCACCAGGCCGCCAACCGTGTCGAACTCATCATCGGAAAACTCGCTGTCGAAGAACTCGTTGAAGTTCTCGATCGGCGTGAGCGCCTTGACCAGGAAGTCGCCGCTGGGCAGTGGCTTGATATAGCTGTCTTCCTCGACATCATGCTCGTCTTCGATGTCGCCGACGATCTGTTCGAGCACGTCCTCGATGGTGACCAGGCCCGCCACGCCGCCGTACTCGTCGATGACGATGGCCATGTGGTTGTGGTTGGCGCGGAACTCGCGCAGCAGCACGTTCAGGCGCTTGGACTCGGGCACGAACGTGGCCGGGCGCAGCAGGTCCCTGATGTTGAAGCTGTCGCCGTTCTCTTTGAGGATCAGCGGCAGCAGGTCCTTGGCCAGCAGGATCCCGAGCACATCGTCATGGCTTTCGCCGATCACCGGGTAACGCGAGTGCGCGGCGTCGATGACGGCCGGCAGGAATTCGCGAGGCGACTGGGTAGCCTTGATGCTGATCATCTGCGAACGCGGCACCATGATGTCGCGTACCTGCAGGTCGGCGACCTGGATGGCGCCTTCGACGATGGTCAGCGCTTCGCTGTCGAGCAGCTTGTTCTGATGGGCTTCGCGCAGCAGCTCGAGGAGCTCCTGGCGGTTTTTCGGCTCATGGGCAAAAGCCTGGGTCAGTTTACCCAGCCAGGACTTCTGCCCGTTGCTCGATCGATCTTCGCTCATGGCGTTTCTCGTGATCCTTGCAGTATCAGTGTGTGATTGAATCGTTTTCATCATCGGCATACGGGTCGGGGTGACCCAGTTCTGCCAGCAATTCCCGTTCCAGCGCTTCCATTTCCTCGGCCTCATCGTCTTCGATGTGGTCGTAGCCAAGCAGGTGCAGGCAGCCGTGGATGACCAGGTGCGCCCAATGCGCTTGCAGCGATTTGCCCTGTTCGGCAGCCTCGCGCTCGACCACCGGCACGCAGATCACCAGGTCGCCCAGCAGCGGGATATCGAGCAGTTCATCGGGCACATCGGCCGGGAACGACAGCACGTTGGTCGCGTAGTCTTTGTGCCGGTAGGTGTGGTTGAGCTCGCGGCCTTCGGCTTCGTCGACCAGACGGATGGTCATTTCCGAGTCGGCGCTGCGCTGGCGCAAGGCCAGTTCGCACCAGGCGCGCAAAGCGGCATCGTCAGGGGTGGCGGCATCCGTGGCGCGCTGCAGGTCAAGTTCAAGCATCTTTGCCGGGCGCCTCGGGCTTGGCCTGGCGGGCATCGAAGCGGTCATAGGCCTCGACAATGCGCTGCACCAGTGGGTGACGAACCACATCTTTGGGTTGGAAGTGGGTAAAACTGATACCCGGAACGTCCTTGAGCACCTCGATCACATGAGCCAGGCCCGACTTGGTGCCACGCGGCAGGTCGACCTGGGTGATGTCGCCGGTGATCACCGCAGTGGAGCCGAAGCCGATACGGGTCAGGAACATTTTCATCTGCTCGAGCGTGGTGTTCTGGCTCTCGTCGAGGATGATGAAACTGTTGTTCAAGGTACGGCCGCGCATGTAGGCCAGCGGGGCGATCTCGATCACCTGGCGCTCGATCAGCTTGGCCACGTGCTCGAAGCCGAGCATTTCGTACAGGGCGTCGTACAGCGGGCGCAGGTACGGGTCGATCTTCTGGGCCAGGTCGCCAGGCAGGAAGCCAAGCTTTTCGCCGGCCTCGACCGCCGGGCGCACCAGCAGGATGCGTCGCACCTGCTCGCGCTCCAGGGCATCGACGGCGCAGGCCACGGCCAGGTAAGTCTTGCCGGTACCGGCCGGGCCTACGCCGAAGTTGATGTCGTTGGCCAGGATTTCCTTGACGTAGCGCTGCTGGTTGACGCCGCGTGGGCGAATGTTGCCCTTGCGCGTGCGCAGGGAAACGCTGACCTCGTTGACTGCCGGGTTTTCGATGTTCTCGACGGTCGACTCCTGCAGGTACAGGTGCACGGTTTCCGGCGACAGCTCGGTGGCCTTGGCCTCGCGATAGAGGCGGCGCAGCAGTTGCTCGGCAGCAGAGGTTGTCTTGGGTTCGCCGATCAGCTCGAATTGATTGCCGCGGTTGCGGATTTCGATAGCCAGGCGTTGTTCGATCAGGCGCAAGTGCTCGTCGAACTGGCCGCACAGGTTGGCGAAGCGGTGGGCCTCGAAGGGTTCGAGGATGAAGCGATGAGGTTGTATGGGTGCGTTCAAGGTCGTTTTTAGCCGCTCGACGGCAATAATGGTGAACTCAAGAATAACCCTTGAAGGGCAGGGGCGAAAGCACTGAAACGTTCAACGGTATCGGCGGCACAGATCAACGGGCCTGTCTGTTATGATGCGCGCCTTTTCTTACGCATGTGTTATCCCGGCAAACATGAGCAAACGCGAACCCGCCATCTATAAAGTGATCTTCCTCAATCAGGGGCAGGTCTTCGAGATGTATGCCAAACAGATCTATCAGAGCGACCTGTGGGGCTTCCTGGAAATCGAGGAATTCGTTTTTGGGGAGCGCACCCAGATCGTGGTCGACCCGAGCGAAGAGAAGCTCAAGAACCAGTTCGAAGGTGTGATCCGCAGCTTCGTGCCGATGCACTCGATCGTGCGTATCGACGAGGTCGAGCGCCTGGGCACGGCCAAGATCAGCGAGGCCAAGGGAAGTGGCAATGTGATGCCGTTCCCTATGCCGATGCCAGAGAAGTAAAGCGAATCAGGGGAGCGGCGAGAACGGCGTGCGCCCTTCGGCGCTTTGCAGTTCCAGCAGGTATTTGCGGAAGATCTGGCCGAGCACCTGGGTGGCATGCTCCAGTTCATCGCGGGGCATCTGCTCGGTGACTTCGTCGGCCATGTCCAGCGCATCTTCGGCGCCGTTGACCGCCGCCATTTTCAGCAGGATATAGGCCTGTACGTTGTTGGCCGTGACCCCTTCACCATGAAAGAACATGCCGCCAAGGCGATACTGGGCTTGTGCATGGCCTTGCAGCGAGGCTTTTTCGAACCAGTCCAAGGCCATTTTCAGGTCTTTGGGGGTTTGCGCGTAGTAGTACTCACCCAGTTCGTACTGCGCCTGGGCGTCCCCGGTCGCCGCCATCTGCTCGCAAGCCTTGAGGGCGTTTTGCTGGTCCTCTGGCTGGACATTGAGCGTGCAGCGCCCCGTTGCAGGAATCAGCAACGAGTTACCGCCCTCCGCCAGTGCCAGCAGGGGCTGAAGAAGCAACAGGCAGCCCAGGGCAAGGGCGCGGCCGGTGCGGTTCATGGGGATCGACTTACCTCTGCAAAGCTACGGCCAATGTCTCTGGTGGCACATTATGGGATAAGCAGCGCCAACCTTACAAAGTTTTACTCGAATTTATGTACCGGTGGGAAAAGTTACTGGTGATGGACGGGCATTTATCGCCAGAGCTCTTCGCGGGTTTACCCGGCGAAGAGCTCTGACCGCGCTTTACTTCAGTGCGGCAAATGCCCGCTCAGCCGCATCCAGGGTGATCTGCAGCTCCTTGTCACCGTGTGCGATCGAGGTAAAGCCGGCCTCGAACGCGCTAGGTGCCAGGTAGACGCCACCGTCGAGCATCAGGTGGAAGAAGCGCTTGAAGCGCTCGGCATCGCTGGCCATCACGTCATCGAAGGTGACGATATCGTCGGCGCCGCTGAAGTACAGGCCGAACATGGCACCTGCCTGGGTTGTCACGAACGGCACGCCAGCGGCATCTGCGCGCTGCTGCAGGCCGTCGAGCATGCGGCTGGTGAAGTCGCTCAGCTCGTCGTGGAAGCCCGGGCGGCTGATCAGCTTCAGCGTGGTCAGGCCTGCGGCCATGGCCAGCGGGTTACCCGACAGGGTACCGGCCTGATACACAGGGCCCAGCGGAGCGATGCAGCCCATGATCTCGCGCTTGCCGCCGAAACAGCCGACCGGCATGCCGCCGCCGACGATCTTGCCGAAGGTCGACAGGTCCGGCGTGATGCCGTAGTAGCCTTGGGCGCCGCCCAGCGAGACGCGAAAGCCCGTCATCACTTCGTCGAAGATCAGCACTACGCCGTGCTTGTCGCACTGCTCGCGCAGGCCTTCGAGGAAGCCAGGCGCTGGCGGTACGCAATTCATGTTGCCGGCCACTGGCTCGACGATGATGCAGGCTACGGTCTGGCCGACTTCGGCCAGGGTCTTCTCGACTGCAGCGATGTCGTTGAACGGCAGGGTCAGGGTGTGCTTGGCGAAGTCCGCCGGCACGCCTGCCGAGCTTGGCACGCCCTGGGTCAGCAAACCGGAACCGGCCTTGACCAGCAAGCTGTCGGAGTGGCCGTGGTAGCAGCCTTCGAACTTGATGATGGCGTCGCGGCCGGTGTAACCCCGGGCCAGGCGAATCGCGCTCATGGTGGCTTCGGTGCCGGAGCTGACCATGCGTACCATTTCCATGGACGGCACCAGCGAGCAGACAAGGTCTGCCATCTCGGTTTCCATGGCGGTCGGCGCGCCGTAGGACAAGCCGTGCTGCAACTGGTTGCGCACCGCGTCGAGCACCTGTGGGTGGCCGTGGCCGAGGATCATCGGGCCCCACGAACCCACGTAGTCAACATAGCGCTTGTCGTCTTCGTCGACGACATAGGCGCCTTCGGCATGCTTGAAGAACAGCGGGGTGCCGCCGACGCTCTTGAAGGCGCGGACCGGCGAGTTGACGCCACCTGGGATGTGCTTCTGGGCTTGGGCGAACAGGGATTCGGAACGGGACATGGGATCTTCTCTTGAAATCAGGAAGCGAACAGGGCGTTGAAGGCGCGGGCGCGGCGGGTGACTTCCTGCGCGCTGTCGGCACCGAACAGGCCATGGATCACCGCCAGCAGGTCGGCACCGTGGGCGACCAGCGGAGCGGCGTTGTCGAGGGTGATGCCGCCGATCACGGCGAGCGGCAGTTTGACCTGGGCCCGGGCCTGCGCCAGCAGGCCAACATCGGCAGCGGGTGCACCGGGCTTGGTCACGGAATTGAAGAAACGGCCAAAGGCGACATAACTGGCGCCTTCGCTGGCGGCCTGGGCGGCCAGGTCGAGGCTGGCGTGGCAGGTCGAGCCAATGATGGCCTGGCGGCCCAGCAGCGCACGCGCCGGGGTCAATGGGCCGTCGGTCTGCCCCAGATGCACACCGACGCCCAGGCGCGCAGCCAGTTCGGCGTCGTCGTTGATGACCAGCTCGGTGCCGTAGCGTTCGCAGAGCTTGAGAAGCGCTTGGGCTTCACGCAGTCGACGGGCGTCATCATCGCTTTTATCGCGGTACTGCAGCAGGCGCACGCCGCCTTCCAGTGCCGCCTCGACATGGGACAGGAAACGGCCGGCGAGCAGCTGGCTGTCGGTGATTGCATACAGACCGCGTAGCTTCATCAGAAAGCCTCGTATCAGGAGCAGAAGTCCAGGGGCAGGCGGCGCGGGACGAACTGGCCCTTGCCCAACTGCTCGGCGTCACGCAGGGTGCGCCAGGTGTAGTCGAGTGCACTGCGCACGGCGCTTTGCAGGGCTTCGCCCAAGGCCAGGCGGCCGGCCAACGTGCTGGCCAGGGTACAACCCGAGCCGTGGTAGCTGCCAGGCAGGCGCTGGCAGGTCCAGGTATGACGCTGGCCATCGCGGCTGTACAGGCGGTTGTGGATTTCGTCTTCGTCGCCGTGGCCACCGGTAATCAGCAGGTGTTTGCAGAACGGCAACAATTTTTCGGCACACTCGTCTGCCGTACCTTCGGGCAGTTCGGCAAGAATGCGGGCCTCGGGCAGGTTCGGGGTGGCGATGGCCGCCAGCGGCAACAGGCGCTCGCGCAGGGCATAGCCGACCTCGTCCTTGCCCAGCCGGCCACCGCCACCGGCGCGCAGCACCGGGTCGCAGACCACCGGCAGGTGCGGGTGGGCACTGAGCAGTTCGGCGACGGTATCGACCATTTCGATCGAGCCGAGCATGCCCAGCTTGACCGCGGCTACCGTGGAGTCGGCCAGTACGGCATTGGCCTGGGCCAGCACCCACTCGCGGTCGAGCACGCGGAAGTCGGAAACATTGACGGTATCCTGCACGGTCAGGGCGGTCACCGCAGGTGCGGCGTGACAGCCTTGGGCGATCAGGGCTTCGATATCTGCCTGCAAGCCGGCACCGCCACTTGGGTCGTGGCCGGATAGACAGAGGACAACGGGGCGGGAGCTGTAGGTATTCATGGTCGGCGAGCTTACCACCAAACCCTTTTGTACGGATCGTCCTACAAACGGGTTTTGTTGATCGATGGGTCAGCTTTATGCTTTTCACTGGCATGAAAGCACTGATCTAGAGCCTTTTAAGCTTAAATCAAGATGGCCCGTTGCCAGCCTTCAAAGCTATGCTAGAGTGCTCGGATAACTCGATAAACGGGCTTTACCGGAATTCGTCGTCTCATAGGGATAGGGGGCCATTGCGACGTGTCCGGGCACGCCATGCTGGGGCCGTATGCGCTATTTGCTGATTTTGCTTCTGGGCTGCTTGCCCGTGCTGGCCACTGCGGTCGATTTCGACGACACCACCCGGTACCTTTCGCTGGGCAGCACCATGCAGGTCTATGAAGACCGCGAGGGCAGCGCCAGCATCGCCCAGGTTACCGCGCCCACCTTCGCCAAGCGTTTTCGCCTGCACCGTGAACAAGTGCTGAATGCCGGCTATTCGACTTCGGTGTTCTGGCTCAAGGTCGATTTGCGCTACCTGGCCTCGGCCAACCCCGCACCGCGCCAATGGTTGCTGGAGCTGGCGTACCCGCCGCTGGATCACCTCGAGCTCTATCTGCCGGGCGCCGATGGTACCTACCGCCTGGCACAGCGTACCGGCGATGCCTTGCCCTACGACAGCCGGCAGATCCGCCAGAACAACTACCTGTTCGAACTGCCGCTGCAGCCCAATCAGGCGACCACCGTCTACCTGCGCCTGCACAGCCAGGGCTCGGTGCAGGCGCCGTTGGCGCTGTGGTCTGCCGAGGCCTACATGGAAGAGCAGCCCACGCGCCTGTATGTACTGGGGATGATCTACGGGGTGTTGCTGGTGATGCTGGTGTACAACCTGTTCATCTTCCTCAGCGTTCGGGACGTCAGTTACCTCTATTACATCCTCTATATTGCCTCGTTCGGCTTCTACCAGGTGTCGGTCAACGGCGCAGGGGTGGCGTACTTCTGGCCGAACAGCCCCTGGTGGGCGAATGCCGCCACGCCCTTGTTCATCGGTGCTGCCGGCTTGTTCGGTTGCCAGTTCGCCCGCCACTTCCTGCGCCTGGGCACGATCAGCCGAGGGTTCGATCGGCTGTTGCAACTGTTGATGCTCGGGGCAGTGCTGGTGATGCTGCTGGCGGTGAGCATGCCCTATGGCATTGCCTTGCGCATGGCCACTGTGCTGGCCCTGCTGTTCACCGTCAGCATTTTCACTGCGGGGCTATACGCCTGGGTGCGCGGTCTGCGCGTGGCTCGCTGGTTCATCATTGCCTGGACGGCGTTCCTGCTGGGCGGGCTGGTCAATACCCTGATGGTGCTGGGGTACCTGCCCAATGTGTTCCTGACCATGTATGCCAGCCAGCTCGGTGCGGCGCTGGAAGTGGCGTTGTTGTCCCTGGCCCTGGCCGACCGTATCAACAGCATGCGCGAACAGCAGGCGCAGACCCTGCGTGATACCGGGCGGACGCTGGAACAACTGAACCAGCAGCTGGCCAGGAGCAACCACCTCAAGGATGAATTCCTCGCCACGATCACCCATGAACTGCGCACCCCGATGAACGGTGTTATCGGCTCGCTGGAGCTGATGCACACGTTGCCGCTGAGCGCCGAGATGGCCCAGTACCATCGCACGGCGGTGGGCTCTGCGCAGAACATGATGGACATGGTCGACGATATTCTTACCCTCACCGAGCTGCAGGCAGGTCGCCTGCGCGCGCAGCCGGTGCCGTTCAGCTTGCGCCGCACGCTTCAGGACCTGCGTGCCGGCTACGCTGGAACGGCCCTTGGCAAAGGGCTTTACCTGAGCCTGGACATTCCCGCAGAGCTGCCGGACGAACTGCTTGGCGATGCGCATAAGTTGACGCGCTGCCTGGGTTGCCTGGTGGACAATGGCCTGAAGTTCACCCACCAGGGCGGTGTGATGGTTCAGGTGCGCGGCCGTCGGCTTGGGCCCGACAGCCTGGCGCTGACCTTCACCGTCAGTGACAGCGGCATCGGCTTCGATGACCTGGACCAGGCGATCCTGTATCAGCGCTTCTTCCAGGTCGATGGCTCGATGACCCGGCGCTACGGTGGGCTGGGCATCGGCCTGTCGATCTGCCGGCAGTTGGGCGAGGTGCTGGGGGGCACGTTGATGCATGAGTCTACGCGGGGGTTGGGCAGCCGTTTCGAGTTGACGCTGAATGTGGCGATAGCGCAGGTGCAGGTAACGGCGGGCAGGGCGGCTTCGGGGGTTACCCGGTTCTGAAGGCTGCCGGGCGCATGCCACGATGGTGTGCGTTGCCACCTGTTTAGTCATTATTGGCACTTTGACTGGCCCACAGGGAGTGCTTCACTGGGGCTTTCATGCATACCCGGCCCCAGGAGCTCCCGATGAACCTGCACCAGTACGCTGAAACCCACGAAGTCACCAATCAGCCACCGTCCCTCGACGGCGCCAACCTGTACCGCCTGGACCTGCCGCTGCAGGAGTGGTCGCGGCGTTTCGGTGCCGGCTGGGCCGAATCGCGGATCGATGCCTACGGTGCCTTGGCCGGTGGGCCCCTGATGGCCGCAGGCTTTCTGGCCAACGCGCACAAACCAGCGTTCAGCAGCCATGACCGTTACGGGCACCGCATCGACCTGGTGGAGTTCCACCCCGCCTACCACGAGCTGATGCGTACGGCCGTCGAACACGGCCTGCCGTCGTTGCCCTGGGCCGAGCCGCGCCCCGGCGCCCATGTAGCCCGGGCATCGATGACTTACCTGCACAGCCAGGCAGAAGCCGGTACCGGTTGCCCGCTGACCATGACCTTTGCCGCTGTCCCCGCACTCAGGCTGCAGCCTGAGCTGGCCGAGTACTGGTTGCCGAAGATTCTCGCCCGCGAGTACGACCCCCGCAACGTCGGCGATCAGCACAAGGCGGGCGTGACCATCGGCATGGCCATGACAGAAAAGCAGGGCGGTACCGATGTACGCGCCAACACCACTCGCGCCTATCCTGTCGGCAGCCCGGGGCCGGGCCAGGCCTACGAGCTGGTTGGGCATAAATGGTTCTGTTCGGCGCCGATGTGCGACGCCTTCCTGACACTGGCGCAGACCGACAAAGGCTTGAGCTGTTTCCTGTTGCCACGCCATCGCCCGGATGACAGCTGTAACCAGTTCTACATCCAGCGCCTGAAGAACAAGCTTGGCAACAGCTCCAATGCTTCCAGCGAGGTGGAGCTGCGTGGCGCTCTGGCCTGGATGGTCGGCGAGGAGGGGCGGGGAGTGCCAACCATCATCGAGATGGTGGCCATGACCCGCTTCGACTGCATGGTCGGCTCAAGCGCCCTGATGCGCCAGGCCTTGACCCAGGCTACCCACCACTGCGCGCACCGCAAGGTCGGCGGCCGGGTGCTGAGCGAGCAGCCGCTGATGCAGAACGTGCTGGCCGATCTGGCACTGGAAAGCGAAGCGGCCCTGGCCCTGAGCCTGCGCATGGGGCAAGCGCTAGAGCAACTCGATGACCCGCAGCAGGCGCACTTCGCCCGGTTGGTCACGGCGGTGGGCAAGTACTGGATCTGCAAGCGCGCGCCCGCGATGATCAACGAAGCTGCCGAATGCCTGGGCGGCGCCGGTTATGTCGAGGACAGCATCCTGCCGCGCTTGTACCGCGAAGCACCGGTCAATTCCACTTGGGAGGGGTCGGGCAACGTCCAGTGCCTGGACGTACTGCGTGCCTTGTCCAAGGAGCCGGGTGTGCTCGATGCGCTGTTCGCTGAACTGGGCGATGGCCATGGCGATCCACGGCTGGCGGCGCACATCGGCAATCTCAAGGGCGCGTTCGCCGACACGGGCGACATTCAGTATCGTGCCCGGCAGCTGACCGAGGACATCGCCCTGGCCCTGCAGGCCAAGCTGTTGCTGGAAGCGGGCAACACCTCAGTCAGCGATGCCTTCATCGGCAGCCGGCTGGCCGGCGGCGGCCGCGTTTACGGGGCATTGCCGCGCGGCGCCGATGTCCAGGCGCTGGTGGCACGGGCCACGCCGGTCTGGCCCGGCTGACAGGGGGTGTTTTTACCGGCGAAGGCAGGCAAGATGGCTGACATGCATGTCCAGACAGGAAGCACAGTGTGAGCCAAGCCTTTGTAGTCGTTGATACCCCCGAACAGGCCGTCGACCGTCTGGCGGCCTTGCATGAACAGGCCACCGGGGCCCTCAGCCAGGCCCTCAAGCGTTACCTGAAGGACCGCACCGAGCCGGACGCCGACGAGCGCGCCGTTTACCGCTACCCGGCCTTGCGCCTGACCTATTACAGCCACGGCGAAGTCGCCGCCACCACCCGTGCCTATGCCAAGGTACAGGTGGCGGGCACCTACAGCGTCACAGTCACCCAGCCTGCGGCATTTCGGGGTTATCTGCTCGAGCAGTTGCGCCCCTTGATGCACGACTACACCGTGACCGTCGAGGTAGGCGTCAGCGAGCAGAACATCCCGTACCCTTACGTGGTCGACCAGGGCGATGAACTGGCGGGCAGCGGCATCACTGCCGCCGAGCTGGCGCGGGTATTCCCCAGTACCGACCTGTCCGCCGCCACCGACAACATCGCCGACGGGCTGTGTGACTGGGGCAGTGCCGAAACCCTCCCGCTGGCGCTGTTCGACGCCGCCCGCGTGGACTTCTCGCTGCGCCGCCTGGTGCATTACACCGGCAGCGACTGGCGCCATGTGCAGCCTTGGATCCTGCTGACCAACTACCACCGTTATGTCGACCAGTTCATCAGCCATGGCCTTGAACAGCTGCGTGACGACCCACGTTTCGTGCGCATGGTGCTGCCGGGCAACGTGGCGATCGAAAAGGGCATGGACCATGGTGAGGCCCAAGCCCTGGTGGCCAGCGTGGTCTGGCACCGCTATCAGATGCCGGCGTATCACCTGATCGCCGCCGACGGTGATGGTGTCACCCTGGTCAACATCGGCGTCGGCCCGTCCAACGCCAAGAACATCACCGACCACCTGGCCGTGCTGCGTCCGCATTGCTGGCTGATGATCGGCCACTGCGGGGGCCTGCGTCAGTCGCAGACCATCGGGGACTATGTGCTGGCGCACGCTTACATGCGCCGCGACGGTATCCTTGACCGGGTGGTGCCGCCGAACATCCCGATCCCGGCCCTGGCCGAGGTGCAACTGGCGTTGCAGGAGGCGGCAGCCCAGGTTACCGGCGAACGTGGCGAGGAATTGAAGAAGCGCCTGCGCACCGGCACCGTGCTGACGTACGACGACCGTAACTGGGAGCTGCGCTGGGCCCAGGAACGGCCACTGATCAACCTGTCGCGGGCCGTCGCGGTAGACATGGAGAGCGGCACCATCGCCGCCCAGGGTTATCGCCTGCGAGTGCCATATGGCACCTTGCTGTGTGTGTCCGATAAACCGCTGCACAGCGAAATCAAGCTGCCTGGGTCGGCCAACGCCTTCTACAACCGCGCGGTCAGCCAGCACTTGAAGATCGGTATCGCCGCCCTCGACCTGCTGCGCACCGAGCTCAATTCGCTGCACTCGCGTAAACTGCGCAGCTTCGATGAGCCGCCGTTCCGCTGAGGATCCATGCCACTGCCACCCCGTTCCAAGCCGCGCCACCCTAAGGCGCGGCCTGCCGGCCCAAAGCGCCAGCCCAAGGCGCCACCGGCCGAGCCTCGCCTGATCCTGTTCAACAAGCCATTCGATGTGCTTACCCAGTTCAGCGACAGCGATGGCCGTGCCACGCTCAAGGATTACATCGATATTCCTGGCATTTACCCGGCCGGGCGGCTGGACCGTGACAGTGAAGGGTTGCTGTTGCTGACCAACGACGGCGGTTTGCAGGCGCGCATCGCCGACCCCAGGCACAAGCTGGCCAAGACGTACTGGGTACAGGTGGAAGGCGAGCCGAGCGATGAGCAGCTAACGCGTTTGCGCGAGGGCGTGCAGCTCAATGACGGGCCGACCTTGCCTGCCGAAGCACGGCGCCTCGATGAGCCTGAGCTGTGGCCGCGCA
Source organism: Pseudomonas sp. TR47 (assembly GCF_044143025.1). Taxonomy (NCBI): domain Bacteria; kingdom Pseudomonadati; phylum Pseudomonadota; class Gammaproteobacteria; order Pseudomonadales; family Pseudomonadaceae; genus Pseudomonas; species Pseudomonas sp. TR47. Next base: position 46,001 of record NZ_JBHFCS010000003.1, on the reverse strand, counting down.
ACCCGCCGGTACGCTTTCGCAAGAGCGTGCCGACCAGTTGGCTGGAGTTGGTGATTCGCGAGGGGCGTAACCGCCAGGTGCGGCGCATGACAGCGGCGGTGGGCTTGCCGACTTTGCGCCTGGTGCGGGTGCGGATCGGTGATTGGGCGCTGGATGGGTTGGAGCAGGGGTGTTGGCGCGAGGTGCCGGCCAAGTTGTAATGCTCGCTGGCTTCATCGCCGGCAAGCCGGGCCCACAGAAAATGCGCAGGCCTTTGCATTTGTGGGGCCGCCTTGCCGGTGATGAGGCTTGAGAGGGCGCTACACCCCTTCCAGAAACCCCACGACCACAGTCTTGATGATAAAGGCCAGCACCCCCAGCCCTAGCACGAAGAACAGGATCATCGTGCCAAAGCGCCCGGCCTTGGATTTCTTTGCCAAGTCCCAGACGATGAAGCCCATGAAACCGATCAGCACGGTGACCAGGATGATCATCATCCATTCTTCAAATACAGCCGGATCCATCTGTGTGTTCTCCAGGCAAGCTCAGCAGCCAATCAACGAAGGTGGGTCAGGGGCAGTTCGGTACTCGCCAGCACCTGATTGAGCACAAAGCTCGAGCGCACGCTGGTGACGCCTTCGATGCGGGTCAGGCTGCCCAATAGCAGTTTCTGGTAGTGATCCATGTCCGGTACCACCACCTTGAGCTGATAGTCGGCATCCATGCCGGTTACAAGGCTGCATTCGAGCACCTGTGGCAAGTTGCGGATGGCCGCCTCGAAGGTCTCGAAGCGCTCCGGGGTGTGCCGGTCCATGCCGATCAGCACGTAAGCCGTCAGGCTCAGGCCAAGCTTTTTGCGGTCGAGCAGGGCGACTTGCCGTGAGATATAGCCGTCGTCTTCCAGTTGCTTGACCCGACGAGAGCAGGGTGAGGGCGACAGGCCAATACGTTCGGCCAGCTCCTGGTTGGAAATGCGCGCATCGCGCTGCAATTCGGCGAGGATGCTCAGGTCGTAGCGGTCAAGCTTGCTCATGGAAAAGGCCTTTTCTGATCAGATTGCGGTGAATTATCGATCCAGGGTTAAAAATTGCGCAAGTGCTATTTATCTGAGCAATCTTCGCAATCCGCTGCCGCCCCCTGTCCCGTATCTTTATCAACAGAATCACTGCCCGGACATCAGTCCACGGCGACGCGCCCTAGGCGGGCGGTCGCGGCCAGCCATCCAACAGGATCCGCCAGGCCCCCGGGCTACGTACCTCCACAAGAGCGTATGAGGTGAGCCGGCGCCACAAGTGCCGAGCACGGACGACAATTCTCAAAGGGAGGCCTCAAGGCCTCCCTTTTTTCATGGCCGCGATTTCATCTGTTTGTCCGTTACAGGCACGGTAGACTGGCAGCGTGCCGTTATCTTGACCGTGAGGAACAAAATGAAGTCGCGCATCTGGCAGTTGGCAGGTGTTGGTTTGCTTGGCGTGAGCATCTGCCTGGGGGCGATGGCCCAGGGCCCTGACGACGGGCATGGGGGCAATGGCCGGCAGGATCCCAACGGTAGTTACGAAGGCCGTTCGCCGCTCAACTCGCGCGATGAAGTGCACCAGACCCAGCCCGCCCGCCAGGGCTACTACCAGGATATTCCCCGGCGCAATGCCGATTACCGGCACTGGGAGGCTGGCGGCCCTGGTCAACGGCCTGGTGGCGACTGGCAGGGGCGGCCGGATGGCCATGGCAATGGCTGGGGGCCGGGGCCGCAGTATCGTCCCGGGCACAGCATCGACCATTTCCCGGACCGCTACTGGAAAGTGCCCTACCGTGGGCAGGACTATTTTTACTCAGGTGGTTACTGGTACCGCCCGCATGGCGGCAGCTACATCGTGGTAGCCCCGCCTTACGGGGTGCGGGTCGGCTATCTGCCATCCTATGCACGTGAAGTGTGGGTGGGGGGTGCCTTGCTCTTCCTGGTGGCCGATACGTATTACCAGTACCTGGCAGACAGCCAGGAGTACGTGGTGGTCAGCCCGCCCGCGGTTGCACCGGCACCGGTGCCCGTGGCGCAAGCCCCTTCAGGCAACGCATACGATGTGGTGGCCTACCCGATGCATGGGCAAGGCCAGGAGCAGCAGGACCAGGACCGCTACCAGTGTCACCGTTGGGCGGTGAGCCAGTCCAACTTCGACCCTGCAACCGCCCCCAGCGCACCGCCGGCCAATGTTGCAGACAACTACCGGCGGGCGCTGGGGGCGTGTTTCAGTGGCCGGGGCTACAGTATCAATTGAGCCTCAGACGGGGTCGGCATGCACCATCACATCGGCCTGTGGATAACGCTGGCGGATGACTTCAGAGGCCTGGACGCACAGGGCATGTGCTTCGTGCAACGGCAACTGCCCCGGCAGCTCCAGATGCAGTTGCACGAACCACTGATTGCCCGACACCCTGGTGCGCAGGTCATGCACACCTTTGACCCCGGCGATGCCCAGCACCAGTTCGACCATGCCCTCGCCGATGTCGCCGGGCAGTTCCTTGTCCATCAGGATTGCCGTGCTTTCCCGGGCGATCTGCAGTGCACTCCACAGGATGTACAGCGCGATACCCAGGCCAAACAGCGCATCCAGCTGCGGCCAGCCGTAGCGCGCCAGCAGCAAGGCCAGCAGGATGCTGCCATTTAGCAGCAGGTCAGAGCGATAATGCAGCGAGTCGGCACGCACCGCCGTTGAGCCTGTCACACGTACCACCTTGCGTTGCAGCGCCAGCAAGGCCAGCGTCAGCACCAGCGACAGCAGCATCACGCCGATACCGATTGCAGTATCACCCAAGGGCTGTGGCGATTGCAGGCGCTCGGCGGCCTGAACCCCGATCAGTACCGCACTCACGCCGATGAACACTGCCTGGGCCATGCCTGCCAAGGCTTCTGCCTTGCCGTGGCCGAAGCGATGGTCATCATCAGCCGGGCGTAGCGCATAGTGCACTGCGAGCAGGTTGAGGAACGAGGCGACCGCGTCCAGCGCCGAATCGGTCAGCCCGGCCAGCAGGCTGACCGAGCCACTCAGCCACCAGGCCACGGCCTTGCTCAGCACGAGGATGCTGGCCACCGCGAGCGACGCGCGGGTGGCCAGGCGTAGCAGGCGCTGGTGTTCAGCCGAGGTGATCATGCCGAGGGTGGTTTCCTTGCAGGTTTCAGGCTGTCGGCACCAGGCCGAACGCTGCCAGTTGCTCGACGCTGCCGCGATGCTGGATCAACCGCGGGTCGTCCAGCGGCAGGCGCTGGCCCAGTTCGCTTTCGAGAATGGCCTGCAGCTTGAGGTTGTCGACCTTGCCATCGGGCTTGATGGCCTCGCGCAGTTTCTCTGGCGCTACTTGTGCCGTGGTGCCCCCAGGGTAGTAGATGGCGCCGGTGGCGAAGTCGACGCCAAAGGCAATCAGGCCAGGGATCACGTAGAACAGAATACCGATGGCATCGAGGGCGACGATTACCGGGTCGACCTTGCCCTCGATCTGCCCGCGGCGTTCGGGGTAGAACAGCGTGCCGCAGGCCGTCAGCTGGGTCAGCAAGGTGGCGATGAGGGCGCCACCGATGACGCGGGATGGGATGCGCATTTGAATCTCCGAAGAAAGTTGCCTCAAGGTGGGGCGATACGCCGGCACCTGATGCTAAGACCATGATAGAGCAGGCTGGGTTCGCCGTTATACTCGCCAGACTGTTCGAGGACCACCATGATTTCCTTACCGATCGATGCTGCCCTGCCGGCTTTACGCCATGCCTTGGAAAACCGTCACGAAGCGGTGCTCGAGGCGCCGCCCGGCGCAGGCAAGACCACCCGTGTACCGCTGGCACTGTTGAATGAACCCTGGCTGGCCGGGCAGACCATCGTGATGCTGGAGCCGCGCAGGTTGGCGGCGCGTGCGGCGGCCGAACGGCTGGCCAGCGAGCTGGGCGAAAAAGTCGGCGAAACCGTGGGTTACCGCATTCGTTTGGACAGCAAGGTCGGGCCCAATACCCGTATCGAAGTAGTCACCGAAGGCATCCTGACCCGCCGGTTGCAGGCAGACCCTGCGCTGGAGGGAGTAGGGCTGCTGATCTTCGACGAGTTTCACGAGCGCAGCCTGGATGCCGACCTGGCCCTGGCGCTGAGTCTCAATGGCCGGGAGCTGCTGCGCGACGACCCGCCGCTGAAAATTTTGCTGATGTCCGCAACCCTGGAGGGCGAGCGCCTGTCCCGGCTGCTCGACGACGCGCCGGTGATCAGCAGCGAAGGCCGCATGTACCCGGTTGATATTCGTTGGGGCCGGCCGTTCCAGCCTGGGGAATTCATCGAGCCACGGGTGGTGGACAGTGTGCTGCAGGCCTTGGCCGATCAACCCGGCAGTGTGCTGGTGTTCCTCCCAGGCCAGGCTGAGATCCGCAGGGTTCACCAACGTTTGCAGGAATCATTGGCCGAGCGCCCGGGCATTCTGCTGTGCCCCTTGCATGGCGAACTCGACCTCAATGCCCAGCGTGCCGCCATCGATCCGGCGCCCCAGGGCCTGCGCAAGGTCGTGCTGGCCACAAACATCGCCGAGACCAGCCTGACCATCGACGGCGTGCGCGTGGTCATCGATGCCGGCCTTGCCCGGGTACCGCGTTTCGACCCCGGCAGCGGCATGACGCGCCTGGACACCCAGCGCATCTCCCGTGCCAGCGCCACCCAGCGGGCTGGCCGTGCCGGGCGCCTGGAGCCGGGCGTGTGCTACCGCTTGTGGTCAGAGGCGCAGCACGACCAGCTGGCAGCGCATGGCAGTGCCGAAATCCTCCAGGCAGACCTTGCTGGCCTGGCGCTGCAACTTGGCCGATGGGGTGTTACGCCTGACCAGTTGCGTTGGCTGGACCAGCCTCCAGCGGCGGCATTTTCCCAGGCGCGGGACCTGCTGGCGCGGCTTGGCGCTTTCAAGCTGGGCAGCCGCGACAACCTCAGTGAAGACGGCCAGGCCATGGCCGAGCTTCCGGCTCACCCGCGAATCGCTCACCTGCTGCTGCGCGGCCAGGACCTGGGCTTGGCCGCGATGGCTTGCGATGTTGCCGCCTTGTTGGGCGAGCGCGACATCCAGCGCGCAGGTGGCGCCGACCTGCATGACCGGCTGGCGCTGATCAGCGGTGACAGCAAGGCCAGCCGTGGCGGCCAGGGCGGTGTGCAGCGTGCCCGGCAGTTGGCCCGCCAGTATCGGGGGCTGTTGCGCGGCAAGGCCGGTGCGGCGGTTGCCGATCCTGAGCATCCACGCTGGCTCGGCGCCCTGCTGGCGTTGGCCTATCCCGACCGGGTTGCCCAGCAGCGTCGCGAAGGCGGGGCCGAGTACCGCCTGGCCAACGGCCGTGCCGCTTTGTTCGCCGAGGCCGATGCGCTGATGAAATGCCCGTGGTTGGTCATCGCCGACCTGGGCAGCCGCCAGGGGCAGCGGGAAGAGCGGATTTACCTGGCTGCCGAGTTCGACCCGGCGCTGCTCGACGATGTGCTGGCCGAACAGGTCGAGCGCGTCGACATTCTCGACTGGGACGAGCGCGAGCAGGTGTTGCGTGCCGAGCGTCAGACCAAGGTCGGCGAACTGGTACTCAGCCGTGAACCGTTGCCTGGGCTGGATGATGACGCCCGCGCCCAGGCACTGCTCGGCCTGGTGCGGCGCAAAGGCCTGAACCTGCTGAGCTGGACGCCAGAGCTACGCCAGTGGCAGGCGCGGATAGCGCTGTTGCGCCAGCTTGACCTGGAAAAAGACGGCCACAGCGAGTGGCCCGACCTGGGCGATGAGGCGCTGCTGGCCAGCCTGGAACACTGGCTGCAGCCTTATCTGGGCAAAGTGTCCCGGCTGAGCCATTTCGCCGCCCTGGACCTGCCTTCGATCTTGCGTAATCTGTTGCCCTGGCCGCTGCCCCAGCGCCTGGACGAATGGGCGCCAGCGCACCTGGCTGTGCCGTCGGGCTCCAGTATCCGCCTCGACTACAGTGAAAACCCGCCGATCCTCGCCGTGCGCCTGCAAGAGCTGTTCGGCCTGGCTGACACGCCGCGCATCGCCCAAGGTCGCCAGCAGGTCAAGCTGCACCTGCTGTCGCCAGCGCGGCGGCCAGTGCAGGTGACGCAGGACTTGGCCAACTTCTGGCGCACCACCTATGCAGAGGTGAAGAAGGACCTCAAGGGTAGATACCCCAAGCATTACTGGCCGGACGACCCGCTGGTGGCGGAGGCCACCGCGCGGGCCAAACCGCGCGGTACCTGACTGGGAGGCAGTTCAGGCGTCGTTCTTGCTCTCCAGCAGCATGAACAGGCGATACAGCACCACGGTGCTGAACAACTGCAGGAAGCCGAGCAGGCTGGCCATGGCCAGCTCCAGGGCGGGGGCAGGCTCGGGGAAGGCGATCAGCAGCAGCCCGTCGATCAGCCAGATCGGTGCGAGCACGGCAAGTACGCAGAGCATGATGCGCATGAAGTGCCCGGTGGTCATGCGTGCGCTTTCGCGCATCGACTGCACCACCGGCAGGCCGCGCAGCACCAGCAGATACTCGGCGAACACCAGGTTGATCATGATCCATACCCCCGGGAAGACCAGCAGCGCCAGCCCCGCCATGATCAGTAGCGAGCTGATCATGATCAGCAGCGCCAGCTGCGGCCATAGCTGCATGGCGCGGGCGAACAGGTTGCGTTTGGGGATGTCCTGGCCGTTGCTGCGGGTGTCGAGATAAAGAATCAGCGCTGCACTGTAGAGCGGGTAGAACAGCAGGCTCACCAGCATGCTGTAGGCCGGTGATGCCTGGTCGCCCAACTGCTGGTACAACAGTTGGGTTATCAGGGCTTCGAGTACGACCAGCGGCAAGCACAGCGGGATGATGTTTGCCAGGTGGCGGCGGAAGAAGTAGAGGGAGTCGCGCAAAACGCTCAGCGGATTCATCGGTCAACATCGCATGGCAGTAAAAGCAGGGGCCTAACTTTAGCCCAGAGCAGTCAATTGCTGAAAAAAGTTTCACCAGGCCAGTGATTGAATCCGCCGCCTGCGCGCCCCATCTTTGACACGTCCGATGTCCCGCTTCCCACGAGGTAGCCCATGAACACTGAAGAACAAACCCTGATCGATGGCCTGTTTGGCCGCATCAAACAAGCCGAAGACCCCAGCCAGCCGCGTGATGCACAGGCCCAGGCGCGCATCGAGGAACACCTGCGCGAACAGCCGGCGGCGCCTTACTACATGGCCCAGGCAATTTTGGTACAGGAGGCTGCGCTCAAGCGCCTGGACGAACAGAACAAGCAACTGGAAGCAGAGCTCAAACAGGCTCGTGCCCAGGTCGAGGCTTCCCGCACCAGCAGCACCAGCAGTGGTGGCTTCCTCTCCAGCATCTTTGGCGCCAGTGGGCGTAATGCGCAGCCTGCCCAACCATCACAGCAGCCCCAGCGGCCTGCCACGCCGGTCGCGTCGGCAGGCGGTTGGCGTGAGCCGAGTGCCCCGGGCTTCTCCCAGCCGCAGGCGGCGCAACCTGGTTTCGGCGCCGCGCCGGGTCGGGGTGGTGCCAGCAGCTTCCTGGGCGGCGCAATGCAGACCGCTGCCGGTGTGGCCGGTGGTGTGTTGCTGGCACAAGGCATCAGCAGCCTGTTCAACCACCACTCGCAGCCGGAAGAGGTGGTTGAGGTGATCAAGGAAGAACCGGCCCCGGCCAGTGATACCGCTGGCTGGAACGACGAGGGCGCGCAGCCGCAGGTGGCCGACAATGGTGGCTGGGGCGCTGACCAGGGTGGTTTCGCTGACAGCGATTATGGCAGCGATGATGGCGGCTTCTTCTCGGACGACGACACCTTCGTCTGATCGGTCTGGCATACTGCTGGCATTTTCGGGGGCGCATTGCGCCCCTTCAGCCGAGGGTATGTAGTGAAGAAAATCGCACTGTTCGCCGATGTGCAGAACCTCTACTACACCGTGCGCCAGGCCCATGGCTGTCACTTCAACTACACCGCGCTGTGGTCTGAAGTCAGCCGCGAGGGTGAGATCGTCGAGGCCGTGGCGTATGCCATCGACCGTGGGGACAGCAAACAGCAGCAGTTCCAGCAGATCCTGCGCAACCTTGGTTTCGATGTGCGCCTCAAGCCGTTCATCCAGCGCAGCGATGGTTCGGCCAAAGGTGACTGGGATGTGGGGATAACCCTGGATGTGATCGATGCAGCCAGCCGTGTCGATCAGGTAGTACTGGCTTCGGGCGATGGTGATTTCGACCTGCTGCTGGAGCGGGTGATACAGCGTCATGGCGCCGAGGCGGTGGTCTACGGTGTGCCGGGGTTGACCGCCATGTCGCTGATCCGAGCGGCCAGCCGCTATGTGCCGATCGAAGGGCGTCTGTTGTTGAAGCATTGAGGCTCGGCGGCGCTTGATTGCCATTGCGCCGGATACCCAGCCATTACGCAAATTGTGCCGCCCAATTAATCCGGTTTTGTAACTTAATCTTGGCGGCGAGGCTCCCTAAACTCATTTCCCCGTAAACGGATTTCGAGTTTTGCCATGCCTGCCTCCCGCCGCTTCCCGTTATTGCTGATTGGTGCCTTTCTGGCCTTGTACCTGGTCTGGGGCTCGACCTACCTGTTCATTCGCATCGGTGTGGAGTCCTGGCCGCCGATGCTGATGGCCGGGGTGCGATTCCTTATCGCCGGCGGCCTGCTCTATGGGTTTTTGCGCTGGCGCGGGGTGCCGGCACCGACCTGGCCGCAATGGCGTGCAGCAGGGGCTGTCGGTTTTCTGCTGCTCAGTTGCGGCAATGGTGGCGTGACGGTTGCAGAGCATGCTGGCGTTGCCTCTGGCGTCGCTGCGCTGGCGGTGGCTACGGTGCCGCTGTTTACCTTGGTGTTTGGTCTGCTGTTCGGCCATCGCAATTCGCGCCTGGAGTGGGCGGGCATCTTCCTTGGGCTGGTTGGCATCGGCCTGCTCAACCTCGGCTCTAACCTGCAGGCCAGCCCCATCGGTGCGGCGCTGATCCTGTTTGCGGCTGCCGCGTGGGCGTTCGGGTCGGTCTGGAGCAAGAGCCTGCCGTTACCCCAAGGCCCCATGGCCAGTGCGGCCGAGATGCTGGTCGGTGGTGCGGTATTGCTGCTGGGCAGCGCCCTGTCGGGTGAGCGCCTGACTCAGATGCCCACTGCGGCAGGCTGGGGCGCATTGGCTTATCTGGTCTTGTTCGGCTCGATCCTGGCATTCAGCGCCTACATGTACCTGCTCAAGCATGTGCGCCCGGCGGCGGCCACCAGCTACGCCTATGTCAACCCGGCGGTTGCAGTGTTGCTTGGTATCGTCTTTGCCGGCGAGCAGATCGGCGCAGAGGAATGCCTGGCGATGGCGGTGATCATCAGTGCCGTGGTGCTGATCGGCCTGCCGCAGTGGCGCAGGCCGGCGCAGCCCACTGCATCGCTCGAGGGCGAAACCTGCAAGTAGGCCGGGGTGTTGCGGTAAACTTGCCGCCTTCGCTGAACCCCCTGACGGTATTGCCATGAATTTCGCCAAACTCGGCCTGATCGAACCGTTGCTGCGTACCCTGCAGCAGCTGGACTACACCACCCCGACCCCGGTTCAGGCCCAGGCCATCCCCGCCGTGCTGGCCGGCCGCGACCTGATGGCCGCAGCCCAGACCGGCACCGGCAAGACTGCCGGTTTTGCGCTGCCTGTGCTGCAGCGCCTTGCCCTGGAAGGGGAAAAGGTCGCCAGCAACTCGATCCGTGCGCTGGTGTTGGTACCGACCCGCGAATTGGCCGAGCAGGTGCACAACAACGTGCGCGAATACGCCGAAAACCTGCCGCTCAGCACGTACGCGGTGTATGGCGGGGTCAGCATCAACCCGCAAATGATGCGCCTGCGTCGTGGCGTCGACCTGCTGGTGGCCACCCCGGGGCGCTTGCTCGACCTGTTCCGCCAGAACGCGGTGAAGTTCAACCAGGTGCAGACCCTGGTGCTCGACGAAGCCGACCGCATGCTCGACCTGGGTTTTGCCGAAGAGCTGCAGTCGGTATACGCGGCCCTGCCGCGCAAGCGCCAGACGCTGCTGTTTTCCGCTACTTTCTCCGACCAGATCCGCATGCTGGCAGGGCTGGCGCTCAATGACCCGCTGAGCATCGAGGTCAGCCCGCGCAACGCGGCTGCCACCACGGTCAAGCAGTGGCTGGTGCCGGTGGACAAGAAGCGCAAGGTCGACCTGTTCTGCCACCTGCTGCGCAAGCAGCGCTGGAAGCAGGTACTGGTGTTTGCCAAGACTCGCAATGGCGTAGACCAGTTGGTCGAGCGGCTGCTGGGCGAGGGCGTGAACGCCGATGGCATTCACGGTGACCGCCCGCAAGCCACGCGCCAGCGCGCGCTGGACAGCTTCAAGGCCCGTGAGATCCAGGTACTGGTCGCCACCGACGTTGCCGCCCGCGGCCTGGACATCGACGACCTGCCGTTGGTGGTCAACCTCGACCTGCCGATCGTGGCCGAGGATTATGTGCACCGTATTGGTCGCACGGGCCGTGCCGGCAATAAAGGCGAGGCGATCTCGCTGGTGTGCGCGGATGAAGTTCAGCAGTTGGCCACGATCGAGACGCTGATTCGCCAGACCTTGCCGCGCCATGAAGAACCGGACTTCATCCCCGATCACCGGGTGCCGATGACCGATGCCAGTGGCCAGGTGATCAAGAAGCCGAAAAAGCCCAAGAAGCCGAAAGAGAACAGTGCCAAGCGCGGGCTGGGGCGCTGGATGGACAGTGGCGACGAGGCTCCGGTCAAGTCGGTGCGCAAAGTGCCCAGCTTCAATACCGGGCCGAAGAAGCGCAAGCCTTGAGGTTTTGGGGCTGCTTTGCAGCCCTTTCGCGACACGAGGCCGCTCGGGCGGTCGCGAAAGGGTCGCAAAGCGGCCCCCGCATCCTGTCAGGAAGACCGCGCCAGCCAATCCGCCGCCGCCCGCCCGGCCCGCAACCCGCTGGCAAAGCACGCCGTCAATAGATACCCCCCTGTCGGCGCCTCCCAGTCCAGCATCTCGCCGGCACAGAACACCCCGGGCATGCCCTTGAGCATCAACCCCTCATCCAGCCCCTCGAAGCGCACGCCACCGGCACTGCTGATCGCCTCGTCCAGCGGCCGGGTGCGTACCAGCGTGATCGGCAGCGCCTTGATCGCCCGTGCTAGCGCGGCCATATCGGCAAACGTCGCCTGATCCGTCAGTTCACGCAGCAGTGCCGCCTTCGCCCCGTCGATGCCCAGTTGGCTGTGCAGGTGCTTGGCCATCGACCGCGAACCACGCGGCTTGGCCAGGGCCTGGGCAATCTTGTCCACAGGCTTGTCCGGCAGCAGGTCGAGCAGCAGCGTTGCCTGGCCGTCGCGGTTGATGGCCTCGCGCAACGGTGCAGACCAGGCATACACCAGGCTGCCCTCGACACCCTGGGCGGTAAGGATGAACTCACCTTTGCGCGTTGCCGTGCCTGGCATGCCCAGGGCGATGTTCTTCAGTGGCGCGCCGGCGAACTTGTCCTTGAGCAGCGCACTCCAGCCTGCGACTTCAAACCCGCAGTTGCTCGCTTGCAAGGGGGAGATATCCACAGCCCGTTCGGCCAGCACAGGTTGCCAGGCGCCGTCGGAGCCCAGCCTGGCCCAACTGCCGCCCCCCAAGGCCAACACAACAACATCAGCCTTTACCTGCAGTTCGCCCTGTGGATAAGCGATTTGCAAGGCGCCGTCGGCGTGCCAGCCCAGCCAGCGATGGCGGGTGTGGATAACCACGCCGCTGTCGCGCAGGCGTTTGAGCCAGGCGCGCAGCAACGGCGCGGCTTTCATGTCGGTCGGGAAGACTCGGCCCGAAGTGCCCACGAAGGTTTCGATGCCCAAGCCGTGAATCCACTGGCGCAGGGCATCGGCATCGAAGTCGCCCAGCAGCCGCTTTATCTCGCTTTCGCGTTCGGCATAGCGCGCCACGAACTGGGGATAGGGCTCGGAATGGGTAATGTTCATGCCGCCGACGCCCGCCAGCAGAAACTTGCGGCCCACCGACGGCATGGCGTCGAACACCTGCACTGCCAGGCCCGCCTGGGCCAGGGCTTCGGCGGCCATCAGGCCGGCGGGGCCGGCGCCGATGACGACAGCCAGGGGAGGGGATGCGGGGCGTAGATCGGACATGGTGGTCAGCAGGCTGTGGAAAAGACCGCGCATTCTAACGCAGCAGGGGCCATGCAAGCACTGAGCAAAAAATGATCAGTATGCTGCAGGGCACGGTGGTAAAGGGCTGTAGCGGCTTTCCAGCAGGTTATCCACAGGCGGTTCCACAGTCATTGTGAACAACTGATGACCTTCGCCGCGCTGTGGTGGAGGATGCCGTGGCGCCGCGCCAGGGCTTCCCTGTCCTTGCTGTAGCCGCCGCCGATCACGCCGACCACCGGGATATCCCGCCCCAGGCAGTGGCGCATGACATGCTCGTCGCGCGCAGCCAAGCCGGCATCGGTCAGTTGCAGGTAGCCGAGGGCATCGTCCTTATGTACGTCCACACCGGCGTCGTACAGCACCAGGTCGGGTTGATACAGCGGCAACAGGTAGTTGAGCGCATCTTCCACCACTTTCAGGTAGGCGGCGTCACCCATGCCCCGCGGCAGCGGAATGTCCCAGTCGCTGTGGGCCTTGCGCGCCGGGAAGTTCTGTTCGCAGTGCAACGATACGGTGATGGCGTCCGGGGTGTCCTGCAGGATGCGCGCGGTGCCATCGCCCTGGTGCACGTCGCAATCGAAGATCAGCACCCGGTGCACCCGCCCGGCTTCGAGCAGGTAGCGGCTGATCACGGCCAGGTCGTTGAAGATGCAGAAACCGGCTGGGTGGTCATAGTGGGCGTGGTGGGTACCGCCGGCCAGGTGGCAGGCCAGGCCGTGCTGCAGCGCCATTTCGGCAGCCAGCAGCGAGCCGCCCACCGCACGCACGGTGCGCCGCGCCAAGGCCTCGCTCCAGGGCAAGCCCAGGCGGCGCTGGTCCTCGCGCGACAGCTCGCCGTGCATGTAGCGCGCGATGTAGTCGCGGTCGTGGGCCAGGGCGAGGATGTCGTTGGGGCAGATTTGCGGGCGCAGCAAAGCCTGGTCGGTGGTCAGCCCGCTCTCGACCAGGTGGTCGCGCAGCAAGCGGAACTTGTCCATGGGGAAACGATGCTCGGGTGGGAACTCCGGGCTGTAGTCATCGTGGTAGATCAGCGGCAACGGCATGGTGGGTTCGCAATCGGGGCCAGTGCTGATCTTGCCAGTTGTTGGGTTGTGGGTAAAAGTACTGCGCCGCGCCTACGCTGAACCTGTAGCACGGCAAAACCGGAGCACGCCCCATGACCCCCATCCTTGAACTGGAAAGCGCCCGCCTGGTGTTGCGCCAATGGCATGACGACGACCTGCGCGAGTTCGCCGCCATGAGCGCCGACCCGCAGGTGATGCGTTACTTTCCTGCCCCCATGACGCGGCTGGAGGCGGCGGCACTGATCGGCAGGATCCGCGGCCATTTCAACGAATACGGCTTCGGCCTGTGGGCCCTGGAACGCAAGGACAGCGGCGCCTTCATCGGCATGACCGGCCTGCTCAACGTCAACTTCGATGCGCCGTTCGCGCCGGCCGTGGAAATCGGCTGGCGCCTTGCCCGGCGGCACTGGGGCCTGGGCTTTGCCAGCGAGGCGGCGTGGACCTGCCTGCGTTGTGCTTTCGCCCAATTGCGCCTGGAGGAGGTGGTGTCGTTCACTACCGAGGCCAACCTGCCGTCGCAGAAGGTCATGCAGGCCATCGGCATGGAGCAGGACCTGCAAGGCAGTTTCGAGCACCCGCGCCTGCCCGCCGGGCACCCGCTGCGGCCCCACGTGCTGTACCGCATCGACCGGCCCCGCTGGGAGCAGACCTTGCGCGCTGAATGAGCGGTCATGCGCGGTGCCGATGACAAACCCTGTATCATTTGCCTTCATGAAAGCGCCGTAGAGCTGTGATGCCTTGCTAGGAGAACCCCCGATGAGTCATGTGTTGGACGACCTGGTCGACCTGTTGAGCCTCGAATCGATCGAGGAGAACCTGTTCCGTGGACGCAGCCAGGACCTGGGCTTCCGCCAGCTGTACGGTGGCCAGGTGCTGGGCCAGTCACTGTCGGCGGCCAGCCAGACGGTCGAAGACGCGCGCCATGTGCATTCGCTGCACGGCTACTTCCTGCGCCCGGGCGATGCCAGCCTGCCGGTGGTCTATTCGGTCGACCGTGTGCGCGATGGCGGCAGCTTCAGTACCCGGCGCGTGACGGCCATCCAGAAGGGCCAGACCATTTTCACTTGCAGTGCGTCGTTCCAGTACGACGAGGAAGGTTTCGAGCATCAGGCGCAGATGCCTGATGTGGTCGGGCCGGAGAACCTGCCGAGCGAGGTCGAACTGGCCCGCGCCATGGCCGATCACCTGCCTGAGCGCATTCGTGACAAGGTGCTGTGTGCCAAACCGATCGAGATACGCCCGGTCACCGAGCGTGACCCGTTCAACCCCAAGCCCGGCGACCCGGTGAAGTACACTTGGTTCCGCGCCGACGGCACCCTGCCGGACGTGCCCGCGCTGCACAAGTACCTGCTGGCCTATGCCTCGGACTTCGGCCTGCTGACCACCTCGCTGCTGCCCCACGGCAAATCGGTGTGGCAGCGCGACATGCAGATCGCCAGCCTCGACCACTCGTTGTGGTTCCACGGCAACCTGCGCGCCGATGAGTGGCTGCTGTACGCCACCGACAGCCCATGGGCCGGCAATGCCCGTGGTTTCTGCCGGGGCAGTATCTACAACCGTGCGGGGCAGCTGGTGGCGTCGTCTTCGCAGGAAGGCTTGATCCGTCACCGCAAGGACTGGGCATGAGCCTGGCCGATATCCGCAACTGGGTGTTCGACATGGACGGCACCCTCACCGTGGCAGTGCATGATTTTGCCGCCATTCGTGAGGCACTGGAGATTCCGCCCGAGGACGACATCCTCACCCACCTGGCGGCATTGCCTGCAGCACAAGCGGCCGCCAAGCATGCCTGGCTGCTGGAGCACGAGCGCGACCTGGCGGTTGCCTCGACTGCAGCTACCGGTGCTGTGGAGCTGGTGCGGGAGCTGGCCGGGCGTGGCTGCCGGTTGGGCATCCTTACCCGTAATGCGCGTGAGCTGGCGCATGTCACGCTGGAGGCGATCGGCCTGGCGGATTGCTTTGCCGTCGAGCACGTGCTCGGTCGTGACGAGGCGGCGCCCAAGCCCAACCCCGATGGCCTGCTGAAGATCGCCAGTGCCTGGGGTGTGGCGCCGAGCGAACTGGTGATGGTGGGTGACTACCGCTTCGACCTGGATTGCGGCCGAGCGGCCGGGGCGCGCACAGTGCTGGTGAACCTGCCGGATAACCCATGGCCGGAACTGGTGGACTGGCATGCGGTGGACTGCCGGGCTTTGCGGGCGTTGCTGGGCTGAGTTTTCGGTAGCCTGCGCTTGCCCTGCCGCCGGCAAGTTGATCACCGCTGCTCAAGGCTGCCCGAGCACCTGTGGGAGCCAGCTTGCCGGCGATAGGGCCGTTACTGTCTATGCTCACCCCCAGTCTTTTCCCCAAATGGAGAACCAGCCATGACCCATAAAGCCATCTACGTGCAACCCGGCGGCGGCTACGACAAGGTCGAAGTCGGCACCTGCGAGGCTGCTGCGCCCAAGCCCGGCGAGATCACCGTACGCCTGCACGCCAGCTCCCTCAACTACCACGACTTTGCCGTGGTCAGCGGCATGTGGGGGCCGAGCGAGCGGCGCATTCCCATGGCCGATGGCGCCGGCGAAGTGACTGCTGTCGGGGCGGGCGTCAGTGAGTTCAAGGTAGGCGACAGCGTGGTCAGCACCTTCTTCCCGGACTGGCTCGATGGCCAGGCATTGGTCGAAGGCTTCGCCAGCGTGCCGGGCGATGGCATCGATGGTTACGCGCGTGAACGGGTCACCGCCCGCGCCACCTCCTTCACCTTGGCGCCCAAGGGCTACAGCCACGCCGAGGCCGCCACCCTGACGACCGCCGGCCTCACGGCCTGGCGTGCGCTGATGAGCGACGATCACCTCAAGCCCGGTGACACCGTACTGGTACAGGGCACCGGCGGCGTGTCGATCTTCGCCCTGCAGTTCGCCAAACTGGCAGGCGCCACGGTAATCGCCACCTCGTCCAGCGATGCCAAGCTCGAACGCCTCAAGGCCCTGGGCGCCGATCACCTGATCAACTACAAGAGCACCCCGGCCTGGGGCGAGAAGGTGCGTGAACTCACCGGCAACCGTGGCGTCGATCATGTGATCGAGGTAGGCGGGCCGGCGACGCTGGAGCAGTCGATGATTGCCGCACGGATCGGTGGCCATGTGTCATTGATCGGCATCCTTACCGGTGTCGCCGGGCAGTTGCCGCTGGTTCAGGCGCTGGTTCGGCAGATCCGGCTGCAGGGTGTGCTGGTGGGTAGCCGCGCGCAGCAGCAGGCGATGGTCCGGGCGATCGACGCCAACGGCTTGCTGCCTGTGGTGGACAAGCATTTCGAACTGGAGCAGATCGTCGAAGCGTTCCGCTACCAGGAGAGCAACCGGCATTTCGGCAAGATCTGCCTGACCTGGTAATCGCCAGCCTCAGTCCGGCAACAAGCGGTCCCGGCTGTTGGACAGATGCAGGCAGATCGCCGCCCGCGCCGCATCCGGGTCCTGCCGGCCAATGGCATTGAGAATCGCCTCATGCTCCAGGTTGGCCAGGTAGGCATGCCGGGCCAGGTTGGCCCCGGCGCGTTCTGCGATGGCCATGCGGTTGCGTGGAATCAGGCCATTGCCCAGCTGCGCCATCATCTCGCTGAAGTACAGGTTGCCGGTGGCCTCGGCGATCAGCAGGTGAAAGCGGCGGTCCGCTTCGATGCAACTGTCACCGGCGGCGGCGAGGTCCTGATAATCGTCCAGCGCCTGGCGCATGCGTGCCAGGTGGTGTTCGTTGCGGCGCACGGCGGCGAGGGCGGCTGCCTGGCCTTCGAGGCCGATGCGCAGTTCCAGCAGGTCGCGCACGCTTGCGGCATTCTCCACTCCCACCCGTAACCCGGCCTGCGCCGGGCGCGCCATCACGAAGGTACCAATCCCGTGGCGCGGTTCTACCAGGCCGGAGGCCTGCAGTTTCGACAGGGCTTCACGCACCACGGTGCGGCTGACACCGTGCTCGCGCACCAGGGTGTTTTCCGACGGCAGTTTGTCGCCCGGCTTGATGGTGCCCAGCAGGATCTGCTGGGTCAGGCTGGAGACCAGGTCGTGGGCACGGCTGTGGCCTGTTTTGCGGGGCTGCTGGGGCATGGGCCGCTCCGGTTGGCGAGTTAGCTTGTACGACAAGTTAGTCGATAAAAATATTTTCTGCCTGTTTTTTCGCAGCGCCGGGCAACCTGAAAAGTGAACTTATTAGCTTTATCGCCGCTTTTATACGATCTATAAGCTTGTATTTTGTGTTTTTAACGACAATCGCCATCTTGTCGTACAACTTCGCCGCGCATATGCTCTGCCCACTGTCATGTCAGACCACCTCGACCCGCACAAAAACAATTAGTGGGAGATACACAAGTGAACGACACCCTCGATCCGTCTGCCCGTAACGGCGGCGACGTGCTGGCCAGCGCCGTGGCCAAGGTCAAGCGCCACGTCCTGCCGCTGTTCGTGATCATGTTCATCGTCAACTACCTCGACCGCGTCAACATCGGCTTCGTCCGGCCACACCTGGAAAGCGACCTGGGTATCAGCGCTGCGGCCTATGGTTTTGGTGCCGGGTTGTTCTTCATCGGCTATGCGCTGTTCGAAGTGCCCTCGAACATGCTGTTGCAGCGCGTCGGCGCCCGCCTGTGGCTGACCCGCATCATGTTCACCTGGGGGCTGGTGGCCACGGCCATGGCCTTCGTGCAGAACGAAACCCAGTTCTACGTGCTGCGCTTTTTGCTCGGTGTTGCCGAGGCCGGCTTCTTCCCTGGGGTGATCTACTACTTCACCCGCTGGCTGCCAGGTGCCGAACGCGGCAAGGCGATTGCCATCTTCCTCAGCGGCTCGGCGCTGGCCTCGCTGATCTCCGGCCCCCTGGCCGGCGCGCTGATGCAGATCCAGGGCCTGGGCATGCATGGCTGGCAGTGGATGTTGTTCATCGAGGGCATGGCCTCGGTCACGCTGTGCTTCTTCGTGTTCTTCTGGCTCGACTCCAAACCGCACGACGCCAAGTGGCTGAGCAAGGCCGAGCAGGATGCGCTGGTCGATACCATCGACCGCGAGCAACGTGAGCGCGAAGCCACCGGCGCCGTCAAGGTATCGTCCTGGAGCCTGCTCAAGGACCGCCAGATCGTGCTGTTCTGCCTGATCTACTTCTGCATCCAGCTGACCATCTACGCTGCGACCTTCTGGTTGCCTAGCATCATCAAACGCATGGGTGACCTGAGCGACCTGCAGGTCGGCTTCTTCAACTCCATCCCATGGCTGATCTCGATCCTGGCCATGTATGCCTTCGCCGCTGGCTCCTCACGCTGGAAGTTCCAGCAGGCCTGGGTGGCTGCTGCCCTGGTGATCGCGGCCATCGGCATGTTCATGTCGACCACGGGCGGGCCGGTGTTCGCCTTTGTCGCGGTGTGCTTTGCCGCCATCGGTTTCAAGTCGGCTTCGTCACTGTTCTGGCCGATCCCCCAAGGCTATCTGGACGCGCGTATCGCTGCGGCGGTGATCGCCCTGATCAACTCGGTGGGCAACCTGGGCGGCTTCGTCGCACCCACCACCTTCGGCCTGCTCGAGCAGCAGACCGGGTCGATCCAGGGTGGCCTGTACGGCCTGGCCGTGACCTCGGTGCTGGCGGCCATTGCGGTGTTCTTCGTGCGCACTCGCCCAAAGGGCGTCCCCTCCAATGACCTCAAGGCCCCTTCGGCCTTGGGCCAGACCCACTGATGACTGCGAGACAACAACCATGAACATGCAGACGACTCCCGCACTCCACACCAGCACCCCCGTGGTCACCGACCTGCGCGTGATCCCGGTAGCCGGCCATGACAGCATGCTGCTCAACCTCAGTGGCGCCCATGGCCCGTTCTTCACCCGTAACGTTGTGGTGCTGCGTGACAGCGCCGGCAACACCGGCCTGGGCGAAGTGCCCGGCGGCGAGAAGATCCGCCAGACCCTGGAAGATGCCCGCAGCCTGGTGGTCGGCCAGCCGATCGGCCACTACCAGCGTGTGCTCAATGCCATGCGCCAGACCTTCGCCAACCGCGATGCTGGCGGGCGTGGCCTGCAGACCTTCGACCTGCGCATTACCGTGCATGCGGTGACGGCCATCGAATCGGCGCTGCTGGACTTGCTCGGCCAGCACCTCAATGTGCCCATGGCCGCGCTGCTCGGCGAAGGCCAGCAGCGCGACGCGGTGAAAATGCTCGGCTACCTGTTCTATATCGGTGACCGCCAGCAGACTGACCTGGCTTACCGCAACGAGGCCGACGCCGATGATGACTGGTTCCGCCTGCGTCACGAGAAGGCACTGACCCCTGAGGCCGTGGTGCGCCTGGCTGAAGCCGCCAAGCAGCGCTATGGCTTCAGCGACTTCAAGCTCAAGGGCGGCGTGCTGCGTGGCGAAGAGGAGATGGAGGCGGTGACGGCGCTGGCCGAGCGCTTCCCCGAAGCGCGTATCACGCTAGACCCCAATGGCGCCTGGTCATTGCAAGAGGCCATTGCCCTGTGCCGTGACAAGCACCACGTGCTGGCCTACGCCGAAGACCCGTGCGGTGCCGAAAACGGCTATTCGGGCCGTGAGGTGATGGCCGAGTTCCGCCGTGCCACCGGCTTGCCCACCGCCACCAACATGATCGCCACCGACTGGCGCCAGATGGGCCATGCGATCCAGTTGCAATCGGTGGACATCCCCTTGGCCGACCCACACTTCTGGACCTTGCAGGGCTCGGTACGGGTGGCGCAGATGTGCAACGACTGGGGCCTGACCTGGGGTTCGCATTCGAACAACCACTTCGATATTTCATTGGCGATGTTCACCCAGGTAGCTGCGGCGGCGCCGGGTGAGATCACGGCGATCGACACCCACTGGATCTGGCAGGACGGCCAGCGTCTTACCCGCGAGCCGCTGCGCATCGTCGACGGCCATGTGCGCGTGCCAGAGCGCCCAGGGCTGGGGGTGGAGCTGGATGAAGACCAACTGGCCAAGGCCCATGAGTGCTACCGCAGCATGGGGCTGGGAGCGCGGGATGACGGTGTGGCGATGCAGTTCCTGATCCCCGGCTGGACGTTCGATAACAAGCGGCCTTGCCTGGTGCGTTGAAGCCCGGTGCCCTATCGCCGGCAAGCCGGCTCCCCCTGGGTTTACGCTGAGCTTGAGAGCAGCGGGGTACCTGTGGGAGCCAGCTTGCTGGCGATTGGGCTGCGCAGCAGCCCCCTTACCCCGCCTCAAAAAATGCCCGAGCCATCGCCACAAACGCGCCCAGCACTGGGTTCGGATTATCCCGGCAATACGCCAGAAAGATCTCCGCCTGCTGGTCCGTCCCCACCATTGGCTTGAACACCACCTGCTCCAGCCGCAGCGCCTGCGCCGATGCCGGCACCACCGCACAGCCCAGCCCGACATTGACCAACCCCAGAATCGAATGCGTCTGCCCCAGTTGGTGCAGATAACGCGGCTGCACCTCGTGGCGGGCAAACAGATTGGCGATGCGGTCATGGAAGTAGCGCCCCTCGTTGGCGCTGTACATCACGAACGGCTGCTGATCGAAATCGGTCGGCTTGAGCCGCTCGCGCGCTGCCAGTGCATGGCCGGCGGGCAGGGCAGCGACGAAGGGCTCGCGGTGGATCGGCAGGTACTCCACGCGCGCGCTGGGCAGTACCTGGCGCACCAGACCGACATCGATCAGCCCAGCCTCCAGGTCATGCACCTGGGTTGCGGAGATGCGCTCGCTGAGCACCAGTTCGATGTCGGGTACGGTCTTGGCGGCGTGCACCAGCAGGCGCGGGATCATGCTGTAGGCCCCGACCGCTGTGAAGCCCAGCGTCAGTCGGCCAGCCTCGCCATGGGCAATGCGCCGGGCCGACTGGCTGGCCGATTCGGCAATCTGCAGTATGCGCCGGGCATCTTCCAGAAAGCTCTGCCCGGCGAGCGTGAGCCGCGCCTGGCGGTTGTTGCGCTCGAGCAGCAGCACCCCCAGCGAATGCTCCAACAGCTGGATCTGCCGGCTCAACGGCGGCTGGGTCATGTGCAGGCGGCTGGCGGCACGGCCGAAATGCAGCTCCTCGGCAACCGCTACGAAGCAGCGCAGCTGGTGCAGCTCCATGATTCAATTCCTGAATTATTCGATCCACCATCTATATTAGACCTGTATCGCATGCCGGCCTAGCATCGAGTCACACCTTTGAAGTTGCCGGATATCAACGATGAACAACGACAACACCGCAGCCGTCGAGCTGCTGCTCACCCAGCCGGTACCGGATGCCATCGATACGCAACTGGTCAGTGCCTACCAGGTGCATCGGCTGTATCGACATGACAATCCTCAACAACTGCTCGATGAAGTCGGCCCTCGTATTCGTGGGGTGGTCACCGGTGGCGCCAAAGGCTTGGCCAATGCGCTGATGGATCAACTGCCCGCGCTGCAGATCATCGCCATCAGTGGCATCGGCACCGACGCTGTCGACCTGCACCACGCGGCGAAGCGCGGCATACATGTCACCACGACACCGGGGGTGCTCACCGATGACGTGGCCGATATGGCCATGGGGTTGATCATCAACACACTGCGCCGCCTGGGCGAAGGTGAACGTCTGGTGCGTGATGGCTTGTGGGGCACGGTCAACCTGCCGTTGGCGCGCAAGGTCAGTGGTAGTGCGCTGGGCATCGTTGGCTTGGGGCAAGTCGGCAAGGCCATCGCCCGCCGTGCTGCCGCCTTCGACATGCACATTGCCTACAACGGCCGCCGCGAACAGCACGGCTGTGGCTACCGCTTCGTCGCTGACCTGGTCGAACTGGCGCGTTCTGTGGATGTGCTGGTGGTGGCGGCCTCGGCTGATGGCGGCAAGGTGCTGGTGAGCGCCGAGGTGCTCGACGCGCTGGGCCCGCAGGGCTACCTGATCAACGTGGCGCGCGGCAAGTTGGTGGATGAAGGCGCACTGGTCGAGGCCTTGCGCGAACGGCGCATTGCCGGTGCCGGGCTGGATGTGTTCGTCGATGAACCCCATGTGCCACCGGCTTTGTGTGACCTCAACCAGGTCAGCCTGCAGCCGCACCGAGGCAGCGCCACCCTGCAGACCCGCCTGGAAATGGGGCAAATGGTGCTGGACAACCTCGCTGCCTGTTTCCGCGGCGAGGTGCCACCGAACTGCGCGTAGCCCCTATCGCCGGCAAGCCGGCTTCCACTGGGAGCCCACTGCTTTGCAGCCCGGTGATGTACCTGTAGGCGCCGGCTTTCCGGCGATAGGGCCACTAGCGACACCACAAGGCCACACCTTCTCTGCACAAGAACAATCGCTTCCATCGAGAAGCAAGAGGGTACACATGAACAGCAAATCCGCCGTCGCCGCACCGCAGGCCGTCGCCGCAATCGGCCGCCATCGCTTCCTTGTCCTGGCGCTGATCTTTGTCATCACGGTCATCAACTATGCCGACCGCGCCACCCTGTCGATCACTGGCACCGAGGTACTCAAGGACCTCGGCCTGGACCCGGTCATGCTCGGCATGATCTTCTCTGCCTTCGCCTGGGCCTACGCCCTCGGCCAGGTACCCGGCGGCTGGTTGCTGGACCGCTTCGGTGCACGCCGCGTGTATGGCATCAGCCTGATTCTCTGGTCGCTGTTCACCCTGCTGCAAGGCACAGTGGGCTGGCTGGGCTTGGCCGGTGTGTCGGCTGCGGTGGCGTTGTTCTCCATGCGTTTCATGCTCGGCCTGGTGGAGTCACCGGCATTCCCGGCCAACTCGCGCATCGTCAGTTGCTGGTTCCCCACCCGCGAGCGCGGTACCGCATCGGCGCTGTTCAACTCGGCGCAGTACATGGCAGTGGTGGTGTTCGCGCCGCTGATGGCGTGGATGACCCACACGATGAGCTGGGAGCAGGTATTCATCTGGATGGGCGTGCTCGGCCTGCTGCTGAGCGTGGTGTGGTTCCGCCTTTACCATGAGCCGCACAGCGCACCAGGGTTGAGCCGTGAAGAGTTCGACTACATGCGTGAAGGCGGAGCGCTGGTCGACCTGGAAAAAGAGCGCAAGACGGCCAAGAGCAAACCGACCCGCGCGGAGCTTGCGCAGCTGTTCACCAGCCGCAACCTGTGGGCGGTCTACCTGGGGCAGTACTGCATTACCGCGCTCACCTATTTCTTCATCACCTGGTTCCCGATCTACCTGATCAAGGGCCGTGGCATGACCATCATGGAGGCCGGCTGGGTGGCCGCGTTGCCGGCCATCTGCGGCTTTACCGGCGGCATTCTTGGGGGCTTCGTGTCCGACTGGCTGATCCGCCGCGGCGTGCACCCGTCCAGGGCGCGCAAGACGCCGTTCGTGATCGGCATGGCGTTGTCCACCACCTTGGTGCTGGCCAATTACGTGGATGGCAACGCGGCGGTAATCGCCCTGATGACCTTGGCATTCTTCGGCAAGGGCCTGGCAGCGGTGGGTTGGGCGGTGCTGTCGGATGTGGCACCGAAGAAAATGGTCGGCCTGTGCGGTGGCGTGTTCAACGGCATCGGCAACATTGCCGGCATCGTCACCCCGCTGGTGATCGGCTACGTAGTGGCCAGCACCGGCTCCTTCGACAACGCACTTTGGTTCGTGGCCGCCCATGGCGTGCTGGGGATCTTCGCTTACCTGTTGCTGGCCCGGCGCTTCGAACGGACGGGGCAGGCGTAGGCAGACGCCTGAGCAACAGAGGCCCCGGGAGACCGGGGCTTTTTTGTACCTGTTACGCATACCCAGATGAAAAACAAAACCCTCAAATGGCCATCAGGCGTGTCTGGACATGCCATTCACGACATCTGACGTTTATGGAAAAGCGCTGTCGTGATCGAACAGTTGCGAGGCGTTCTCGTGTAATTTCCTGCAGCCTCAGCCGGCTTAAATGAACCCCGAACCGCACTGACGCCCTGCTTTGTGACGCGCGCCAAAGATCAACAACAGCGCGCCAGCAAGGTGTCGACTCATTGAATCCAAAGGAGATATTTTCGCCTACGCCTGCCCGTCCTTCCTTGTGTCAGCAAAAAGAGAACAACATCAATGAACACCGTGGGAACTGATGGCAACCTTGCACAAGGTTTCAAGCCACGTCATGTAACGATGCTGTCCATCGCGGGCATCATCGGCGCCGGTCTTTTCGTCGGCTCCGGGCACGCCATCGCGGCAGCCGGGCCAGCCACCATTGTTTCTTACTTCGTGGCCGGGACCCTGGTGGTGCTGGTCATGCGCATGCTCGGCGAAATGGCCGTGGCGCACCCCGACACCGGTTCGTTCTCCACCTATGCCGACCAGGCCATCGGCCGTTGGGCCGGCTACACCATCGGCTGGCTGTACTGGTGGTTCTGGGTGCTGGTGATCCCGATCGAAGCACTGGCCGCCGGGCATGTGCTCAACGCCTGGTTCCCACAGGTGGACAGCTGGATCTTCGCCCTCGCTTCCGTACTGCTACTGGCGTGCACCAACCTGTTCAGCGTGGCCAAGTACGGTGAGTTCGAGTTCTGGTTCGCCATTCTCAAAGTCACGGCAATCCTTTGTTTCATCGGCTTGGGCTTTGCGGCCCTGATGGGCTGGTTGCCCAACCGCGAAGTCAGCGGGTTGAGCGGCTTGATGAGCGCCTACGGCGGCTTTGCGCCCAACGGCTGGTCTGCCGTGATCGGCGCATTCATCACTGTGATGTTCAGCTTCATCGGCACCGAAGCGGTGACCATTGCCGCCTCCGAATCCAGCGACCCGTCGCGTAACATCGCCAAGGCCACGCGCTCGGTGATCTGGCGTATCAGTACCTTCTACATCCTGTCGATCTTCGTGATCATCTCGATCGTGCCGTGGAACGACCCGCAGCTTGCGGTGGTGGGTTCTTACCAGCGTGCGCTGGAAATCATGAACATCCCCAATGCCGCCTTCATGGTCGACCTGGTGGTGCTGGTGGCCGTAACTAGCTGCATGAACTCGTCGATCTATATCGCTTCGCGGATGATGTACTCACTGGCCAAGCGCGGTGATGCACCGGCCTTCCTCAACAAGACCTCCAAGGTCGGCGTGCCACGTGCTGCCGTGTTCGGCAGCACCCTGATCGGCGCGGCCATCGCCATCCTCAACTATTTCGCACCCAAGGGTGTGTTCGAGTTCCTGCTGGCCAGCTCCGGCGCCATTGCGCTGCTGGTTTACATGGTCATCGCCATCTCCCAGCTGCGCATGCGCCGCCGCCTGGAGCGCGAAAACGCGGAACTGAAATTCCGCATGTGGCTGTTCCCTTGGCTGACCTGGGCGGTGATCATTTTCATTGGCGGGGCGCTGGCGGTGATGATGTATACGCCTGAGCACCGGGTGGAGGTGAGTTCGACCTTGGGGTTGGCGATCGTGATTTCCTTCCTTGGGATTGTCACTTCGCGGGGGCATGAACGACAGGCGGCGGTGGTGCGCTCGCTCGGTTGAGCGGCGGCTGTGACGCCTCCATGGTGGCCGGGTTGATCGGCCACCATGGCCCGATCGGCGTGATGTATCCGTGCCATCACTTTTTTCGTACACTCCGGTCTCCTAGCTTGCAAGGGAGTGTGCAACATGTGTCGTGGGATTCGACTGGCCTTGGCCTTGAGTATGTTGCACCTGCCACTGGCGCTGGCCAATGAAGCACCAGGCGACCCGCTGCTGGACACGCCGAGCGTCGGCAATACGGATGCCGAGCACAGCGCCCGTGGCGTGTTGCGCGCGCGTCACCAGGCAGTGCTGGCCAGTGAGCTGGCCGGGCGTATCGTCGAGATGCCTTATGCTGATGGCGAGGCCTTCAAGAAGGGCAGCACCCTGGCGCGCTTCGACTGCTCGGCCTACCAGGCCCAGCTCAATGCCGCTCAAGCGGCGGTGCGCGCAAGCCGCGAAGAGCTCAACCACAACCGTCAACTGGCCGCATTGAAATCGGTGGGGCAGTTCGAGGTATCGCTGGCTGAGGCCAAGCAAGCCCAGGCCCAGGCCGAAGCCCAGGTCTACCAAGTGCAGGTCAAGCGCTGTGTGGTCACCGCCCCGTTCGACGGGCGAGTGGTACAACGCCGTGCCCAGCCCCACGAAAGCGTCGCCAACGGCGCACCGCTGGTGGAGGTGGTGGACAATCGTTCGCTGGAAATCCAGCTGCTGGTGCCTTCGCTGGCTGGCCAGGCTCAAGCCTGGGCAAAGCTTTCAGTTCACCCCGGATGAAACCGGTCAGCCGCTGGGCGCCACGGTCAAGCGTGTGGGCGCGCGAATCGATGAAGGCAGCCAGACGCTGCTGCTGATCGGCGAACTGCCCGCAGATGCTCACGGTTTGCTGGCGGGCATGAGCGGTACGGCCAGCTTTGCGCAGCAGCCATGACCGCCGCTGCCCATGGTACGGCGGAACGGGCCTTCGCCTTGTTTCTGGGGCTGCAGCGCCAGGCGCGCCAGGCCACCAGTACCGAGCAGCTGGCGTATGCCATGGTCAACGACGGCCAGGCGATGTTTGGTTTTCGCCATGCCGCGTTACTGATCGCCGGCAAGGTGCAGGCGTTGACAGGCATCAGCGTGGTGGAAGCCAATGCACCGTTCGTGGCCTTTGTCGAACGTGCCGTGGGCAAGTTGCAGGCAGCGGGTGTCGCCGGGCAGGCCGGCGAGGTGGAGCCAAGCGTGCTGGATGCCCAGACCCTCGCCGACTGGCAGGCGTTGTCGGCAGGGCAAGCCTTCTGGTTGCCATTGCACGACCGCCAGGGTGAGGCCTTCGGCGGCTTGTGGCTGGCCCGCGAGCAGGCGTTCAACGCCGCCGAGCAGGCCTTGCTGGTGCAGTTGGGGGAAACTTATGCGCATGCCTGGCAGGCGCTGAACCCGGTGCGCCCATGGCGCCTGCGCTGGCCGCGGCGGCGCTTGCTGGCGGTGCTGGCGGCAGCGCTGCTGTTGCTGTTGCTGCCGGTGCGCCAGTCGGTGCTGGCGCCGGCCGAGGTGGTGCCGCGCGGTGGCTGGGTGGTGGCGGCGCCGCTGGACGGGGTGGTGGCCGAGTTCCTGGTCAAACCCAACCAGCGTGTGGCGGCGGGGGATTTGCTGGTGCGCTTCGATGCCACCGCCCTCAAGGCCCAGGCCGATGTTGCCGCACGCACCTTGGGCGTGGCTGAGGCCGAACTCAAGGTCAGTACCCAGCGTGCCTTTACCGATGCCGACTCCAGCGCGCGCCTGGACTTGCTGGCCGCACGCGTGGAACAGAAACGCGCCGAACTCGACTATGCCCACCAGTTGCTGGCGCGCAGCGAAATCCGCGCCGAACGTGACGGCATCGCGGTGTTCGCCGATGCCGAGCGCTGGACTGGCAAACCGGTGCAGACCGGCGAGCGGCTGATGCAACTGGCCGACCCAGTGCAGGCCGAACTGCGCCTGGAATTGCCGGTCGGCGATGCCATCGCCCTGCAGCCGGGGGCCGAGGTGGCGCTGTTCCTTGACAGTGACCCACTGCATCGGCACGTGGCGCAGCTTGAACGTGCTGCCTACGAGGCGCAAACCACCGCCGCCGGGCAGCTTGCCTACCGGCTGGATGCGACCTTCGTCGAGGCCTCACCACGCATCGGC
Source organism: Pseudomonas sp. TR47 (assembly GCF_044143025.1). Classification (NCBI taxonomy): domain Bacteria; kingdom Pseudomonadati; phylum Pseudomonadota; class Gammaproteobacteria; order Pseudomonadales; family Pseudomonadaceae; genus Pseudomonas; species Pseudomonas sp. TR47. The sequence goes on along the minus strand of NZ_JBHFCS010000003.1, from coordinate 18,297 downwards.
CTGCGCGGTACGGCAAAGCTGTACGGCGAACGCGCGCCATTGGCCTATTACCTGCTGCGCCGGCCTTTGGCGGCCCTGCGCCAAGGGCTGGGCCTGTAATGTTGCCGGCGCTGCGTGCGGACCTGCAGCTCTCGCCAGCGGCACCGGCGTTGGACGGTGCCCCGCAATGGACCTTGGCCGACCCGTTGCGCGGCCGTTATTTCAAGCTTGGCGCGGCAGCGGTGCGTTTGCTCCGCCACTGGCCGCTGGGTGAGCCGCAACGGGTGCTGGCAGCTGCCAATGCCGAGCCGGGCCTGCCTCTGGATACTCAGGCGGTAGAGGACCTACTGGCGTTTCTCGGCCACCACGACCTGCTTAGCGCCAAGGACCCGGGGCAGCGCCAGAGCTATGCCGTGAAGGCCGCCGCCAGCCAACAGGGGCTGTGGCACAAAGCATTGCACCAGTACCTGTTCTTCCGCATCCCGCTGTGGCGCCCGGATGCCTTTCTCAACCGTACCTGGCCGCTGCTCGAGCGCCATGGTGGCTGGCTGCTGCGCGTTGGCCTGCCGGTGCTGCTGGTACTTGGCCTGTTCCTGGTGATTCGTGACTGGTCGCGCTTCATCGCCACGTTCCCGCACCTGTTCAGCCTCGGCGGCATGCTCGCCTTTGGCCTGGCCCTGGCTTTCGCCAAGCTTTGCCACGAGTTCGGCCATGCCTACATGGCCAAGCGCGCGGGCTGTCGTGTGCAGAGCATGGGGTTGGCGTTCATGGTGCTGCTGCCTATGTTCTACACCGATGTCAGCGATGCCTGGCGCGTCAGCGACCGGCGCTCACGGCTGCTGATAGATGCAGGTGGCGTATTCGCCGAGCTGGTACTGGCGGTGGTGGCACTGCTGGCCTGGTCGCTGCTGCCCGATGGGCCGCTGCGCACCGCGGCGTTCATGCTGGCCAGTGCCACGTGGATCACCACCTTGCTGGTCAACCTCAACCCGTTCATGCGCTTTGACGGGTACTTTCTGGTCAGTGACCTGTTAGGCGTGGAAAACCTGCAGCAACGCGCGTTTGCACTGTGCCGGTGGCGCTTGCGCGAGGCGTTGTTCGGCTATGGCGAGACGATGCCCGAGCCGTGGCCACCGGTGATGCGCCAGCGCCTGCTGCTATGGGGCTATGGCGCCTGGCTCTGGCGTGCGCTGTTGTTCTTTGGTATCGCCCTGGCGGTGTATCACCTGTTCTTCAAGGTGCTGGGCATCTTCCTCATGCTGGTGGAACTGGTGTGGTTCATCGGCTTGCCGGTATGCAAGGAGCTGCAGCAGTGGTGGCTGCGCCGTGACCAGGCCCAGCCGCGCAAGGCGCTGGGGCTTGGCCTGGGGTTGATGCTGCTGCTGGCGCTGCTGGCCGTGCCTTGGCGCGGTGCAGTGGAGGTGCCGGCGATGCTCGAGGCGTCGCGGGTGAGTGCCTTGCATGCACCTGTGGCGGCGCGAGTGAAGCAGTTGCAGGTGCACGATGGCCAGGCGGTCGCTCGGGGGCAGTTGCTGCTGGAGCTGGAATCGCCGGACCTGGATTCGCGCCTGAAGATCGTGCGCCGCGAAATAGAAATTCTGCAGTTGCTGTTACGCCGTCAGTCCGGGCGCAGCGCTACCGCCAGCGATGCCGGGGTGCTCGAGCAGCAACTGGCCGAGGCAGTGGCCGAGTACCGTGGCCTTGCCGCGCAGCGTGAACGCTTGCAATTGCGCGCGCCGGCGGCGGGAGTTTGGCGCGACATGCCCAGGGACCTGCAGGCCGGGCAGTGGGTCAATACCGGCCAGGCCCTGGGGCGGGTCGTCGAACCGGGGGTGCGCCTGCGTGGTTACTTGGGCGAGGCCGATCTGTGGCGCGTGGCGGCTGGCAGTGAAGGGCGCTTCATTGCCGATGACCCGGCGCGGGCGGCGTTGCCCGTGCGCGTGGAGCAGGTGGATGCTACCGGGGTTGCCGCGCTGGAACTGCAGGCGCTGGCGTCTGACCGGCATGGCCCGGTGGCCGTGCGCCGCGATGGCCAACAGCGGGCCCAGCCGCTGCAGGCGCAGTACGGGGTGCGCCTGAGCCCGCTGACGGATGTGGCTGATGTGGCCCAGCCGTTGCGTGGGGTGGTGGTGCTCGAGGGTGCCCGCGAATCGCTGCTGGGCGCTGCCTGGCGCCGGTTGGCGGCCTTGGGCGTGCGTGAGAGTGGTTTCTAGTGCGAATTCACTGCAAGGAGCAGCCATGAGCGAAGTCTCGCTGCCGCTATGTTCCCGACTGCCCCTTGCCATGGACCTGCCGGCATTGCTGCAGGCTTTGGCACGGGTGGAGGCAGGGGCCTGGCAGGCGCATTTCAACCGCGGTTATCACGAGGGCGACTGGAGCGGTGTGGCGCTGGTCAGTGCCGAGGATGCTCCTGTGCCGCTTGCACCGGGCCGGGGCGCGCCCGTGAGGCAGGACTGGTGGCGCCATGAGACGGCGTGGCAGGCCGCGTTGGCGCCATTTCGCGCATCCCTGCAGGCCGCCCGTCTGCTGCGCCTGGGCGAGGGCGCGCGGATTCACGAGCACCGCGACCCGGACCTAGGGCGCCCTGGAGGCTGCCTGCGCCTGCATGTGCCCCTGCTGAGCCCACCGGGCGTCGAGTTTATCGTCGACGGCCTGCAGGTCCCCATGCAGGCTGGCGAGTGCTGGTTCGTCGACCTGTCACGTGCGCATCGGGTGCACAACCCCGGCCCCGGTGAGCGTATCCACCTGGTGCTCGACTGCTTGGCCGACAACTGGCTGCTCGGGTTGATCGAACAGGGGCGGGCACGAACCCCGTCATTGAGCCCAGGGCGGGCAGGGCAGGCATTCGAGCGCTTTCGTGAGCAAGTGGCGCATACCCCTGCACTGGCAGCCAGGCTGCAGACACTGGACGATCCACGGGCATTCGTGGCCGCGGCCATTGCCCTCGGTGCAACCATGGGCCTGGTGTTTTCCGAAGCCGAGGTGCTGAGTGCCATGCGCCAAGGCAAGCAAGCATGGAGCGATCAATGGCGAATCTGAATGCGTCAGGCGGTTTTCACGGCTGGATGCCCATTCGCCTGTGGCGTGACAAGGCTGAGTGGCGCCTGGACTGGTGCTGGTTTGGCCAGCAGCCCCTGACCAGGCCGTTTTTCCGAGACGACGTCGATCAGGCCTTACGCCTGCCGTTCAACCAGGCCCTGCGCCGCGACACCAACTTGCAGGCACTGTTGGACTGGCAAGTGCGCAGCCCAGGCCTGGCACCTTCGGTGCTGGTGTTCCATGCCTCGCGATGTGGCTCCACGCTGATCGCACAACTGTTGGCCAGCCAGGCGCGCAACATCGTGCTCAGCGAGCCGCCACCCCTGGACAACCTGCTGAGGGCATCGCTGCAGGACCCAGGCGCCAAGGACTGGCAGGCCGAAGGCGTGCGCGCACTGCTTTCAGCCTACGGCCAGCGGCGCCAGGGCGATGAGCGCCAGTTGGTGATCAAGCTTGATGCCTGGAACGTGTTCGAGGCGCCCTTACTGGCCGAACTGTACCCCGAAGTGCCGAGGATCTTCCTCTATCGCGACCCACTGGAGATCGTTGTCTCGCAGTTGCGCCAGGCCGGCATGCACCGGGTGCCGGGCCTGCTTGGCGCCTCGCTGCTGGACACCTTGCTGGGCAGCGGCAAGGGCATGGATACGGTGCAATACACCTGCCGGGTGGTAGGCGAGATCCTCAAGGCCGGCCTGCAGCTATGCCGGGAACACGGCGGCATTGCCGTCAACTACAGTGAACTGCCTGAGGCCATCTGGGGGCGCCTGGCCCCAGTGTTCGGGGTGATGCCCAGCGATGTGCCGAGGTTGCGTGAAGTGGCAGCGTTCGACGCCAAGCAACCGGGCATGAACTTCAGTGCTGACAGCCAGCGCAAGCGCGAGGAAGCCAGCGAGCAAGTACTTGAAGGTGTGCGTAAATGGGCGCTAGAACCCTATAAGTGCTTGGAATTCATACGCTTGCATAACGACTGAAAACTGGCGCCAAAAGGCTTCGAACACCTGTTTGAGGAAACTGTGTAAATCGCCCGACACAGTGGTGGCGATTTGCCTCGTCAATCGACTACGCTCTACGCCATCGTGTAGGACAATCCACTTGGAAGTGCTCCCCCACCATGGGGTAACTACAGCAGGGAAGCGTGACCCGATGTCGACCTCTGAAGTGCTTCTCCGTCCCGTGGTGGACGCTGACCAAGTGTTTCTGCGCGCCTTGTACGGTACCACCCGGGCCGCCGAAATGGCCGCGCTGGCGTGGGACCAGGCAACGATCGAGCATTTTCTCGACCAGCAGTGGCGTGCCCAGCACTTGCATTACCAGGCGCATTACCCCGACGCCTGCTTTCTGATCATCGAAACCGCCAACGAACGTATCGGCCGTGCTTCCCTGCAATGGGCCGACAGCCACCTGCAGATCATTGATATGGCAATTTTGCCCGCCTGGCAGGGCCAGGGTATCGGCTCTCGTCTGCTGCGCCAGTGGCTGGCACAGGCTGACCGCCAGGGCCTGAGCGCCGGTTTGCACGTCACTTCGCACAGCCCGGCAGTGCGCCTGTATCGGCGCAGTGGCTTCGCGGTTGTCGAGGACAATGGTCTGTACCTGAAGATGCATCGTTCCTGAACCCATTTCGCGGGCCACCAGGTCCGCCTTGCAGGTAGTCATAGGAGAGCAGCAAATGGATCCGTTTCTCGGTGAGATCAAGATGTTCGCAGGCAACTTCGCGCCTCGCGGTTGGGCATTCTGCCAAGGTCAGCTGATGAGCATTGCCCAGAACAACGCGTTGTTCGCACTGCTTGGCACTACGTATGGCGGTGATGGCAAGACCACTTTCGCCCTGCCAGACCTGCGCGGTCGCGGGCCAATCGGTTTCGGCACCGGGCCAGGCCTGGCCGATGTGGTGCAGGGCGAAGCTGGCGGTGTCAACGATGTCACGCTGTTGCAGTCGAACATGCCGATGCAGCAGGCGGTGATCCCTGCCCAGACCGTTTCGGTGGCCATACCGGCGGTGGAAGGCGATGCCAACGCTGCGGCACCTTCGTCTGGCAACGTGCTGGCCAAGTCCTTTGACAGTTCGGGGGCAGGGGCGGCGGCGGATATCTATTCCAGTGACGTGCCTAATACCAGCCTGAAGCCGTTCAACGTCACGGTGCCTCAAACCAGCGTCAACCTGGGTGGTGCCTCGCTGCCCGTTTCTGTGCAAAACCCCTACCTGGGCATGAACTTCATCATCGCCCTGGAAGGCATCTTCCCGAGCCGTAACTGAGTCAAGGCAAGCAGTGCAGTTCATCGCGGGGGGCATGTCGGCTCCCCGCGGTGCGTCAGGATTCTCGACAAGGATGCGCCATTGCCTGGCGCAGTTACAGGATCAACCAGCCCAAGGGCTGAATGAGGTCGGCATGGCATTCTGGAAGCGAAACAAGAAGAACCAAAACCCCAGCGTTTCCATGAGCCGGCCGAGCCTGATTCAGGCCTTGGAACCCCGCATGATGTTCGATGCTTCGGTGGCCGTAGTCGCCGACCAGGGCGCCCAGGCCACGGAGGTAGCCGCTGCCACGGCCACCAGCAAGGACACCGCTACCGCCAGCGATACGTCCAGTACCCAGGACAGCGCGAGCCATGAAAGCGCGCAGCAGGCCGCACCCGCTACGGCGCCGGCTACCCTGGCTGCCGAGCGCCACGAAGTGGTGTTCGTCGATTCCGCCGTCAGTGACTATCAAAAGCTCATCGCCGGCCTGCCCGCCGGCGTCGAGGTGGTGGTGCTGGAGAACGGCAAGGACGGTTTCAAGCAGATCGCTGATTACCTCGACGGCCGTACCGATGTCACTTCCATCGATATCATCAGCCACGGTGACAGCGGCTATGTGTACCTGGCCGGCAACGCCATCTGGGCCAACCAGCTGGCCAGCCATCAGGCCGACCTGGCGCGCATCGGCGCCAGCCTGGCCGAGGGTGGCGACATCCGCTTTTTCGCCTGCAACACCGGCGAGGGAAGTGATGGTCAGCTGTTCGTCGATGAGGTGGCACGGCTGAGCGGTGCCGATGTAGGCGCGTCTTCCGACTCGACCGGCAACCGCGCGGGCGAGGACTGGGAACTGGAAACCGTCTCCGGCGTGGTCGCTACGGGCGTTGGTGTGCAGCGTGGTGACCTGACGGCATTCAACACGTCGCTGGCGACCATCACGGTGACCGACACCAATGCCTCGTCCACTGCGGTTGATAGCTTTGTCTCGCTGGCCGAGGCGATCCAGGCCGCCAACACCGACACATCGGTGAACGGCTCCGCCGCCGGCAGTGGCAGCGACATCATCGTGTTCCATCAATCGCTGAGTGGCCAGACCATCCGCTGGTCCACCGCTTCGGCCTTGCTGGTCACCAGCAACATCACCATCAACGGTGATGTGGATGGCGACGGCCGAGGCGATATCATCCTCAGTGGCGACGTCAACAACAACGGCGTACGTGATGCGACCGAGGCGTCGGGGCTGCAGAGCAACAGCGGCGGCGTGCTGACGGTGCGCAACCTCGACTTCCGTGACTTCTCGGGCAACCTCACCGGTGGCGCGATCCGTGCCAACGGTGGCTCGATCACCGTTGAAGATTCGAACTTCCAGAACAACGCCGGTGCGGTGATCAACTCGGCGCTAAGTGTCGGCTCCACGGTAGTGGTGCGCAACACCACCATTCATGACAACAGCGCCAGTATCGTCGGAGGCACCGCGATGTCATCGCTGGTGCGCCTGGGTGGCGCCAATAACCATGTGTTGGAAAACGTGGCGATCTACAACAACACCGGCATCTACAGTTTTACCGGCACCATCGCCGGGGGCGCGGTGATCGTCCTGAGCAACGTGGGCGGCTCGGTGAACATCGTCAACAGCACCATTGCCAATAACGTGTTTCTCAATACCGGTAGCGGCAGCATCACCTCCGCCGGCCTTGGCTGGGCCAGCGGCCAGGTCGGCACGATCACGGTGCAGAACTCCATCCTCACCGGCAATACCGTCAACGGTGCTGCCGCCGATGCAGCCACGGGCAGCAGCTACACCAGCACCACCAACCTGATCGGCACCACGGTCAATTTCGTCGATGCTGCCGGGGGTGATTACCGCCTGGCTTCCACGGCCAGCAACGCCATCGACCAGGGCACCAGCAGTGGCGCCCCGGCCACCGACCTGCGCGGTTTCGAGCGGCCACGCGGTGGCGGTGTGGATATCGGTGCCTACGAGGTACTGTATTCGGCACCACCAGTGGTCGACCTGGACACCACTACTGGCAGCAACGACAGCACGGTCAACTTCAGCGGCGCCGCAGTGGCGATCGTGCCGAACATCTCCCTCACCCAGACTGACGGCGACACCCAGGTGAGCGGTGCCTCCCTGGCGTTGAGCGGTGTGGTTGATGGCGCCAACGAAACCCTCTCGCTCACCGCTGCGCAGATCGCCACGGCCGCCGGCTTCGGCATTACTGTGAGCGGCTCGGGCAGCGCGGTGCTGACCCTGAGCGGTGTCGCCACCCTGGCCCAGTACCGGGCGATTCTTGCATCGGTGGCCTATGGCAACGCGGCGGCTGCCTATACCACTGGCACGCGCAGCGTGACCGTCAGCGTCAACGATGACATGGGCAGTACTACGCGTACCGCTTCGGTGGTCGTGCTGGCGCAGAACAGCGCACCGGTGATCGGCAACCTCAACGGCGACAGCACGGCATTCACCCAGGGCAATGGCGCGATACTGATCGACGCGAACGGCAATGCCACGGTCAGCGACAGTGACTCGGCCGACTTCGGCGGTGGCAACCTAACGGCCTCGGTCAGCGCCAATGGCGTAGCCGGGGAAGATACCCTGGGCATCCTCAGCGTGGGTAACGGCGCCGGGCAGATCAGCCTCAGCGGCAATACGGTGAGTTACGGCGGGGTTGCCATCGGCACCGTTGCCGGCGGCACCGGCGGCGCCAGCCTGGTGGTGACGTTCAACGCCAATGCCACGGCCGCGTCGGTACAGGCGCTGGTGCGCAGTATCACGTATGACAACGGTAATGCCGGCAATGGCATCGGCCAGGCCAGCCGATCAGTTTCGGTAACCGTCAGCGACGGCGATGGCGCCACCTCCAGTACCGCCACGGTGCAGGTCAGTGTCCGCGAGACGGTGCCGCCGACCGCTACCATCAGCCTCAGTGACACCGCACTGAGAGTCGGCGACACATCGAACGTGACCATCACCTTCAGCGAAGCGGTGGCTGGCTTCAGCAATGCTGACCTCACGGTGATGGGCGGTACGTTGTCGGCAGTGAGCAGCAGTGATGGTGGCCTCACTTGGAGTGCGACCTTTACCCCCTCCGCCAACACCACTGTCGCCAGTGCGACGATCACCCTGAACAATGCCGGCGTCTCTGACCTGGCGGGCAATGCTGGCAGTGGCGCCACAGTGTCGCCGAGCTACAGCATCGACACGCAGCGCCCCACCGCTACTATCGTGGTCGCCGACAATGCCTTGCGCATCGGCGAAACCAGCCTGGTGACGATCACGTTCAGCGAGGCGGTGACCGGCTTGAGCAATGCCGACCTGACCGTGGCCAACGGTACTATGAGCGCGATAAGCAGCAGCGATGGCGGCATCACCTGGACCGGGACGTTCACGCCGACCAGCAACATTACCGATGCGACCAACCTCATCACCCTGGACAACACGGGGGTGACTGACAGTGCTGGCAACGCCGGCTCCGGCACTACCAACTCGAACAACTACAGCCTCGATACCCAACGCCCGGTAGCGACAATCGTCGTCGCTGACACCGCCTTGCGCATTGGCGAAACGAGCCTGGTGACCATCACCTTCAGCGAGGCGGTGAGCGGATTCAGCAATGCCGACCTGACCGTGGCCAATGGAACCCTCAGCGCGGTGAGCAGCAGCGATGGCGGCATTACCTGGACCGCCACCTTCACGCCCGCCAGCACTGTCACTGACGCCACCAACCTGATCACCCTGGATAACGCCGGCGTGGCCGACGCTGCCGGCAATAGCGGTAGCGGCACCACCGACTCCAATAATTACGCTGTTGACACCGTACGGCCGACCGCGACCATCGTGGTCGCCGACAACAGCCTGGCCATTGGCGAAACCAGCACCGTCACCATCGTTTTCAACGAACCCGTCACCGGCCTGACCCTGGCCGACTTCACGGTACAGAACGGCACGCTCAGCGGCCTGAGCACCAGCGACAACATCAACTGGACCGCCACCTTCACGCCCGCCGGCAATGTCACCGATGCCAGCAACCTGATCACCTTGGACAATACCGGCGTGATGGACACGGCTGGCAACGCCGGCACCGGTAGCACCGATTCGAACAACTACGCCATCGACAGCCAGCGGCCAACTGCGGCCATCGTGATGGCCGACACGACGCTAACCGTGGGTGAAAGCACCACGGTGACCATCACCTTCAGCGAAGCGGTGACCGGCTTCACCCTGGCCGACCTGTCAGCGCCGAACGGCAGCCTGAGCGGGCTGACCAGCAGCGACGGCGGCATCACCTGGACGGCCACCTTCACGCCGTCGATCAACGTGCAGGACGCCAGCAACGTCATTTCCCTGGCCAACACGGGCATCGCCGACCTTGCCGGCAACGTTGGCAGCGGCAGCACCGACTCCAGCAACTACACGGTCAACACCCTGCAACCCACGGCGACGATCGTGATGAGCGATGCGGCCCTGCGTATCGGCGAGACCAGTCAGGTGACCATTACCTTCAGCGAGGCGGTGGCCGGCTTCACCACTGCTGACCTGACAGTGGCCAACGGCACCCTGAGCACGCTTGCCAGTGCAGACGGCGGCATCACCTGGACCGCCACCTTCACACCCACCAGCAATGTCACCGATGCCTCCAACCTGATCACCCTCGACAACAGCGGTGTGGTGGGCCAGAGCAGTGGCAACGCGGGCTTCGGCACCACCAGTTCGAACAACTACGCCATCGACACCCAGCGCCCGACGGCAACCATCGTGGTAGCCGACAGCCAACTGGCGATTGGCGAGACGTCGCTGGTGACCATCACCTTCAGCGAGGCGGTGGTCGGCCTCAGCAATGCCGACCTGAGCGTGGCCAACGGTACCCTCAGCGCGCTCTCCAGCGTTGACGGCGGCGTGACCTGGACTGCGACACTGACGCCCACAGTTGGCATCAGCGATACCAGCAACCTGATCACCTTGGACAATACCGGCGTGATGGACACGGCTGGCAACGCCGGCACCGGTAGCACCGACTCGAACAATTACGCCATCGACAGCCTGCGCCCGACCGCCACCATCGTGGTCGCTGACAGCAACCTGACCGTGGGCGAAACCAGCCTGGTGACCATCACCTTCAGCGAAGCAGTGGCCGGCTTCACCCTGGCCGACCTGTCGGCGCCGAACGGCAGCCTGAGCGGGCTGACCAGCAGCGACGGCGGCATCACCTGGACGGCCACCTTCACGCCGTCGAGCAATGTGCAGGATGCCAGCAACGTCATCACCTTGAGCAACACAGGGGTGGCTGATCTGGCCGGCAACACTGGCAGCGGCACCACTTCCTCGGGCAACTACGTGGTCGACACCATCGTCCCCACAGCAACCATCGTGGTGGCCGACACTGCGTTGCGCCTTGGTGAGACGTCGCTGGTGACCATTACCTTCAGTGAGGCGGTGTCCGGCTTCAGCAATGCCGACCTGACCGTGGCCAACGGAACCCTCAGCGCGGTGAGCAGCAGCGATGGCGGCATTACCTGGACCGCCACCTTCACGCCCGCCAGCAATGTCACCGATGCCACCAACCTGATCAGCCTGGACAATACCGGCGTGGTCGGCCAGGGCGGCAACGCCGGTGTCGGCACCACCGATTCGAACAACTACGCCATCGACACCCAGCGCCCGACAGCAACCATCGTGGTGGCCGACAGCCAACTGGCGGCAGGCGAGACATCGCTGGTGACCATCACCTTCAACGAGGCGGTGGTCGGCTTCAGCAATGCCGACCTGAGCGTGGCCAACGGTACCCTCAGCGCCCTCTCCAGCGGTGACGGCGGCGTGACCTGGACTGCGACATTGACACCCTCAGCTGGTATCAGCGATACCAGCAACCTGATCACCCTGGACAACACCGGCGTGGCGGACTTGGCTGGCAACGCAGTTACCGGCAGTACCGACTCGAACAACTACGCCATCGACAGCCAACGCCCGACCGCTACGATCGTGGTCGCCGACAGCAACCTGACCGTGGGCGAAACCAGCCAGGTGACCATCACCTTCAGCGAAGCGGTGACGGGCTTCAGCAATGCCGACCTGACGGTGGCCAACGGCACCTTGAGCGCGCTTTCCAGTGCCGACGGCGGCATCACCTGGACAGCCACCTTCACCCCGGCCGTGGGTGTGCGCGATACCAGCAATGTCATCACCCTGGCCAACACCGGCATCGCCGACCTTGCCGGCAACACTGGCAGCGGCACCACCTCGTCGGGCAACTTCTCGGTCGACACCATTGTCCCCACGGCAACCATCGTGGTGGCCGACACTGCGTTGCGCCTTGGTGAGACGTCGCTGGTGACCATTACCTTCAGTGAGGCGGTGTCCGGCTTCAACAATGCCGACCTGACGGTGAATAACGGCACCCTGAGCATGGTTTCCAGTACCGATGGCGGCATCACCTGGACCGCCACCTTCACGCCCACCAGCAATATCACCGATGCCTCCAACCTGATCACCCTGGACAATACCGGCGTGGTCGGCCAGGGCGGCAACGCCGGTGTCGGCACCACCGATTCGAACAACTACGCCATTGACACCCAGCGCCCGACGGCAACCATCGCGGTGGCCGACAGCCAACTGGCGGCAGGCGAGACATCGCTGGTGACCATCACCTTCAACGAGGCAGTGGTCGGCCTCAGCCTGGCCGACCTGAGCGTGGCCAACGGTACCCTCAGCGGGCTCGCCAGCGGTGACGGCGGTTTGACCTGGACCGCGACACTGACACCCACAGTTGGCATCAGCGACACCAGCAACCTGGTCACCCTGGACAACACCGGCGTGGCGGACTTGGCTGGCAACGCCGGCACCGGTAGCACCGACTCGAACAATTACGCCATCGACAGCCTACGCCCGACCGCCACCATCGTGGTCGCTGACAGCAACCTGACCGTGGGCGAAACCAGCCAGGTGACCATCACCTTCAGCGAAGCGGTGACGGGCTTCAGCAACGCCGACCTGACGGTTGCCAATGGCACCTTGAGCGCGCTTTCCAGTGCCGACGGCGGCATCACCTGGACAGCCACCTTCACCCCGGCCGTGGGTGTGCGCGATACCAGCAATGTCATCACCCTGGCCAACACGGGCATCGCCGACCTTGCCGGCAACACTGGAAGCGGCACTACCTCGTCGGGCAACTACGCGGTCGACACCATTGTCCCTACCGCGACCATCGTGGTGGCCGACAACGCGTTGCGGGCGGGCGAGTCTAGCCTGGTGACCATCACGTTCAGCGAAGCGGTCAGCGGGTTTACCTTGGCTGACATGAGCGCGGCCAATGGTGTACTGACCAATCTGAGCAGCCTGGACGGTGGCATCACCTGGACCGCAACGCTGACACCGACCAGCAATGTCGAAGACACCAGTAACCTTGTTTCTCTGGACAACAGTGGCGTAGTTGCCACGGCCTCTGGCAACGCCGGTGTGGGTAGCAGCATTTCTAACAACTACACCATCGACACACGCGTCCCTAGCGTGACCAGTGTCGGTGGGCCGGCGGGCGTTTCCTACAACGCCGGCGATGCGCTGGTGTTCGTGGTCAATGCCAGTGAAGCAGTGCAGGTGGCCGGTTCGCCACGCCTGGCCCTGGACGTCGGCGGGCGCACGGTGTTCGCCGAGTTGATGGCGGGTGCTGGCACGCCGACGCTGGTGTTCCAGTACATCGTCCAGGCCGGCGACAATGACAGCGACGGCATCCGCGTGACCGGCCTGTCGGCCAATGGAGCCACCCTGAGCGATGCCCAAGGTAATGCAATGAACCTGGCCTTGAATGGCGTCGCCGACACTAGCAAGGTGCTGGTCGATACACTGGCACCTGCAGCCGTCGGCATCGTCACCCTCGACCCATCCCCGAGCAACGCGCAGAGCGTGCGCTTCACCGTCACCTTCAGCGAACGGGTCAACGGCGTTGACCTGGCCGACTTCAGCCTGGTCACCAGCGGTACCGCCAGCGCTACGCTCAGTGGCCTGCGCCAGATAAGCGATGGCGTCTACGAGATCACCGCCAGCGGTGTCAGCGGCACCGGTACCCTGGGCTTGAACCTGAAGGCCGCTGGCACCGCTATCAGCGATGTGGCCGGCAACCTGCTGACGGGTGGCCTGACCGGCGCGGTGTACAACATCGACCATGACGCCCCCACGGTGAATAGCGTCAGCGTGCCGGTGGGAGTGCATTACAACACCGGCGATACGCTGACCTTCGTGGTCGATACCAGCGAAGCGGTGATCGTCGATGGCGCCCCGCAACTGGCACTGGATGTGGGTGGGCGTACGGTGTATGCCGATTTCGTCGCTGGCTCCGGCACGCCGACGCTGGTGTTCCAGTACCGCATCCAGGCTGGCGACAACGATGCCGACGGCATTCAGGTAGTGGGGCTGGCAGCCAATGGCGCGGCCTTGCACGACGCTGCCGGCAATGCCTTGCAGCCAGGGCTGGGGGCGGTTGGCGACAGCACTGGAATCATCGTCGATACACGCTTGCCGAGCGTCGAGTCGATCGTGCCGACGCCAGTCAATGGCAACGGCAGCCAGGGGTTCACCGTGACCTTCAGTGAAGAGGTTCGCGGCGTTGATTTGAGCGACTTCCAACTGGTATCGAGCGGCAACGCCAGCGGCACCCTGCAATCACTGGTGCAGCTCGACAGCCGTACCTGGCAGGTGAATATCGCCGGGGTTGCCGGCAGCGGCAGCCTGGCATTGGCCTTGAACACCAGCGGCACGGCTATCAGTGACATGGCTGGCAACGGGCTGGAGGGCGGTTTCGTCGGCCAGGGCAGTGTGCTGCAGAGCACGGGCGGTGACCCGCAGTTCCTGGCCTACCCGGCCGCGCCGCCAAGTCTGGCCGGCCAGCCTCTACCACTGCCCGGTACACCTGCACCAGCGTTCTCGGCGTTCCAGTCACCTTTGCTGCCAGTACCGTTGTTCGAAGTGCCCAGTGCTGGCGGTGGGCTGCCGCCGCTGGGCAGCATCTTTATCCGTGAGGGGGGCCTGGCGCCTAGCTACCTTGCCCAGGTGTTCGCAGGTCAGCAGGGCGGCTCCGCCATCGGCAACGGCACCGGGGCGGGTTTCCTCGGCTTTGGCGGTGGTGATGCCAGCGTGTTCGGCGCCAGCAGCCTGGCCAATATTTTCGACAAGACGCTGCCGGACGATGGCGGCCAGTATGAGCTCAGCGGTGGTAAACCCTGGCGCCAGGGTGGCGAAGGGCAGCCAGGTGCGCCGACGCTGGGGCAGCAGTTGCAGGCATTCAAGGAGGGCGAGCAGCGCCAGGTCAGGGAGCTGGCGCTGGCGCTCGGGCAGATCAATACACCCGTGCCCGAGGCGTGAGCCAGAGCCATGGCGGATAACAACACAATGGATATCAAAAAGCAGTACCAGGGGGCGGTGGGGATGAGCAAGGCATCAAGGATATTTGCGATCAGCATGTTGGCACTGACAGTGACCGGTTGTGCGGTCAAGACCCAGCCGATCGAGCGCAGCGTCAGCGAACAGCGCGCGCGTGACGACCTGGCCAGCATGTTCAAGGGCCAGGAGGCACTGCAAGGTCCGCTGACCCTGCACCAGGCAATGGCCCGCGCGGTCAAGTACAACCTGGAGGCGCGCCTGAAGGTGATGGAAGAAGCCTTGGCCCAGCGCCAGGTAGACCTGGCCACGTTCGACATGCTGCCACGCATGGCGATGTCGGCGGGGTATGCAGGGCGCAGCAACACCAGCGCCGCCAGCAGCCGCAGCGTGCTGACCAACACCCAGTCGCTGGAACCCTCCACCTCCCAGGACCGCGACCGCGACGTGGCGGACCTGACCATGGTGTGGAACGTGCTGGACTTCGGTGTCAGCTATGTCAGCGCCAAACAGCAGGGCGACCAGCGCCTGATCGTGCAGGAGCGCCGGCGCAAGGTGGTGCAGACCATCATCCAGGACGTGCGCTCGGCCTACTGGCGGGCGGTTGCCGCTGAACGCCTGCTCAAGCAGATTGATGCGCTGATGGTGCGGGTTGAGCAGGCGCGTGACAACAGCGAGCGTATGGGCGAGCAGCGCATTGGCGACCAGATCCAGGCGCTCAACTACCAGCGTTCGCTGATAGAAGCCACACGCCAGCTGGAGGAACAGCGCCGCGCCTTGTCGCTGGCCAAGACCGAATTGGGCGCGCTGATCAACTTGCCGCCGGGCACCGAGCTGACCCTGGCGGCCAGCGACGACTACAGCGTGCCCGAGCTCAAGGTCGGGCTGGACAGCCTTGAGCAGCAGGCGCTTGCCTCACGCCCCGAGCTGCGCGAACAGGACTACCAGGCACGCATCAGCGCCGCCGAGGTGCGCAAGGCGATGCTGCGCATGTTGCCGGGCCTGGAGTTCTCCGCTGGCGGGCATTACGACAGCAACAGCTTCCTGACCAACCAGCACTGGGCCGACTATGGCGTGAAGGTCACCTGGAACCTGTTCAACGTGTTGTCCGGCCCGGCTTCGATCGATGTGGCCAAGGCCGGTGAGCAGGTGGTAGAGGCACGCCGCCAGGCCATGTCGATGGCCATTTTGGCCCAACTGTACGTGGCCAACGCCAACTACAGCGAGGCCCGTCGCCAGTTCGCCACCAGCCAGCAGATGGTTGCCCTTGATCAACAGATCGTCGAACAGCTGCGCAACCGCCACCAGGCCCAAGGTATTGGTGAGCTGGAACTGATCCAGGGTGAGCTCAACGCCTTGCAGGCAGACTTGCGCCGCGACCTGGCCTACGCCGAGTTGCGCAACAGCTACGGCCAACTGTTCGCCAGTGCCGGCCTTGATCCGCTGCCGGCAACCTTGCCGTCCGACAGGCTGGCCGACATCGCCCAGGCGCTGGGCAACAGCGAGGCCCGCTGGCAGCGTGGCGAGATCACGCCGGAGTCATGAGACCTTGGGGCGCCAGGACCTGCTTGAGGACATAACCCAACAGCAGGTCCTGCGCCGTTTGCAGTGTGGTGCCAGCGGTATCCACTACCAGTTCGGGGTGCAGCGGCGCTTCATAGGGTGCATCGATGCCGGTGAACCCCTTCAGCTCACCCGCCCGTGCCCGGCGGTATAGCCCCTTGGGGTCGCGCGCTTCGCAGGTGGCCAGGTCCGCTTTGACATGCACTTCATGAAACCCGGCCTTGCACGCCCGGCGCGCGGCTGCGCGGTCGGCGCGGTAAGGCGAAATGAGCGCGGCGATGCAGATCAGCCCGGCATCGGCGAACAGCGCTGCCACCTCGCCGGTACGGCGGTTGTTTTCATGACGGTCGGCGGGGGAGAAGCCAAGGTCGGAGTTCAGTCCGTGGCGCAGGGCGTCGCCGTCGAGAACGTAGCAGGGGTGGCCTAAATGGTTCAGGCGTAGGGCCAGGGCGTTTGCCAGGGAAGATTTGCCTGCGCCGGAGAGGCCGGTTAGCCAGATTACTGCGCCAGGGTGGTGGGGGGCGCTTCCTGCGTTGGGCACGGTTGGTTCTCCAAGGGGAGGGCGGGGGTGGGGGCTTGGATGGTTAGGATAGTTGGGGATGGGGTGGGGGATACGCCAAAGGTTTAGGTTCGGACATAAACATGGATTGGAGGCAGTCAAAAAAGACTTCCGGGGACGCTTGGATTGGTTGTTTGCTGGGCCGGGGGGATTTGAATTTCCAGGTCATTGCATTGATTTTAAGACCTATTCATTATTCTTTGCTGCTACGTGGAATACCGTCTGGAATGCCGTCTGCTCTGCGGACAAGGTAGAGGTCTCGTAGTCATTTATCTGATTTTCCGAATCATCTAGGTCGGATGCGAATTGATCAGGGTACCTAAATTGGTTTCCTGTCAAGGGGGTAGAAGTACGACACGTCCAAGAATAGAGCCTACCGTATCCACCAATTGAATTATCCAGCGGGTGAATTCTACGACCGCGGCTGACTCGTTATCTGTTTGGCTGAGGCGGATTACAGGTCGCGATTTAGATCGCTAGGCCAAAGCCGACAGCTTTTCCGCAATGAGTCACATACTTATTGCGACTTGTGGAGCAAGCGCACCTTCAACCGCTCTATCGTCCAGCGCCACTTGGGTGTGGTTGGGCGGCAGACGGTGTTTTGGTTGCCGAACAGACCGACTTCTTTGATGGCCTGTTCAACCGGCACGGTTTGCAGCCATTCCACGGGCACGAAGTACTCGCACAGCGCTGGGTCATCGCTGTATTCGGCGTGGTAGGTGCCGCGTGTTGCGGCTTGCAGCACCGGCGTATCGACGCCGTTGTGGGGCACGGTGAAGTCTGCGGCCGCTGTGGCCCGCCCGGTTACGCGGCCGACGCCGACGTAGCCCTGCTGCGGAATATTGACCCACACTCGGTCGCCGGGGGCGAGCATCTTCAGGCTGTTGCTATACCAAGTGCCGCCACCGCCACAGATAAAACCAAAGGTTTGCGCATCCAGCCAAGAACGCGTGGAACTGTGGCCAAACGAGCAATAGAACTCACCATTCCACGGCTCGCTCAGGCCATCGCTGCGGGTGTTGCTGGCATTGGCCTGGGTTTCAACAGGGTCAAGCAGCCAGGAGCGGCTGATCAGCTGTTGCGCGCCCTGCTGGAACACCTGAAAGCACAGCACGTTGATGGCGATATCCCGCTCGCTGAGGTACGCCACGATGCGCTCGGTGCTGGCGTCCAGCCCGGACGCGACGATGATGATCTGGTGGCTTTGGTTGAGCGCCTCTTCATCCAACGGCAGGCCGAAGTAGGCCTGAAAGTCCTTCGCAAAATCGGCGTTCTGGCGATAGCGTTTGTAGATGGCGGCAATATCCTCGGCGGCCAGTTTTTCCACCCACGAGGCATAGTCCAACGCCTGCGCCACCACATCACGCGGGGTACGGTCGCGCTTGAGTTCGATCAACACCAGGGAGGCATCCGGGGCGATGGCCAGCAGGTCAATCCGCCCGCCCAGCCCGGTGCTTTCCTGGCGGCCGATCAACATCCACTCTTCCGACAGCAGCCGTGGGGCGCTGACGATCATGTCTTCCAGCAACTGCTCGCTGGGCAAGATGCACT